>JAUSCY010000007.1 GCA_030650995.1 Sheuella sp. | reverse complement strand
GGATCGCGCTCAAACAACTCTTCATCGACGATATCGAGCCGATGATGTCTCGCTATGTAGTTTTCATCAATGACTTGCGCATCCGCCTCATCAAAAGGCAGCAGTTTTTCTTCAATATTCTGGACTAGCAGGGTATTGAGCTGCGTCACCAGCCGTGCTGCCCAGTAATAACGCTGCATCAGGATTTCACTTGCGCGCCTGTTAGGCGTGGCCGTCAATCCATAGACCTCTGCCATGCCATGCTGAAGATCGAACAGCAGTCGATCTTCGCGCCTTTTAACAAGTAAATGCAGCTCAATCCTGAGACGCTTGAATGCTTGCTCTGCGCGCTTTAGATCACGAGCCTCGAGTGTTGTGAGCAAACCCGCCCGCGCGATTTGCTGCCATGAAGTACCAAAACCAGCCGCACGAGCCATCCACATAATGACTTGCAAATCACGCAGACCTCCGGGAGATTCCTTGCAATTTGGTTCCAGTGCGTAGGGGGTGTCCTGGTAGCGTGCATGCCGTTGCTGCATTTCGGCACGCTTGGCCTGAAAAAATTTGTAGGGATCGAGATGCTTTTTCATCGCGGAAATGAAGGTCTGGATCAGCTTTTTACTTCCTGCTATCCATCGCGTCTCGAGCATCGAGGTTTCTACCGTGATGTCAGCGCTTGCCTCGGCAATGCATTGATCAATGGTTCTGATGCTGTAGCCAGGCTCAAGACCCAAGTCCCACATGGCAGTGACTAGCGTGCCCAGAGAGGCTTCTTCAGCAGGATCAGGATCGCAAGGCAGCAGTATCAACAAATCCACATCAGAGAATGGATAGAGTTCTCCGCGGCCATAGCCACCTACCGCTGCGAGTGCCGCACCCTTTGGGAGGGGGCAGAGCGCAAGCAGCTTGGTCAGCGTCACATCCGCACATTTGCGTAATGTGGACAGCAAGGCGTCCGCCTTGAGAGTCTGGCGATATTCGCTGATCGCTTCTTGTCTAAGCGACTGATGTTCACTGCGCAGCTTTGAAAGGTCTTCCGGGTTCATCATCTGGGTCCGCGTGTATCAGCGCGTGATAAAAGCTGGTGCAGGTGGCATTCCATCCGATATGGTCAACACCTCATAACCCGTGTCGGTGCAGAGTATAGAGTGCTCCCACTGTGCCGAAAGGCTATGGTCACGTGTCACCACGGTCCAGCCGTCAGCGAGCACGCGACTCTCTCGACGACCCGCGTTAATCATGGGTTCGATTGTGAATATCAAGCCTGTCTCAAGTACCTGACCAGCGCCTGCTTTGCCGTAATGCAAAATTTGCGGGTCCTGATGAAAAACCTGACCAATCCCATGGCCACAGTATTCACGCACGACTGAAAACCCACTCGATTCGGCATGTTTTTGGATTGCATGGCCAATATCACCAATGGTATTGCCGGGTTTGACTTGCGCAATACCCAGCCACATACACTCATAAGTGACTTCAGTGAGTCGTTTTGCCAGAATTGAAGGCTCTCCAACGTAATACATGCGACTGGTATCACCAAACCAGCCGTCTTTAATGATCGTGACATCAATATTCAGTACGTCGCCGTTTTTCAAAACCTTGTCACCGGGAATGCCGTGGCAGATCTGATGATTGACCGAGGTACAAATCGCTCCTGGGAAAGGTGTATATCCTGGCGGGGCATAGCCAACAGTTGCCGATTTGACTTTGAGTTCCTCGGTCAGGTATTGCAGGCAAAGTCGGTCTAGTTCCCCTGTAGTGACCCCTGGTTTGACGTAGGGAGTGATGAAATCAAGGATCTTTGCAGCGTCCCGACAGGCCGCGCGCATGAGGTCCAAATCAGCTGTATTTGTAACTAATCCCATATTGACTTGAGTGATGTTGGTGAAAGATAGTAGAATTATAGGCTTACCTGGTTTTATGCATAATTATTACCTTATGTAATTTAAGTATTAACTGCTGAGTATTAACTGTTATGTCAGCGGTTATGTAGAAATGCCAGGTAGTTTGAAAAGTTCATTTGGCCTTTTCATATGGATTAAGCGGAATCAACCTGATTCAGCCCATCCAAAAATCGCGTGTTGCGCCACCAGGGTGCCATTTTGATTATCAGAATCGGTGCAGGCGCAATACCAGACCCAACCCTCGGAGCTATAAAATGTCTTTAATGCGTGAAATGTTAGAAGCGGGCGTGCACTTTGGTCACCAGACCCGTTACTGGAATCCCAAGATGGCGCCTTTTATTTTTGGCCATCGCAACAAAATTCACATTATCAACCTCGAAAAGACGGTTGCTAATTATCAGGACGCCACCAAGTTTGTGAAACAAGTCGCAGCTAAAGGCGGCAATGTTCTGTTCGTCGGTACCAAGCGTGCTGCTCGCGAGCTGGTCGCTGCTGAGGCAACCCGTGCTGGTATGCCTTTTGTAGACAGTCGTTGGCTGGGCGGCATGCTCACCAACTTCAAAACAGTCAAGAGCTCGATCAAGCGCCTGAAAGACATGGAAATCGTGATTGCTGAAGGCGGCACTGAGCGTCTGACCAAAAAAGAAGGTCTGATGTTTCAGCGCGAACTCGACAAGCTGAACAAGTCTATTGGTGGCATCAAGGATATGAATGGCTTGCCAAGTGCGATATTCATGATTGACGTTGGTTATCACAAGATTGCTGTGGCAGAAGCCCAGGCTCTTGGCATTCCTGTTGTTGCTGTGGTTGATACCAACCACTCACCGGATGGTGTGGATTACATCATTCCTGGTAATGACGACTCTGCTAAAGCGATTGCTTTGTACGCCAAAGGCATGGCTGATGCCGTACTCGAAGGTAAAGCACAGAGCCTGAACGGTCTCGTCGAAGAACTCACCCAGGGTGAAGAGTTCGTTGAAGTTGATCAGGCTCAAGCTTAAGTTCTGATCCAGCCTGTCCTCGTGGGGGCAGGTTACCGTATTTTGTATCCTTCACCCCGAACCAGTTTCGGGGTGTCTCATGTATATCCAGGAGCGAACATGGCTGATATTACCGCCGCGATGGTTAAAGAATTGCGCGAAAAAACTGATGCACCGATGATGGAGTGCAAAAAAGCCCTGACAGAAGCCGAAGGTGATATGGCGCGTGCAGAAGAAATTTTGCGCGTCAAGCTTGGTAGCAAAGCAAGTAAAGCTGCCGGCCGTGTCACTGCCGAGGGCCTGATTGGTCTGTATATTTCTCCAGATGCCAAGCAGGGCGCTGTGATTGAAATCAACTGCGAAACGGACTTTGTTGCTAAAAACGACGATTTCGTTGCTTTTGTTAACAATCTGGCAAAGATTGTTGCAACGAACGATGTAGCCGATGTCGCTGCACTTTCTGCTGCCTCAATGGGCGATGCAACTGTTGAAGTAACTCGCCTTGCGCTTGTCGGCAAGATTGGTGAAAATATCTCTGTTCGTCGTTTTCACCGCTTCAGCACGGCTAACAAACTGTCCAGCTATGTGCATAGCGGCAAAATCGGCGTGTTAGTTGAGTTTTCAGGTGCAGACGAAGTCGGTAAAGATCTGGCCATGCACATTGCTGCAACCAAGCCACGCGCACTGGACGAGACAGGTGTTTCTGAGTCAGACAAAGAAGCAGAGCGTTCCGTTGCACGTCAGAAAGCTGCCGAGTCCGGCAAGCCGGCTGAAATCGTTGAGAAAATGGTCGAAGGCACTGTTCAGAAATTTCTGAAAGAAGTCGCCTTGTTATCTCAGCCATTCGTCAAGAACGATAAGCAAACCATTGCACAAATGCTCAAAGAAAAGGGTGCTTCTGTAAATGGTTTCGCACTTTTCGTAGTTGGCGAAGGCATCGAAAAGAAGACCAGCGATTTTGCAGCTGAAGTAGCTGCTGCTGCTGCAGGTCAGGCTTAATTAGCACCAGAAAAGCCGGGCGTCGCAGCAATGCACGCCCGGCTTACTTTCGTATACACTTTTGTACGTCTATAACCATCTGGATGTTTGATCATGACCAGCAGAATGCATAAACGAGTACTCCTCAAACTGTCTGGTGAAGCGTTGATGGGCGATGATGCTTTCGGCATCAACCGTGCCACGATCGTACGCATGACAGACGAGGTCTCTGAAGTCGCCGCAATGGGTATCCAGCTTGCCATCGTGATCGGCGGGGGTAATATTTTTCGTGGTGTGGCACCAGGTGCTCAGGGTATGGACCGTGCGACAGCTGACTACATGGGCATGATGGCTACTGTCATGAATGCCCTTGCATTGCAGGATGCACTCAAGCACCGAGGTGTTGACGCGCGTGTTCAGTCCGCGCTCAATATCGAGCAGGTTGTTGAGCCTTATATCCGTCCCAAAGCCCTGCGTTACCTTGAAGAAGGCAAAGTTGTGATTTTTGCCGCAGGTACCGGAAATCCATTCTTTACAACCGATACAGCTGCTGCTTTACGCGGTGCAGAGATTGGCGCTGAAATTGTTCTGAAAGCGACAAAAGTCGATGGTATTTACAGCGCAGATCCTAAAAAGGATTCTGCTGCTACCCGCTATACACGTATCAGTTTTGATGAGGTGATCATGCGTCGCCTTGAAATTATGGATGCCACAGCCTTTGCGCTGTGCCGCGATCAAAAGCTGCCAATTAGAGTCTTCTCCATCAACAAACCTGGCGCGTTGCGCAGAGCGGTGAGCGGTGAAGATGAAGGCACGCTCGTTCACGTTTAAAGGAATCTTCTGATGAGTATTGCTGACATAAAGAGTTCTGCTGAAGCTCGTATGGCAAAGTCAATTGAAACTTTGCGCTCAAATCTTGCAAAAATCCGTACTGGTCGTGCCAGTACTGGGATTCTCGATCATATTCAGGTCGAGTATTACGGTTCACCTGTTCCGCTGAGTCAGGTTGCTAACGTTACGCTGATGGATGCGCGTACCTTGAGTGTGCAGGTTTGGGAAAAGAACCTCGGATCGACCGTTGAAAAAGCGATCCGCGATTCAGATCTGGGTTTAAACCCTGTTGGTATGGGTGACAGCATCCGCGTACCCATGCCGGCTCTGACCGAGGAGCGTCGCAGAGAGCTCAATAAAGTCGTTAAGTCTGAAGGCGAAGATGCAAAAATTGCCGTGCGCAACCTGCGTCGTGACGCAAATGAGGCCTTCAAACGTCTGGTGAAAGAAAAAGATATCTCTGAAGACGACGAGCGTCGTGCGCAGGATATCGTTCAGAAGCTCACTGATCGTTGTGTCGTGGATATCGACAAAATGATTGCGGCAAAGGAAGCGGAGATTTTGACGGTCTGATCCGTCAACATATATGGCAACCAGCTCAACCCGAACAGTTCCCCAGACTTCTGCGATTCCGCAGCATGTAGCCATCATTATGGATGGTAACGGCCGCTGGGCCTCCAAGCGACTCTTGCCACGTACTGCGGGCCATGCAAAAGGCGTACAGTCCGTCAGACGTGCTGTAGAAACGTGCGGCAAGCTTGGCGTGCGTTACCTCACCCTGTTTGCTTTTAGTTCAGAAAACTGGCGTCGTCCTGCCGAAGAAGTCACCTTGCTCATGCGTCTGTTTGTTCAGGCACTCGAGCGTGAGGTTGCCAGGCTACAGGAGCAGGGTGTTTGTCTGCATGTAGTTGGTGATTTATCCGCTTTTGAACCGCGTCTGCAGGAGCTGATCCTTCAAGCCCAGGCGCAGACAGCGCACAACGATAAGTTACATCTCACCATTGCCGCAAACTATGGCGGACGATGGGATATTTTGCAGGCTACGCGTCGCATGCTGTCGGCCCAGCCTGACTTAGCCACAGATCCAGAAAAAATTCAGGAAGAGGTTTTTGAATCCTATCTTTCTATGGCTTGGGCACCTGAGCCGGATTTGTTTATACGCACAGGCGGCGAACAACGCATATCCAATTTCTTGATCTGGCAACTTGCCTATGCCGAGCTTTACTTCACTGATTGCTATTGGCCTGACTTTGGTGAAGATGAATTACTCCACGCTTTTGAGTGGTATCGAAATCGTGAAAGAAGATTCGGTCGCACCAGTGCGCAATTGCATGCTAAAAGTGCGAGCTAATTAGAATGCTAAAACAACGCGTCCTGACTGCAGTCGTGTTGTTAGCCATACTTGGCGCCACGGTTTACGTCGACTCCTTCTGGCCATTCATTATCTTTCTTGGTGTGGCCTGTGGATGCGCCGGTTGGGAATGGACACGACTCACACTGCCCGGATCAAGATCCTTATCTGTTTTTATTGGTGCTGGGCTTTTTGCGCTATCCATGGTTCAGGCCTATGACTGGATGACTCATGCGCATCCCGTTTATTTCTGGTTTCTTGCTAGCACCATCATTAGCGCCTTTGTCTGGATACTAGTAGTGATCCCTGTGGTTCTAAAGGGCCGCGCCCAGGCACCCGCCCGCAACATTTTCTGGACACTGTTTGCACCTGTTGCTTTATTTGCAACATGGGCAACACTTACTTATCTATACATTCATCGTGGCGCTTTGTATGTGTTGTCCTTGTTAATTCTGATCTGGGTCGCCGACATCGCAGCCTATTTTGCTGGTAAAGCTTTTGGTAAAAACAAACTTGCGCCTGCTATCAGTCCTGGTAAAACAATTGAAGGTGCGATAGCGGGAATCGCAGGCGTCGTAGCATGGGTATTGGCATCTTCTGTCTGGCCCTCAAGTTTCGGAGCCCATCTGGTTTCAAGCTGGTCGCTGAGCGGTGCGGCAATTTGTGCTGTGATGCTTGGCATGCTCTCCATTATTGGGGATTTGTTTGAATCACTTCTAAAAAGAAGAGCAGGTATCAAGGACTCCAGTCATCTTTTACCAGGACACGGCGGAGTGTACGATCGTATTGACGCTGTGGTCGCTGTCGTACCCGTCGCTTTCCTGTTGACTGAATTATCTTCTGTTCCATTTTCATCATGAGCCTAGCCCGCGTCACCATTCTAGGATCGACAGGCTCGATCGGTCAGAGCACATTGGATGTCTTGGCCCGTCATCCTGAGCGTTTTTCAGTTTATGCGCTTTCTGCGCATAGCCGCATCGATTTATTAGCGCAGCAAGCTGAGTCGACATGCGCAAAGGTTGTCATTGTTCCTGACAGCCAGGCGGCGAAAAGATTCCGGGATGTGTGGCCAGCTAAAGTTCCATCACCAGAAATTCGCGTGGGTGCACAAGCCCTCGCAGATACGGCAGCGGACTCTTTTTGCGATGTCGTAATGGCAGCAATTGTCGGTGCGGCTGGCCTGCCCGCTGCGTTAGCTGCGGCAATCGCTGGTAAAAGAGTATTACTTGCTAATAAGGAAGCCCTGGTGGCTGCTGGCTCGCTTTTTATGGCCGCTGTTCGCGATCACGGTGCAGAACTTTTGCCGATCGACAGTGAACATAATGCGATTTTTCAGTGTTTGCCGCATGATGGGCGCGCAAGTGCGCCGTCTGGCCCGACACCCGGCGTGCGCAGACTAATCCTGACTGCCTCGGGTGGTCCGTTTAGGACACGTCAATGGTCAGAGCTACACGATGTCACGCCAGAGCAAGCCTGTGCGCATCCGAATTGGAGCATGGGTCGAAAAATATCCGTTGACTCTGCAACGATGCTCAATAAGGGGCTAGAGGTTATCGAAGCACACTGGCTATTTGCGATGCCGGCCGAACGCATCAGCGTTGTGATTCACCCCCAGAGTGTCGTGCACTCGATGGTTGAGTATGAAGACGGTTCCGTTCTTGCCCAGCTAGGACAGCCTGATATGCGGACACCGATTGCTTATGGTTTAGGCTTTCCGCAGCGCATTGAGTCTGGCGTTGGAATGCTTGATCTTGCTCTGGCTGGACGTCTGGATTTTTCAGCACCTGATTTCGGGCAGTTTCCTTGCCTGAATTTATCCTTTCAGGCATTAAAGGCCGGAGAGGGCGCATGTATTGCTTTGAATGCCGCCAATGAAGTAGCTGTTGACGCATTTTTAAATCGCCGTACCTCCTATACTAATATTGCTCGTGTGATCGAATCCACGCTTGAATGGCAGGCAGGTCAAGCCTCGAATTCTTTGAGTTCCCTTGAAGAGGTTGTTGCTGCAGATCAAATGGCTCGAACCTTTGCTGGAAATTCTTGTCTACTTTCCAGATAAATCTTAATGCGTTCCCTCTGAGCCATATCGAATGATCTTCACATTAATTTCCTTTTTTTTAGCACTCGGTATCCTGATTACTTTTCACGAATTAGGTCATTACTGGGTCGCAAGATGGTGTGGCGTCAAAATCCTCAGGTTTTCCGTTGGCTTTGGTCGTGTATTGTTAAAACGTACAGACCGTCACGGAACCGAGTGGGCATTATCTGCTATCCCCCTGGGTGGATATGTCAAGATGCTGGACGAGCATTCCACTGACGTCGCTGCGAATACAAGGGCCGATAGTTTTCAGGCTCAATCGGTTGGTCGCCGGTTTGCCATTGTTGCCGCAGGACCCGTATTTAACTTATTGCTAGCAGTCTTTTTTTATGCGCTGCTTAATTTTGTCGGTACGCAAGAGCCTGCGGCTATTCTTGGAACTCCTCCCGCCCAGAGCGCTGCTGCCAAGGCTGGTCTGGTCGCCGGTGACCGCATCACAGCCATCAACGATCAGCCGGTTGAGTCCTGGAGTCAGCTGAGATGGAAGTTGCTGCAGTCCGATACTGAACGACGTTCAGTAGAACTGACAGTCGATCACCTTGGCAGCATGCTAACGCGACAGATTGAGTTACCGGCGATTCAGGATCCCTCTAAAGAAGACCCCTTGCGCGCGGCGGGTATGACACTTGGTTCCTCTACGCCGAAGATCCGGTCGGTCGTAGCTGACTCGGTCGGAGCAAAAGCTGGTTTGCTTGCGGATGACGTTATTACTCGCATTGCGAATATTGATCATCCGGATATATCTATTGCAATTTCGACCATTCAGCAGCACCCCGATCAAGCTTTGCAACTGCAGATCCAGCGTCAGGGTAATCTGATTGATATGACTTTGATACCTTCGGCGTTCAAGCTCGAGTCTGGGCAGACGATCGGTCGGGTAGGGATACAACTCGGTGGCGACGTTCCGATGGTCACCGTCAACTACGGACCACTAGACAGTATCTTGCGTGGGTTTACACGCACCGCTGAAACAGCCTGGTTTTCCTTGAAGATGATGGGAAAGATGGTTGTGGGTGAGGTTTCGTGGAAAAATATTAGCGGGCCTGTCACGATTGCTGATTACGCAGGACAGTCTGCGCGAATTGGCTGGACAGCATATATTTCATTTTTAGCACTTGTCAGTGTCAGTCTCGGTGTTCTGAATTTACTTCCGATTCCGATGCTAGATGGCGGACATCTGCTGTACTATCTCATTGAAATTGTGCGGGGACGTCCTCCCTCACCGCGATGGGCTGAGTTAGGCCAGCGGGTGGGAATCTCTTTGCTCGCTGGTTTAATGGTTTTGGCGCTATTTAATGATTTAATGCGTATCTTTACCTAATGTACTTCTGCTTTAAAATCGCAGGATTGTCTGTATTTTTCCCGAATCACAAGGATTACCTAGGATGTTCAG
>JAUSCY010000024.1 GCA_030650995.1 Sheuella sp. | reverse complement strand
GAGAAAAAACAAAGAAAAGGGTCGCACCCAGCAAGCCGCGTTTAACGGCGTCAGTCAGAAAACGCATAGGAAACATCCAATTTGAAAGATTGACTCGAACCTGTTGGAGCAGATTCGAGCGGATTGGTTCATTTTGACAGTAATCGCATTGCCTGTTCGATGCCCGAAACGGTCACAGGGAACATTTTGTCTTGAACGATGTTGCGGATCAGGCCGATAGACTGGCGGTATTGCCAGGAGGCTTGTGGCTCGGGATTGAGCCATACTGCCTTGGGCCAAGTGGTAACCATACGCTGTAACCAGTCCGCCCCAGACTCTTTGTTGTAGTGTTCGACTGAGCCGCCAGGCTGGAGAATTTCGTAGGGGCTCATCGTGGCGTCACCGACAAAAATCAATCGCCAGTCTGCGTTGAATTTGCGCAGCACATCCCAAGTCTCGAAGCGTTCCATCTGCCTGCGTCGGTTTGATTTCCACAGATGTTCGTATGGACAATTGTGAAAGTAATAGACCTCGAGGTTTCGAAACTCGCTGCTTGCAGCAGAAAATAATTCTTCAACACGCGCAATGTGGTCATCCATACTGCCGCCCACATCCAGCAGCATCAATACTTTGACGTTGTTGTGACGCTCGGGGACGAGTTTGATATCGAGATAGCCTGCGTTACGTGCAGTGCTTGAAATCGTGTCATCCAGGTCTAGTTCAAAATCTGCACCCTGGCGGGCAAACCTGCGCAGTCGCCTGAGTGCGACTTTGAAATTACGTGTACCGAGCTCGATCGAGTCGTCATAGTCGCGAAACTGGCGTTCATCCCAGACCTTGACTGCCGTGCGGTTGCCTCCGGACACCCCGCCCACGCGAATGCCCTCAGGATGGTAGCCACCGTTGCCAAAGGGGGATGTGCCGCCCGTGCCAATCCATTTGCTGCCGCCCTCATGGCGCTCTTTCTGTTCTTCCTGGCGCTCTTTGAACATCTCCATCAGCTTGTCCCAACCATGCTTTTCGAGCTGGGCTTTTTGCTCAGGGGTGAGATTCTTTTCGAGCTCTTTAATCAGCCATTCGAGAGGGATTTTTTTACCTGGTGGTAACTTCTGCTCGAGACTTCTGTAGTACGTCGCAAAAGCGCGATCAAAACGATCAAAAAGCGTCTCATCCTTGACCAGCGTCGTGCGCGCGAGAAAATAAAAATCCTCAAGCGTAGGCGGCATCAGTGGCGAGGACAATGCCTCGAGTAGTGTCAGGTACTCCTTGACGGAGACCTGAAGTTTTTGCGTGCGCAGGTGATAAAAGAAATCAAGCAGCATGGTGTTTGAGTTGTGAGAGCAGGTGTGCCTGGATCTCAGGCCAGTCGCCTGCGATGACGCTATACATGACTGTGTCGCGCACGGTTCCGTCGCGGCGCATGGCGTTGTGGCGGATGATCCCGTCTAGTTTGGCGCCCAGCCTTTCAATCGCGCGTCTGGATGCGTAATTGAAATTATCTGTACGCCAGCCAACAACAGCCGCACCCAGTGTTTCAAATGCATGCTTGAGCAGCATGAGTTTACAAGCCGTATTGACGTGTGTGCGCTGATAGCTTTTTGCATACCAGGTATAACCAATCTCCAGGCGCGCGACAGGAGCAAGAATGTCGTGATAACTGGTGCAGCCAATTAGTTTGCCACTCGCCTCTTCAATGACGACAAAAGGTACGCGATGACCTGCAGCCTGGCCCTCCAGCGCTGTTTGTATGTAGGCTGTGGTCTGGTCTGGCTCCGGTACGGATGTCACACGTAAATTCCAGAGCTCGCCGTCACGCGCGGCGGCGGCCAGCGCATCGGTATGCGCGAGCGTGAGGGGCTCAAGGCGAACACCGTAGCCCTTGAGCGTGTGCGGTGCCGGTTGAACTTTAAAACTTTGGGAGACTGTCATATTGCTTCCTGATATAAGTTTGCGGTCAACGGCGTGTAGTCCCGCGCGTCACGGCAGCCAGTCGTTCGAGCAGTTGCATATCTTGTTCGTTTTTGAGCAATGCACCCGCCATCATGGGCACGGCAGTCGCAGCGTGGGCATCAATCTGCGCAGCGCTGACGTCTTCTGCAATCAGCAAACGTAACCAGTCCAGGAATTCAGAGGTGGAGGGTTTTTTCTTCAGCCCAGGCGCATCACGCAGTGCAAAGAATGTGTCAAGCGCGGCACGCAGAACGTCGGCGTGAAGGTTGGGAAAGTGCACGTCCACGATGCTGCGCAACGTATCGCGATCGGGGAAACGGATATAGTGAAAAAAGCAGCGACGCAGGAATGCATCCGGTAAGTCTTTTTCATTATTCGACGTGATGATCACGAGCGGACGATGCAGCGCACGAACCGTACTGCGGGTTTCGTACACATGGAATTCCATCTGGTCGAGTTCACGCAGCAGATCATTGGGGAATTCGATATCGGCTTTGTCGATTTCATCGATCAGCAGCACTACAGGCTCTGGAGCCTCGAACGCCTGCCACAGCACACCCTGCATGATGTAGTTGCTGATATCTTTGACTTTTTCATCACCGAGTTGAGAGTCGCGCAGCCGCGACACTGCGTCGTACTCATAGAGGCCCTGATGTGCCTTGGTGGTGGATTTGATGTGCCATTGCAACAGTGGACGTCCCAGCGCCTGAGCGACTTCCTCGGCCAGCATGGTTTTCCCAGTGCCAGGCTCGCCCTTGATCAGCAGGGGCCGCTGCAGGGTCAGTGCGGCATTGACGGCGAGCTTGAGGTCTTCGGTTGCAACATAGCGTTCTGTACCGTCAAAACGCTGATTCTGGGCTAGGGTAGGGGTGGCTGAGGTCATTAGTCGCTGAAAAAATAGGGGTTTCAGGGGAAAATACGGAAGGTTCAAGTCTAACCGCTCCAATTATCGTACAATCCAATCGTTTTGCGGCCGGGACAAACCCGGGATTTTCTCTGCTTGAGTCAGAGCCCTTTCATGAAGTTGCCGAACAATATGTATCGCTTCAAGACCCATTCCTCCAAAAATGCCAATCTGGCGACCCGTCTGGCTGGTTTGTTGGCTATCGCCGCAGCCTGTGCCGTCGTGACGCCAGCAACAGCTGCCGATGCCGGCAAGCCAGATGCGTCGCGCGCAAAAGTGTCGATGTGTATTGGCTGCCACGGGATTCCTGGCTATCGCGCGAGCTTTCCCGAAGTCTACTCGGTGCCAATGATCGCCGGCCAGAATGACAAGTACATTCAGGCGGCCTTGCATGCTTACGCTAAAGGCGATCGCAGCCATCCTACGATGGACGCAATTGCAAAGAGCCTCTCGGATCAGGATATCGCTGATCTGGCTGCCTACTACTCCAACCTCAAATAACCGGGGGCTTATATGAAACATCTTTCGATCGCCCTCGCTGGTGCAGCGCTGATTGCTTCTGCCAGCCTCTCACAGGCTGCTGATCTGGCCGCAGGTAAAGCTGTATGGGAAAAACTTAACTGTGCTTCCTGTCATGGTGCGGATGCCAAATCAGCTGTTGATCCAGCCTATCCGATTCTGGCTGGCCAGCATACAGATTTCCTGGCGCATGCCCTGAAGGCCTATCAACGTGGTGCCGCAGGCGCTGCCTCGACTGCAAACGTTCGCAAAAATGCCGTGATGGGTGCTTTCGCGACGCAATTGTCAGCGACAGATATTGCAAACGTCTCAGCCTGGCTTTCAGCTCAGCCAGGTCCTCTGGCTGTTCGCAAATAAATAAAATATAAGTAACCGAAGGGCTGAATTCTGGACTGAACAGAATTCAGCCCTTTTCAATTCAGCCTTCTTCTCTCAGTCACGACTGACACGTTGCCGGATCAGGTCAATATAGGCATCACTATCCAGCGCGGTTCCAAGTCGTTGTGATTCCCAGACGACAGTACCCAGGCACTCCATAATTTCGTGCGCAGCATGGTGGGTGTCCGTGCGCGAAGCAATCGACTCGTAAGCCATACGAATGCCTCTGGGGTGATCGATGGAGAGTTGCTCGGCGATAGCCAGATGCATGGAAAGATGCAGAAAAGGGTTGGTGCGGCCCTCCTCAACATTGAACTCACGTGTCATGGCATCTGAGCGCTCAATATCGGCGTGGTATTCAGGGTGCTGTTCGATCCATCCCAGAGCCATTGCCTCCAGTGGTGTCAGGACTTCCAGTGCGCGGTGCTTACGCCACGTTTCAATAAAAAACTGCCGGACCTGATCGCGCGAAGGGTTGAACATACAAGATCGCCTGCTGAGTCTGGGGAGTATTGCTCCCCGGGTTAAAAAGAATTGGCAAAGCTGTTGAATTGCTGCGGTGCACCCAGGTAATGCAGGATAAGATACCTCAACATTTTAAGGTGTACCGGAGCAAGTATGTCCTATCAGCACGTTCAGATTCCAAGCGCAGGTCAAAAAATAACCTTTAATGCAGACTTCACACTCAATGTCCCGGATGAACCGATCATACCGTTCATAGAGGGAGATGGAACTGGGGTAGACATCACGCCTGTCATGAAAAAAGTTGTCGATGCTGCGGTTGAGAAAGCCTACGGAGGTCAGCGCAAAATCCACTGGATGGAGATTTATGCGGGTGAAAAATCAAGGAAGCTCTATGGCAATGAGATTTCGCTGCCTGAGGAAACTCTGCGCGCAGTCAAAGAATTTGTCGTTTCCATTAAAGGCCCACTCAATACCCCAGTTGGGGGAGGGATCCGTTCTTTGAATGTGGCTTTACGTCAGCACCTGGACTTATATGTTTGTCTGAGGCCGATACGTTATCTCAAAGGTGTCCCTTCGCCACTGCGAGAGCCAGAAAAAACCAACATGGTTATTTTCCGTGAAAATTCTGAGGATATCTATGCAGGTATCGAGTTCGCTGCGCATACAGAGCAGGCGCGTGCGTTGATTGATTTCCTGCAGAATAAACTGGGTGTGACGCAAATCCGCTTTCCTGAAACGTCTGGCATCGCAATTAAACCCGTCTCGAGTGAAGGCACCAAGCGCCTGGTGCGCAAGGCGCTGCTCTATACCATCGAGCATAACTTGCCCTCCTGCACTATCGTGCATAAAGGCAACATCATGAAATATACCGAGGGCGCTTTCAGGGACTGGGCTTATGAGCTTGCGCAAGAAGAATTCGGTGCGCAACCCATTGATGGCGGACCCTGGTGCAAATTTAAAAATCCCAAGACTGGTCGTGACATTATTGTCAAAGATGTCATTGCTGATGCATTCATGCAGCAGATTCTTTTGCGTCCGAATGAATACAGTGTGATTGCTACACTTAATTTGAATGGTGATTATTTATCGGATGCCTTAGCTGCTCAGGTGGGAGGGGTGGGGATTGCGCCAGGTGCTAATTTGTCCGACTCTGTGGCGATGTTCGAGGCGACCTCAGGGACCGCGCCGAAGTACGCAGGCAAAGACTACGTTAATCCCGGTTCAGAAATTTTGTCTGCCGAAATGATGTTGCGCCACATTGGCTGGGGCGAAGCCGCAGACCTGATTATCAGCAGCATGGAAAAGACGATTCTGTCTAAAAAAGTCACATACGATCTGG
>JAUSCY010000147.1 GCA_030650995.1 Sheuella sp. | reverse complement strand
CACCAGGTTTTAAAAAAGCCATCAGTGTGACAGCTATCGCTGCCTGCCCCGTTGGGAAAAAACTCGCGCGATGACCGCCCTCGAGCTCTACCACTGCGTCTTCCAGTGCATGGGTGGAGTCCGTGCCTCGCGCACCATACGAATTCAGTCTTTCCGTTTCTCGTCTCTTACGGGTATCGCGCCAAGCCTCAACGGTTTCAAACACAAAGGTGCTCGCACGGGTTGGAGGTACATTGACCCACCCGCTCGCCGGCCGTCCCGCGCGCAATAAACGTGTATTGCGTTTTGCGTTAGACATGATTAACGTCTTGTTTGCACACCAACCGGCATAATGCTGCACGTTTCAGCTTCAAGATCAAAACCGATCCGACGATCGAGTGTCTCCAAGGCACGGCCATACATATGCAAGTGACGGATGACTTGATCACCTTGTATCTGGACAGCATGGATGTCATCAGGCATCAGGGCAATCACATTACCCGGATCAACAACAACGGTTTTGACTTGTTTGAGTTTTCCAACGTCTGGCACAGAACCATCATCGAGTCTTTCATATACATAGTTGTGTTCGACGCCCTCGACCGCAGCAATACAAGCCCACGTTGTATGGTTATGCGGGATGATTTTTTTACCGGGCCGCATGACATTGAGGTAAAGCGCGTAGCTTTTATCTGCATCTTCACTAATCAGGTATCGCGCTTGATTCTCATCTTGCGCGGGCGCAGGGTACAACTCCTGCGACCACCAGTCTTGATGTGATGCAAGGGCACGCACCTCATTGCTGATTTCTTCCAGTGCGTCTCTTTTTAATTCGGCACGTTCAGCAATTTTTTTCATATTGCCAATATGCGCCTGAATTTCTGCCTGATGGGGGTGTGTCGTTGTCATGTCTGCCTCGTCAATAATTATTTTAGATAGCGTAACGCATTGTGCTTGTGTGATGAAATCACTTCTTGTTATCTGTTTATTCCAGCGATGTCTTAAGTTGCATTTTTTCTATCAAGGATGAGCAATGCTCCCAACCGTGAAAATCGATCACGATCTGTCCACGATCCTTTCCAGCAACTTTAAGCGTAACTTTTGTTCCGAGTTGATCTGATAAGGCCTCTTCCATTCTTGCTGTGTCACGAGTGGTCGAGTTTTTGCTCGCTTTTTGTCCGCTTTTAGCATTCGGTTCTTTATCTGCTTGCGCAACCATTTTTTCTGTATCACGTACAGACAAGCGTTTTGCAATGATCAGATTGGCAAACTGGATTTGCGTCGCGGCATCAACAGATAACAATGCACGTGCATGGCCCATATCGATATCGCCCGCCAACAGCATGGTCTGCACGGGATTAGCGAGATTCAAGAGGCGTAATAAATTGCTTGTAGCAGATCTTGAGCGACCAATTGCAGTAGCGGCCTGTTCATGTGTTAAACCGAACTCATCAAGCAAACGCTTTACACCATGTGCTTCTTCAAGTGGATTCAAATCCTCACGTTGAATGTTTTCAATCAGCGCCATTGCCGCTGCGTTTTGGTCTGTCACTTCTCTGACAAGCACGGGAACTTCTGTGAGTCCAGCTAATTGTGCTGCACGGAAGCGTCTTTCGCCTGCAATGATTTCGTATCTGCCTTTAGCGGCATCTATGGGGCGCACCAGAATTGGCTGCATGATTCCCTGGCTACGGATAGAGTCTGCAAGCTCCGCAAGTGCGCCTTCATCCATACGTGTACGAGGCTGATATTTTCCTGCCTGTAATTTGGATATGAGTAAGACACTCGGTGCTTGTTCTACATCAGATGACTCGCCAAGTTTTCCTACTGCAGGAATATCCGCACCTAACAAAGCTTCTAGGCCTCGACCGAGTCCTTTAGGTTTTTTGGTTACCATTCTTTATCCTGTAATTTATTCGTTGCTTGCATTTACGCGTGCGATGACTTCTGCACCAAAGGCGATATATGCCTGTGCACCGCGTGAGCTTGGATCATATGTAACACCAGGCATTCCGTGACTGGGTGCCTCCGCAAGTCTTACATTTCTTGGAACGACGGTTTTAAAAACCTTCTCTCCAAAATGCGCTTCTAATTGGGCTGATACTTGCTGTTGCAACGTCACACGCGGATCAAACATTACACGCAGTAGTCCAATTAAACTGAGTTCAGGGTTGATATTGCGATGTACACGCTTAATCGTATTAACGAGATCTGATAAGCCTTCAAGTGCAAAATATTCACACTGCATCGGAATAATTACTCCATGCGCAGCAGCTAATCCGTTCAGCGTAAGTAAAGATAATGTTGGTGGACAATCGATCAGCACAAAATCATAATCACCATCTACCTTTGACAGTGCATGCTTGAGCTGTAGCTCCCGCTCCTCCATGCCAACAAGATCAATCTCTGCTCCTGATAGTTCACGATTTGCAGGCAAGACATCGTAACCACCGTTCTCTGAGTGAACCCGTGCCTCTGCGATTGTCGCCTCTCCGATCAACACATCGTATAAATTGTTCGCGAGTAAGCTTTTGTCTATTCCACTACCCATCGTGGCATTACCTTGTGGATCAAGGTCAATTAGCAAAACTCGTTGTTGTAGTTTGGCCAGTCCTGCAGAAAGGTTGATTGCTGTTGTTGTTTTGCCAACGCCACCTTTTTGATTAGCGATACAAAAAACACGCATCTTTCTTTCCTTTGTCTTGGTATTCATCTTTTATCCTTTCCTTTGCATCCATACGAGACATCGTTCGGCGTCAAGTTCAGGAACTGTTAGTGTTTCTATGTTTTTAACTTTCCATTTCGTCTGTTCAAGCTCTTCGATTTCATCTGTTTGGTGTTTGCCTTTCATCGCAACTAATTCACCATCTGTGGATACATGTTTACCTGACAGGACCGCAAAATCTTTTAGCGATGCAAACGCGCGTGATGTCACGACGTCCATTTCTGCGTTGGGCAAATCTTCAACCCTTGCATGGATAGCTTTGAGGTTTTTCAGCTGAAGCACACCCGCTATATGTCTGATAAATGCCATTTTTTTGTCAACGGCATCTACACACACCACGGATGCCTGGGGTAATGCAATGGCAAGGATGACACCGGGTAACCCACCACCTGAGCCCACATCCATTATTTTTGGATTTGCAATATTTTTATTATTCGTACATTGAACAATAGGTCTCACTACACTTAGGCTGTCAAATAAGTGCTGTATTAATGCTTGCTCTTGATTTCTAATTGCCGTCAGGTTGTAGGTCTTATTCCACTTATTTAATTGCTCTAAATACTCAAGCAGGCTGTTCTTTTGTTCTGCAGTTATGTCCAGCCCGTACGTAGCGATGGTTTGTTCAAGCCGCAATTTATGCGAATCATCATTTAGGCTACTCATGTTGATTCTTGTTCTTTCTGATTTTTATTGTAGTAATGCCGTTTTAAATGAATTAACAGTAGTGAAATCGCTGCTGGTGTTACGCCAGATATCCGCGACGCCTGCCCGACAGTTTCTGGTTTGTGCGACTTAAATTTTTGTCTCACCTCAAAAGATAGGCTCGTTACACCATCAAAATCCATTTCTTGTGGGATTAACTGTTCTTCAAGTGAGAGCTGTTTATTGACCTCGTCCTGCTGGCGTGCAATATACCCTTCATACTTAACTTGTACTTCTACTTGATCTGCATATTCTCCTGGTTCCAGACCAATCCCGATCTTTACGCCATCTTCATATTGCATTTGCATCAGGACATCGTATGAAACGTTAGGTCGCTTAAGTAAATCTGATAGTAAGTACTCACGTTCAATTTCTTTACCCAGTGTAGCAATAGCTATTTCTGTTGCCAACATCCTTGGATTCACCCATGTGGATTTTAAACGAGCGATTTCTTTTTCAACTGCTTCATGTTTTATATTGAATGCTTTCCAGCGAATATCGTCCACCAAACCTAATTTTCGGCCAGTTTCTGTCAACCGCCAATCCGCATTATCTTCTCTCAAACTTAAACGATATTCTGCTCTAGAGGTGAACATGCGATAGGGTTCTGTTACACCTTTTGTGACTAGGTCATCAACCAACACCCCAAGATATGCCTGATCCCTTCTCAATACAAATGCCTCTTGATCACGGGAATAGCGCGCAGCATTGATACCAGCCATCAATCCTTGTGCTGCAGCTTCTTCGTATCCTGTGGTGCCATTTATTTGACCAGCAAAAAACAATCCTGCAAGACTCTTTGTTTCCAACGATGCTTTTAATTCTCGCGGATCATAGTAATCATATTCAATGGCATAACCTGGTCGAACAATATGTGCATTCTCAAGACCAGGCAATGAATGAATTAAATTTAATTGAACATCAAAAGGCAATGATGTCGAAACGCCATTTGGATAAATTTCATGCGTATCCAGACCTTCTGGTTCTAGAAAAACCTGGTGGGAATCTTTCCCTGCAAACCGGTGAACTTTATCCTCAATAGAAGGGCAATAACGTGGGCCAATACCCTCAATTACGCCACTGTACATTGGAGAGCGATCAAGTCCGCCACGGATAATATCGTGGGTTTTTTGATTCGTATGTGTAATCCAGCAGGGTACTTGTTTAGGATGCATCTGAGCAGATCCCAGATAAGAAAATACAGGAACTGGATTTAAATCACCAGGTTGTTCTTCTAGAATTGAAAAATTTATACTTCTACCATCAATTCTTGGTGGTGTTCCTGTTTTCAATCTTCCTTGCGGCAACTTCATTTCACGCAAACGATTACCCAAGCTAGTTGCTGGGGGATCTCCCGCGCGACCGGCGGTATAGTTCTTTAAACCTACGTGAATCAACCCATTTAAAAATGTGCCCGCTGTCAGCACTACTGACTTTGAGTGGAATTTCAGACCTATTTGAGTCACAGCACCAACCACCCGATCACCTTCCAAAATCAGATCATCAACGGCTTGCTGAAACAACCATAGGTTAGGTTGATTTTCTAGTCTGGATCGTATTGCATGTTTATATAGCGTCCGATCTGCTTGAGCGCGGGTTGCTCGTACTGCAGGTCCTTTAGAACGATTCAATATTCGAAATTGAATGCCTGCTTCATCTGTTGCAATGGCCATTGCACCACCCAACGCATCGATTTCTTTAACCAAATGGCCTTTACCAATTCCACCAATTGATGGGTTGCAAGACATTTGACCAAGGGTTTCGATATTGTGGGTAAGTAGTAACGTAGTTGCACCACTGCGTGCAGATGCAAGCGCAGCTTCTGTTCCGGCATGACCGCCGCCAACAACAATTACATTAAAAATAGTGGGGTGATTCATTTAAGTCTGACTGTCTCACCATAGTAGGGAGGCGAATTATAAACGGTCAAATCTAACAGGGGTTAATGTTTCACGTGGAACATTAATAAACAAATAAATATATCTATTAGTTTATTTAGATTGTGGATAACTTTGTGGACAAGTCTTAACATTATTTTGTTCCACGTGAAACAACTTCGTTTATATTATTAATTAATGTTTCACGTGAAACAAATATGCTGTGAGTAACCCTGTGAATAACTAGCCTAATATCATGTGCACAGAATGTGAAGAACTATCTAATCTTCAGAATGTTTAAGAACAAAATATTTGAATAAAGGGCCAGTAATTATTACGACTAATGCCATTCTGCTTACCTGAAAGGCGGTAACTAAGGGAACGCCTAACTGCAGAACTTTTGCCGTAATAGCCATTTCAGCAATTCCACCAGGTGCCAGTCCTAGTAGTAGCGTTGCTAATGGAATTGAGGTTGTTTGGTCCAAAAGAAGCGCAAAGCAAAACGCCAGAAAAATTGAACTCAAAGAACAAAAAATAACACTGAGCAAAAACTTAGGCGCGGCGCGAAAAAAACCAGGTCGAAACTTATCACCTAATGACCAACCAATGAGTAATTGACCTGTTTTAGAAACAAAATCAGGAAGGGCAGAGAGCTCAATACCTGACATAGTTAATCCCATTGCAACGAACATAGGTCCAAGTACCCAACCATTCGGCATTTTGAAAAACCCAGCTAGTAAAGCGCTCGAAGCAGTGAGTGCGGCAAGAATAGCCAGCCCACTTAGATCAATAATTCTTGGACCGGGTAATGAGGCATCAGTACCCACCACACCCCAGATTTGAAACGCAATTGGAATAACAACGACTACGGTGAGTATTCTCAGACTATGCGCGCTGGCAACAAGATCTGCACGACCGCCATATTTCTCTGATAAAACAGTCATTTCACTCGCACCTCCAATTGCTGAGGAAAACCATGCTGTTTTTAGATCAACACCACCTATTTTTCTAAAAACAAGTGTTCCGTACAAACCAAGGCAGATAGCAAAGACCATTCCTGCAAGAATTGGCCAAATGTTTTGTGCAATGACGCTAACAACGTAAGGAGTGAAATAAAGACCGAGAGAAACTCCAATACCCCATTGGCCTAAATACCTAAGGTTCGCAGAGCAAGCGACTGGTGCTGAAGCCATTCTGCTAATAGCAATAAACAACAAGGGCCCAAGCATCCATGGCAGCGGTATATGCAGCCATACAGCGATGATTGCACCAATCAATGCAATGACTCCACCTATGGCTAATTTCATCAATTTATTCAAGCTACACAACCAACAAAAAATGCGTATTATCGAAAGACAACACAACATATAAACAATCAAAATATGCAAATCAATTCAAAATTACCGGAAGTCGGACTGACTATATTTACAACAATGAGCAAGCTAGCACTTGAACATCAGGCTATTAATCTGGGCCAAGGCTTTCCAGACTTTAATACTGATCCAAAATTACAGGCTCTGGTTACTCAAGCAATGGCAGATGGATTTAACCAATATCCATACATGGCTGGCGTGGCAGAATTGAGAAGTGTGATTGGTGAAAAGGTTGAAACCTTATATGGCCATCACTACAACGTTGATACAGAAATAACAGTCACAAGTGGTGCTACGCAAGCCATTATGGCGATCCTGCTGGCTAGCGTTGGAACAGGTGACGAAGTCATCGTTCTTGAACCTTGTTATGACTGTTATCTGCCTGCAATAAAATTATCTGGAGCTAACGCCGTTTGTATACCTATGCAAGCACCGACGCAAGAGATACAAACATTCAGAGTAGATTGGGATCTGGTTAGATCAAAATTTACGTCTAAAACTAGGATGATTATTGTTAATTTTCCTCATAATCCGACTGGGGCGGTAATGAGCAAGGAAGATCTGGATCAACTTGAGTTGTTAGTTGAAAACACAAACATTATGATTTTGTCTGATGAGGTGTATGAACACATTATTTTTGATGAAGTTTCACATCTGAGTATTGCATCCAGGCCAGCATTGGCCGAGAGATCGTTTGTTGTTTCATCATTTGGAAAAACTACTCATACAACGGGTTGGAAAATTGGCTATGTATGTGCCCCAAAAGAGATGACTACTGAATTGAGAAAAGTACATCAATTTATGGTTTTTACAGTTCCGTCTATCTTGCAGCACGGGTTAGCTGCTTATACAAAAGATCCATCTACATATCTTGATTTACCTGCTTTTTATCAAACTAAGCGCGATCGTTTAACAGCAGGACTATCAAAAACTCGATTCAACGTTTTACCTAGTCCTGGTACTTTTTTCCTATTAGCTGATTACAGTGAAATATCAGATTTATCTGAAACAGAATTTTCTATCTGGCTTACAAAAGAACATGGCGTTACGGTAATACCAGTTTCAGCTTTTTATGCAACACCAGATGCGAAAAGTTCAA
>JAUSCY010000145.1 GCA_030650995.1 Sheuella sp. | reverse complement strand
CCTTGATGCGTACTCCTGCCGTGATCGAGGTGATTCGAGCGCAGGGACTAGACACACTCTGATCTGATCATTTAACTGTTTGAATATTGTCTTCCCAGGCGAAACATGAATCATAAAAACCTGCACGATCTGACCATTGCAGAGGCATCGAAATTAATTAGCAGTAAAAAACTTTCTCCTGTTGAATACGTTGATCATCTGAGTGCACGCACCCAACTGCTAGACAAGCAGGTGCATGCATTCATTACGCCATCATTCGATCTGGCTCGCAAGCAAGCACAATCTGCCGAGACCGAAATCATGGCGGGCAATTATCGAGGTCCGCTGCACGGAATTCCCTTTGGCGCAAAAGATATTTTCGAGACAGCCGGAATTCTAACAACAGGAGGCTCTCGCACGGGGAGTCAACATATTCCGAAAACTGATGCCGTCATCCTCTCCAGACTCTACCAGTCAGGAGCATTGCTGTTCGGCAAGCTCGCGACGCACGAGTTTGCACACGGAGGCCCATCGCTAGACCTGCCCTGGCCACCCGTTCGCAACCCCTGGAGGCTGGACCGATTTACCGGCGGCTCCTCCAGCGGCTCAGGTGCTGCGGTGGCTGCAGGCTTTGTACCTGGAGCCCTGGGTTCAGACACGGGTGGTTCGATTCGCGGGCCCGCCTCGTTTTGTGGCATCGCTGGGTTCATGCCGAGCTCTGGTCTGGTCAGCCGCACGGGAGTGATGCCTAATTCCTTTACCCTTGATCATTGCGGCCCGATGGCGCGTTCCGTTGAGGACTGCGCCCTGATGTTGCAATCGATTGCCGGACACGACCCCGTCGACGGTAATAGCTTTGAACAACCCATTGCTGATTACCAGCAATCATTACAGGGTGGAATCAAAGGCTTGCGCATCGGTGTGCTGCGTTCAGTCTGGGAAAAAGAATTACCGGTGAGTGATGATCATAAACATGCACTTGAGCAAGCGATCAAAACACTTCAATCTCTAGGCGCTTTCGTAGAGGACTGCCAGATTCGTCCCATGCAGGATTACATGGATGTCAAAGTTGTACTGGCAGAAACAGAGATTTTCACGGTACACCAGCATAATCTGATCCATCGAACCGCCGAATTTGGTCAGGACTTTCTGACCCGCATTCTGCCCGCAGTCATGTTCCAGTCGGTTGATTATGTTGCAGCATCACGCGAACATCGCAAGATGATTGCGCAAATGCAGCCGATTTATGAAAAATACGATCTCCTGCTTATGCAGGGTTTTGGCCCGGCTCCGAGTATCAGTGCCCATCGTCCGATTAATTTCTGGAAAGGGGCCAATGCTCAGGTACCTGCCAACATTACTGGCGGACCAGCCTTGTCGGTTTGTTGCGGCTTCAGTGCTGCAGGTCTGCCGATGGGCATGCAACTGGTCGGTGCTCCGCTGAGTGACGCCCTGGTGCTTCGGGCAGGACACGCGTATGAGCAAGCTTGCGCCTGGCACACGTACCGACCCGAACTCAATGACAGTACGCAGGCCCCCATCATTGATACACCAGACTTGACACCCGATATCAGCGGGTGTGACGAACAGACAAAAAATCTGGCGATTCGCATGGCGCACAATGCAGGTTTGCGCCTCAATGACAGGCAGCTCAATCTGTTACTCGAAGCAGCGCCCTATGCGTTGGCAATGACCCAGCGTCTACGTAAAGACAGGGATTGGTTCGATGAACCTGCGTTATGCTTTCGACCTGATACCTAATACCTGAAACCGAATCACTCACATTACCTACATAACGTTAATCATCAAGGACCCGGCATGAAAACCTATCGAATCGCCGCCATTCCAGGCGACGGCATTGGCAAAGAAGTGGTTCCAGAAGGACAGAAGGTCCTGCAGGCACTCGCAGCAAGCGATCCGTCATTAAAATTTGAGTTTGAAAGTTTTGACTGGGGTGGGGACTATTACCGCACCCATGGCATGATGATGCCCGAAAATGGTCTTGACGCTTTGCGCGACAAAGACGCGATTCTGTTTGGCTCGGCCGGCGACCCCCATATCCCTGATCACATTACGCTATGGGGATTACGCCTGAAAATCTGTCAGGGCTTTGATCAATACGCGAACGTTCGCCCCACCCGCATACTGCCCGGCATTGATGCACCACTCAAGCGCTGCACACCCGAGCAATTAAACTGGATCATCGTACGTGAAAACTCAGAAGGCGAATATTCCGGCGTAGGCGGTCGGGCGCATCAGGGTCACCCGATCGAAGTCGCTACCGATGTCAGCATGATGACGCGCGCAGGCGTCGAGCGCATTATGCGCTACGCCTTTAAACTCGCACAATCGCGTCCACGCAAGCTGCTGACAGTTGTCACGAAATCCAACGCACAGCGTCACGCGATGGTGATGTGGGATGAGATTGCGGTTCAGATCTCCAAAGAGTTTCCCGATGTGACCTGGGATAAAGAACTCGTTGATGCCGCGACGGCTCGTATGGTCAACCGCCCCGCGACGCTCGATACGCTTGTCGCAACCAATCTGCATGCCGATATTCTGAGCGACCTTGCTGCGGCACTAGCTGGCAGTCTTGGCATCGCGCCAACCGGCAATATCGATCCAGAGCGTCGCTATCCCTCGATGTTCGAACCTATCCACGGATCAGCTTTTGACATCATGGGTAAAGGACTCGCGAATCCTATCGGAACCTTCTGGTCGGTCGTGATGCTGCTTGAACATCTCGGTGAACAGGCAGCTGCTGACCGCCTGATGAAAGCAATTGAAGAAGTCACTGCGAACCCGCGACTGCACACCCGTGATCTGGGTGGTCTGGCGACGACTGCACAAGTCACGGCAGCCGTTTGCGAGAAGATTACCTAGGTCAGCACACGTAGCAGAGCGTAGCGATTCAGGTCTGTATCGCTGCGAGACGCATATTTAAGCGACATCCCAAAAGTTAGGACAAAGGTCTTAACTTTTGGGATTTTTTTTACCAGGCGCCAGTGTGCTTTAACTAAGCTTTTATTTCTCTACACCCATCACATAGTCCGGCAGGAATGTCACGATCCCCGGAAAGACGGTAATGACGACAATGCAAACAACCAAACAAATAAAGAAGGGAATGGCCGCTTTGGCAATCGTATTGCTGTCCTTACCTGTCATATTCTGCAAGACAAACAGATTGAAACCAACGGGCGGTGTCACCTCAGCGATCTCAACGAGCAGCACGATGAAAATACCAAACCAGATCAGATCAAAACCAGCCTTTTGAATCATCGGCAGCACCACGGCAGCAGTCAACACAATCATACTGATACCATCCAGTGCAGTACCCAGAATGAGATAAACAACAACTAAACAACCGATCAGCGCGTAAGGCGATAGGTGCATATTGTTGACCCACTCAGCCAGCTCGCGTGGCACGCCGGTAAAAGCCATGGTCTTGGTCAGGAACGCCGCACCTGCGAGGATAATCATGATCATGCAGCTTGTACGGGTCGTCCCCATCAACCCTTCCCAGAAGTTTTTCCAGGTCAGGGAACGACTATAGGCCGCGATCACAAGTGAGCCAAATACACCATACGCAGCGCATTCAGTCGCAGTCGCATAGCCAGCAATCAGCACCCAGACAATGAAAATAATCAACCCGGCACAAGGAATCAGATTTCCACTTTTTTTGATTTTTTGCCATAAGGATGAGGGCGGATCAGCTGCTGGCACTTTGGATGGGTTGCGTATGGACCACCACGCGATATAGCCCATGAACAGTGCCATCAGAATCGCAGATGGAATAAAACCAGCCAAAAATATTCTGATAATAGAAGCATCTGCAGCGACGGCATACACCACCATCGTAATCGAGGGCGGAATAAGAATGCCCAACGTGCCAGAGGTCGCCAAAGCACCCAGGGCCAGACTCTCATCGTAACCACGTTTTTTTAGCTCAGGCAGTGCAACTTTTGAAATCGTCGCGCACGTTGCGGCAGAAGAGCCGCTGACCGAACCAAAAATTCCACAACCCAAAACGGTTGTGTGCATCAGCCTGCCTGGTATCCGATTCAGCCAGGGACTTAAACCTTCAAACATTTCCTCGCTAAGCTTCGTACGGAAAAGAATTTCACCCATCCAGATAAAAAGTGGGAGCGCAGCCAGTTCCCAGGAAGCGTTACTTTCCCAAAAAGCGGAAAACAGATTCTTTCCAGGCTGTGTGTCGACAAAAAATGCCTGTCCAATCCAACCACATATTGCAAGCGTCATCGCGATCCAGATGCCACCGGACAACAACATCATCATGATGATGAGCAAAAACAAACCAATTCCAAGTGTTTCCATTACTAATCTCTCTTATTCTTTTTTGTGGGCTTAAACGTCGGAGGAAAAGTCGCCTTTTGCATGGCGCTCTTCAACTGCAACAACATAAGTTGGTCGACTACCGCGTGCGACGATGACGAACTCATCAACTACCGCGATAAAAAACAACCAGGCTCCTACCAAAAAAGATAATTGCGGAATCCACATCGGAATAGGCAATAACCCACCGGCGGTGTCTTTGAACTCCCAGCTTTCATAGGTGAACAAAGTCGCTGACCAGGCCAGATAACCGACTGCCACGGAGGCACAGCCTAACGACACCAGCTCAAACTTTTGACGAACTCCAGGAGATAGTTTTTCAATCAGAAGGGTCACGCGGACAAAATCTCCGTGTTTGAAGGCATGGGCCATTGCGAGGAATGCTGCAGCGGCGCATAGCCAAGCGACCACATCGTTGACCGCACCTGTTCTAAAGCCAAATTCTCTGAGTACGCTTTGACCGATCATCAAAATACAAATAGCCAACACGCACAGAGCGGCGATGCCACCTGCTACGAGATATAGGAAATCAAGAAACTTTCTCATGCAGGGGCATAGCCTTTAAATAAATATATAAAAAATTAAATAATAGAAAAAAATTACTTGGCAGCGGGGATGAGCTTGCGATATGCCGCAACTAATTCAGCGCCCTGAGGAGCCGATTTCTTTTCCCAGTCCATCAGCATCACAGCGCCAATCTTTCTGAGATCAGAGGCAAACACAGAACTCGGAGGCGCGACAGTCATGCCACGTTCTGCCAGGGTTTTCTTGAAAGCAGACTCTTTTTCTTCACTGATTTTCCAACCACGATCCTGAGCAGCAGCTGCGGCTTTAGTGACAGCGTCCTGCGTGGCTTTATCCAGAGCGTTGAAAGCTTTAAGGTTAATCAACACAGCGTTCTTTGGAATCCAGGCCTGTGCTTCATAAAAATATTTCAGGCTTTCATAGGTTTTGCTATCAATACCCGTGGCACTCGATGAGGCATAGGTTTCAATCACGCCAGTTGCCAAGGCCTGACTTAACTCGGCGGCCTGAATCGTGACAGGTTGCAGATTCATCAGCTCAGCCATTTTAGAGGTAGCAGGTGAATATGCACGCCACTTCATGCCTTTCATATCGGCCACAGAATTAACTGGCTTTTTGGTGTAGATGCCTTGAGGCTGCCATGCAACGGTGTAAAGGATTTTCATACCTTGACCTTCCAGGTACTTATTCAAAGCTGGGATTTGAACCTTTTGCAAAGCGAGCGCATCTGCATAGCTGGAAGCCAGGAAAGGCACTCCGTCCATTCCGAACAGTGGGTTTTCGTTCTCGTAATTCACCAGGAGGATTTCACCCAGTTGTGCCTGACCACCCTGAACTGCACGTTTAATTTCGGTGGCCTTGAATAGTGAAGCGTTTGAGTGCACATTGATTTTGAGCTTACCTGCTGTCGCTGCATCAACTTCTTTAGCGAAGAACTCAAGGTTTTCAGTATGGAAGTTTGCAGGTGCATAGGCAGAAGGCAAATCCCATTTGGTTTGCGCTTGAACAATACTGGTCAAGCCTAAGCAAACCAGAGCGGCGGACAGCCGAGCGAGGGTCGAACGATTCATAACGTCTCCTATTGGAAATCGGGAAAGCAAAGAAAAATTAAATCCATAACTAAACTTGAGCACGAAGCTTAGAGCATAATTACACATAAATTTACAAATTAAAAACATTACCTATGGTTATCCCTAAGCTGGTGCAGTGCACCGGCACAGGCACCAAAACGGAGCGGCACGATGTCGGCAAAATACGAGTTACTGCTGCGCGGTAACAGTCTGAGTTTTAAAGGTGGGTTTTTCGGTTTATGCAACGTCGCACTTGTCACCGCCGAGGATGGCCGTCGTATTCTTTTTGATACAGGTCATTATTGCGTCAGACGCGGGCTGATCAATGGACTTAAAGAGCGTGGACTGGCTCCAACCGACCTCGATTTGATTTTTCTGTCTCATTTGCATTTTGATCACTGCCAGAATCTGGATTTATTCAAGGGCGTACCTGTTTGTGTGGGTGAAACTGAAATAGCCTATGCCCACAACCCACATCCTGAAGACATCTTCGTACCCTGGAAAATTCACGAGTTACTGGCCGACTTTGAATTACGCATTTTGCCCAAGCAGGGATTCATTGCTCCGGGTATCGAGCATTTCGAAGTACCCGGCCACACCAAAGGCTCTCAGGCGCTGCGCTTTACGCAGGCAGATGGCAGGCGCGTTGTGCTGGCAGGCGATGCGGTGAAATATCCAAAAGAGATTCTGGCCAAAGTCAGTGACATGTGTTTTGCAACGCCCGAAGAATCTCGTCAGTCCATCGCAACCATCTGCGAGGGTACGGATATTGTTGTGCCTGGCCACTACCCTGAAATTTTCAAGCGTAATGGCGGCTGGATTTGGGACGAATCACCCTCAATCGAACTGATCATGCGTTAAGGGCTGTTCCATTCGTGGTGCAAGTCATTTCGTGACATAATTTTAGGGGGATACATTACACAATAGAGCATAAAGAATGCCTGAGCATCAAACGCAGCATCAATCAACCGGGCCCTTTAGTGGACTAGTTGTTATAGAACTTGGCCACAGCGTCGCAGCCCCTTTCGCGGGACAGATTTTTGGCGAGCTAGGTGCACAGGTCATCAAGATTGAGAAAGCCGATGGCGATGACTGCCGTAAATGGGGTCCGCCCTTTTGGGAAGGCGCATCCGCTTTCTTTCAGGCGCTGAACCGCAATAAAGAGTCTGTTGTCTGCGAATTACGCGACCCCGAACAACTTGAAGCGCTCAAAACATTAATCTGCGAGCAAGCAGATATTGTGATTCAAAACCTTCGACCGGGCCACGTGGAACAACTGGGGCTCGATGGCCCCACACTCCTCGCACGCCAGCCCAGATTGATCTATTGCAATCTTGGCGCGTTTGGTCGCGCCGGCCCCCTAAAAGCCAGACCTGGTTATGACCCCTTGATGCAAGCCTTTGGCGGCATTATGAGCACAACCGGTGAACCTGGTCGCCCCTCTGTCAGAGTCGGTGCATCAATTGTGGATATGGGAACAGGCATGTGGAGCGTCATTGGCGCACTGACTGCCTTGCATGAACGTCACACAACAGGACGTGGCCGCGTCGTGGATGTCTCTCTTTTTGAAACAGCGAGTTGCTGGGTCTCATTACTCGCCTCTCAATTCCTGGCTTCTGGTGAGCTCGCAGGCAAGCAAGGCTCTGGCGCACCGGGCATCGTGCCCTACAAGGCTTATGTCACGCAGGATGGTGAGATCGTGATTGCTGCCGGGAGTGACGGACTATTCAAATCCTTGTCCGCGGCCATTGGTCATCCAGAATGGAAAGATGACCAGCGCTTTGCCGATAATCCCGCTCGCGTGGCAAATCAGCAAGAACTCTATGCAATGATTGACTCCATTATCGCGACTCAAAACACTGCGCACTGGATCACCTGCCTGGAGGCCGCAGGGGTGCCCTGTTCTGCTGTGAATAATTTGCAGCAGATGATTGAGCATCCCCAGACCGAAGCACTCGGTCTGGTTCAGGACGTACCTGGTACGGAAATGCGATTCATTGGACTGCCATTGAGTTTTGATGGTCAGCGTCCTCAACCACTTTCGGCTCCGCCAAAACTCGGCGAGCATACTAAACACTATATTAAAAAGGAAATCTAAAATGAGTGCCTTTCCTCAATACGAAACCATCGCCACTGAAATGGTGAGTACCCATGTATTAAAAGTTACGCTGAACCGTCCTCAGGCGGGTAACTCGGTAAACACACAAATGGGACACGATTTACTTGACCTCTGGAATCGCCTGACGGCAGATGCGGGTGAAGTGCGCTGTGTAGTGCTCACCGGCGCTGGCGAAAAAATATTCTGTGCGGGCGGTGATCTGAAAGAGCGTAATGGCATGACCAAGCGCGCCTGGACATTGCAGCATGAACTATTCGAGCGCATGTACTGGACCCTGGTTGACCTGCCGGTTCCCGTGATTGCGGCGGTCAACGGACACGCCTATGCAGGTGGACTGGAAATGGCCTTGTCATGCGATTTTATTTATACCAGTAATGCAGCGCGTTTTGCCTTGACCGAAGTCACCCTCGGCATCATGCCAGGCGCAGGTGGCACGCAGAATCTGCCTCGTGCGATTGGCGAGCGCCGTGCAAAAGAAATCCTGATGACAGGCAAACCATTTACTGCGGAACAAGCTGACAACTACGGCTTAGTGAATGCCGTGCTTGAGCCTTCCGAAGTGTTAGTCAAAGCGCTGGAAACCGCTGAGGCCATTGCAGGCAACGCCCCGCTTTCCGTACGTCAAATCAAGAAATCCGTGCGTTATGGCGGTCAGATGGAATTGCGAACAGCGTTCCGCTTTGAAATAGAAGCCTATAACCATTTGATTGGCACTGAAGACCGACTCGAAGGAGTCGCTGCCTTTAACGAAAAACGCAAAGCAAATTTCAAGGGTTGTTAACCTAGGGTTAAATCAAACCTGCTCCCACCAGATCAGGCAATATAAATAAAAAGATAAACACAGACAAAGAGAAAAAAATGAGTCAGAAAATTACCCTCAGAGAGGTTGGGTTGCGTGATGGTTTGCAAATCCATCCAACCTTTATGCCGACAGTTGACAAGCTTGCCTGGATTGCTGCAGAGGCTGCGGCAGGAATGAGTGAGATCGAAGTAACGTCTTACGTCCCTCCAAAACTGATTCCTCAGTTTGCTGATGCCGAGGAAGTCACGCTTGGCGCACTTAAGGTTCCAAATCTGATTGTTGCTGCACTTATCCCAAACATGCGGGGTGCGCAACGAGGCATTGAACTGGGCGTGCATAAACTGAATTTCGTGATGTCAGTCAGCGAAACCCACAACATGAAAAATGTCCGTCGCCCTCCGGCAGATTCTGTTGCTGACTTTCGCGCAATTGTCGAACTTGTGAAAAGCCAGCCGCAAGGCACGCGCCCAATTATTGTTGGCGGTCTGTCCACCGCGCTTGGCTGTTCTTACGAGGGACGCATCGCAGTCTCGCAGGTTGTTAAATATGCCAGGCAACTTGTCGAAGCAGGCGCTGACGAGCTGGTCGTTGCCGACACCGTTGGCTACGCAGATCCAAAACAGGTTCGTGAAGTATTCAACGCTGTGTTATCCGAAGTAGGCTCGGTTATCGTGGGAGCACACTTTCACGACACCCGCGGGACAGGACTGGCTAATGTCAGCGCAGCACTGGACTGTGGCATCACGCATTTCGATGCCTCACTGGCCGGTCTGGGCGGCTGTCCGTTCGCACCCGGTGCCAGTGGAAATATTGTGATGGAAGATTTGTGTTTTATGCTTGACTCGATGGGACTGGAGACAGGAATCGACCTCGAAAAACTGATTGAAGTACGTCAGATCATTGCGCGCTCTTTACCAGACATTGCTATGCAAGGCGGTCTGGCCAAGGCGGGCTTGCCACGCAATTATGTATCAGTCGCGCAGCGCATTGCCGCGACAGCCTAACTTACATCTCGTTCAGGACATATCAACATGACTCAGGCAGCAGAGCTTCTCAGTATCGAAACCGGTGATGACTACCCAGAAATCCGTGAAGGCGTTCGACGCGTATGCGCGGATTTTCCGGGCGAGTACTGGCGCAATCTTGAAGCAAAGGAAGCTTACCCAACGGAATTCGTCAAAGCACTGACTGCCTCGGGCTACCTCGGTGCTCTGATACCTGAAGAGTACGGAGGAAGTGGCATGCCCTTGCGGGCGGCAGCCGTCATTCTTGAAGAAATTCATGCCTCTGGATGCAATGCGGGGGCTTGTCACGCCCAAATGTACACAATGGGCACGGTGCTGCGTCACGGCAGCCAGGAACAGAAGAAAAAATATCTGCCTGACATTGCCAGTGGCGCACTCAGACTGCAGGCATTTGGCGTGACCGAACCCACCAGCGGCACAGACACTACCAAGCTCAAAACACGGGCGGTACGTGAAGGTGACAGCTATGTCATCAACGGCCAAAAAGTCTGGACCTCGCGTGCCCTGCACTCAGATTTAATGCTTTTGCTCGCACGCACTACGCCGCTTGATCAAGTCAAAAAGAAAAGCGATGGGTTGTCTGTTTTTCTGCTGGATATTCGCGATGGGCTAGGCAAAGGTCTGGATATTCGTCCACTCAAAGCCATGGTCAATCATCACGCTACGGAAGTGTTCTTTGAAAACCTACGCATCCCTGCCGACAACCTGATTGGGGAGGAAGGTAAAGGTTTTAAATATATTCTGGATGGTATGAATGCCGAACGCATTCTGGTGTCGGCTGAAGCGATTGGCGATGCGCGCTGGTTTACTAAAACAGCGGTTGCGTATGTCAATGAACGTAAAGTGTTTGATCGGCCGATCGGACAAAACCAAGCCGTTCAATTCCCGATTGCACGCGCGCATGCTGAGACCGACGCAGCTGATCTGATTTTGCGGCGCGCAGCCGCCCGCTTTGCTGCAGGACTGCCTTGCGGTGACGATGCCAACATGGGCAAGCTACTCGCCTCAGAGGCTACCTGGCACGCGGCTGAGGCGTGCATGCAGTCTCACGGTGGTTTTGGTTATGCAAAAGAATATGACGTCGAACGTAAATGGCGCGAAACAAGACTGTTCCAGATTGCACCAATCTCAACCAACCTCGTCCTTTCGTATATTGGCGAACACATGCTGGGTATGCCCCGCTCTTTCTAAGACGCGTGGATAGATTCATTTAAAAAATAATTTGTGCGGAGACATTGAACATGACGGGTTTAACGCAATCACTCGCAGCGTATGTGGCGCATCCTGACTTTGGCGATCAAGAGCAGGCTGCATGCGAGATCGCCAAGACTGGCTTCATGGATACGATCGCCACCATGATGGCTGGAAATAACGAGCCAGTGGTCAATATTGTTCGCAAATTCCTGGGGGAATGCCACGGGACAGACGAAGCACCTGTCCCCTTCGCCGGTACGATGCGACCTGCCGCACAAGCCGCTTTCATCAATGGAACGGCGGCGCATGCACTTGATTATGACGATGTTGCGCTCTCCGGACACACGAGCACGGCGATTGTGCCCGCCATTCTCGCAGAGGGCTATGTTCTGAACACCTCTGGTCTGGAAGCTTTACGTGCCTACGTCGTAGGGTATGAAGTCTGGGCGGAATTAGTCAGTCGTGAAACGGATCAATACCATCTCAAGGGGTGGCATCCAACGGGCGTGTTCGGTGCCGTTGCGGCAGCCGCAGCTGTCGCCTATCTGCACCGACTCTCTGTTGAAGAAACTCGTCAGGCGCTTGCGATCGCTGCCAGCCTGTCGAGCGGGCTCGTCGCCAACTTCGGCACCATGACCAAGCCTTTTCACGCGGGGCGCGCAGCATCGCACGGGATCGAAGCGGTCAGATTATCAAAGCTCGGTATGACCTCGGCTGCTGATGTATTTGAACATCCCGCCGGTTTTCTCAACGCGCTTTCGTTAGCAGGTCGTGTAGACCGCACACGCCCGGCTGAAATCGGTAAAAAAATCCGTATTCTGGACAGCGGCGTATCGATCAAGCGTTATCCGGTCTGCTATTCCGGTCACCGCAGCATTGACGGCGTGCTTGAGATCGCAGAGCGTGAAAACCTCACCGCTGCTCAGATTAAAAGCATACGTTTGACGATGGGACCCGCCCAGGCATCCATGCTGCGCAATCACAACCCTGTTACAGGACTCGAGGCAAAGTTCAGCGCTGAATTTGCGGCAGCCTCAGCAATTGTCGCGCGCGAAGTAGGTCTGTCGCAATTAACCGATACCTTTGTTAATCAGGCAGATGTTAAAAGTCTGTATCCAAAGGTCACTATTGAGGTCGTCAACACGGCCTGTCCACTGGACTCCGCTTTCGCACTGACCGACCGCGTCGTGATAGAAACCAACGATGGACGTACCTTTGATTCAGGGGAAATCAGATTCCCGCTGGGTAATGCCAAAAATCCCATTGATGCTGCGGGATTGAAAAAGAAATTCATGGATTGCCTTGCTACGGGCCGTGCTCACAACCCTGAGTTGAAAGGTGCGGATGACGGACTTTACGAGCGTGTCGCTCAGTTAGAATCTCTCGCTTCACTTCGAACTCTTTTTAAATAATCAATCAGGCAGTCACAACGGAGTCCTGCATGTCATCACTACAACCAGGCAGGGCCAAAACAGACGGCTGGCTGGATAAAGAACGTACGATCGCAGGACCCGGATTCAATCGCTGGCTGGTACCACCAGCGGCATTGGCTATTCACCTGTGTATCGGTATGGCTTATGGATTTTCCGTATTCTGGTTACCCCTGTCCAAAGCAATCGGGATCTCGACAGCGAAAACCTGCCCTGCAGATATGAGCCTGCTTGCGGAGCTTTTCACCTCTGTTTGTGACTGGCGCATTTCCAGTCTGGGCTGGATGTATACCCTGTTCTTTGTTTTGCTTGGATCTTCGGCTGCGATCTGGGGAAGCTGGCTCGAGCACGCAGGCCCGCGTCGTGCAGGCGTTGTTTCAGCGCTTTGCTGGTGCGGTGGACTGTTGATATCCGCACTCGGCGTGCACTGGCATCAGCTGTGGATGCTTTGGCTAGGTTCAGGCGTAATTGGTGGCATCGGACTCGGGCTGGGCTATATCTCACCAGTCTCTACGCTGATCAAATGGTTTCCTGACCGCCGGGGCATGGCAACAGGAATGGCGATTATGGGTTTCGGAGGCGGTGCCCTGGTTGGTTCACCTCTCGCAGCCGAACTCATGAAATACTTTGCCACACCGAGCGCAGTAGGCGTGTGGCAAACCTTTGTTGTCATGGCACTGATCTATTTCGCTTTCATGATGGCAGGTGCCCTGACCTATCGCATACCACCCAGTGGCTGGAAGCCAGAGGGCTGGACGCTGCCTGCAGCACAAGTCAACAACGCCATGATCACGCAAAATCATGTGCATGCCAAAAAAGTCTGGGGTATTCCACAGTTTTGGTTAATCTGGATGGTTCTGTGCATGAACGTCAGTGCTGGTATTGGCGTAATTGGAATGGCAAGTCCGATGCTTCAGGAAATGTTTGGTGGCAGTCTGATCGGGATCACAAAAAAGTTCGGTGAACTCGATTCCAAAGAACTCGCTGCGATCGGGATTATTGCTGCCGGATTTGCTGCGCTCATCAGTCTGTTTAATATCGGGGGTCGTTTCATTTGGGCCAGTCTGTCAGACAAGATTGGCAGAAAAATGACCTACGTCGTCTTTTTTGTTTTAGGTGGCCTGCTCTACGCGAGTATTCCACTGAGTGCCGCGGCTGGAAGCAAACTGATGTTTGTTGCTGCAGTTTGTATCATTCTGAGCATGTATGGAGGAGGCTTCGCTACCATCCCTGCCTATCTCGCAGATCTTTTTGGAACGCAGATGGTAGGCGCCATTCACGGCCGACTGCTCACCGCCTGGGCCACAGCAGGCATTATCGGTCCTGTTGTTGTGAACTATATGCGTGAGTATCAAATTGGGCTGGGCATCCCTCGCGAACAGGTCTATAACCAGACCATGTATATCCTGGTGGGCTTTCTTGTAATTGGTCTGGTTTGTAACCTTGCCGTACGACCTCTTGCAGCAAAGTGGTTTATGACACCCGACGAACTTGCAGAAGAAAAAAGGCTTGCACATGATCGCGCCGTAGCCAACGAAGTTGGGGCGGGTTCAGGTATAGCCGAAAAAACACCCGCATTCATCCTGATCGTTGCCTGGGCCGTTGTGGGTATTCCACTCGCCTGGGGGGTATACCGCACGCTGCAGAGTGTGTCCAAGTTTTTCTAAGTACGCGTGACGTGGGCTAGGCCGCAACTTAAAAAATCAGGCACTATACGTAATCTGTTTAAAAATTAGTGCGCCCTATGTCCTACAGTATTGTCTGGTTTAAACGCGACCTCCGGCTGCATGATCACGTGCCGCTTACCAACGCGCTTAAACACGGGCCTGTTCTCTGTCTCTACATCATCGAGCCGACACTGTGGTCAGCTCCGGATGTATCAGCACAACACTATCAATTTATTCTTGAAAGTCTGCGAGAACTCTATCTGGAGCTCAAACAGCGAGGTGCTATTCTGCATGTGGTGACCGGTGAGGTGGTGGATGTTTTCCAGCGAATACACCAGCATAAGCCCTTTGATTTAATCTTTTCACATGAAGAAACCGGAAATTGGCTTTCCTTTCAAAGGGACTTGGCCGTCGGTAAATGGTGTAAAAACCAGCAGGTCATCTGGCACGAATTTGCACAGTTTGGTGTCACCAGGCGACTAAAAAACAGAAACCTCTGGAAAGACAATTGGGATCGCCATGTCAGCCTGACGATCAACCCTGCGCCATCCCATATTCCAGGCACGGATCTGCCCTGGCAGGAGCCCAGACCGCCCTCTCCCGCGGAGTTAGGGATGGATCTCCTTGATCCACCCAAGAGACAAAAAGGTGGGCGCAAAAATGGTTTAGCGGTGCTTGATAGCTTTCTATCCGAACGCAGTAGTCAATACAGGGGGGGGATCTCCTCTCCACTTTCTGCGCCAACAGCCTGTTCGAGAATTTCTGCTTATCTGACCTACGGATGCCTAAGTCTGCGTGAGATCGTTCAGGCAACCGCTGCGCAGCTTGCCTGCCTGAACCCGGATGACACGCGCCGAGATAAGGGATTGAACGCATTCGTCAGTCGCCTCTACTGGCATTGTCATTTCATTCAAAAAATGGAAAGTGAACCTGAGCTTGAATTTACCAATTTACATCGTGGATACGACGGCTTGCGGGAAAACGACTGGAAAGAAGAGAATTTTCAAGCACTCGTGAATGCAAGAACTGGCTGGCCTCTTGTTGATGCATGCGTAGTCATGCTGCGCGAAACTGGCTGGCTGAATTTTCGTATGCGCGCAATGCTTGTCTCGACCGCTGCCTACCCGCTTTGGCTTCACTGGAAAGAGACTGGGCACTGGTTAGCCAGAAACTTTCTCGATTATGAGCCGGGGATACACTGGAGTCAGATTCAGATGCAGTCCGGCACAACCGGTATCAATATCCCGCGCATCTACAATCCAATCAAACAAGCCCGCGATCACGATCCGAATGGAATATTTGTCCGTCGCTGGATCCCTGC
>JAUSCY010000137.1 GCA_030650995.1 Sheuella sp. | reverse complement strand
AAAGCAAAAAACCTGAGATTTCAGCACCTCAGGCGGTTTGTGATGTTGTCAGTACTGCTCCGCCAGGATGTTAATGAAAATGCCTCTTTTCGAGGCATTTTTTGTTTCTACATACCCAAAACACATCCAAAAACAGGCGGCTCTACCCAATTAACGGGGGATGAGAAGTATTAATAAAAAAACATTATCCATACAAATTCGGAGTTGAACTCCGAATTTGTATGATTTAGAATGGAATCATGATTCCACGTCTTCTTAGTTTTGAGCTTGAAACACAGCTTAAAGAGTATCCCATCGTCACCATTGTTGGTCCTCGCCAAGCTGGCAAGACGACTCTGGTCAGGTCGGTGCTGCCTGACTACGCTTATGTGAACCTTGAAAACCCGGATACTCGGCAATTCGCGACGGAAGATCCTAAAGCGTTTCTCAAGCAATATCCAGAACGCACCATATTCGATGAAATACAGCGTACGCCACATTTGCTAAGCTATTTGCAGGAAATTGTAGATCGGGACAACGTCAATGGTCAGTTTGTATTGACGGGTTCCCATCAATTACAACTGCGCGAAGCAGTCACTCAGTCGTTAGCGGGCAGGACGGGGATTTTACATTTATTGCCACTCTCAATAGCCGAATTGTATGAGGCTAAAATTGAGTTCGATGACCCGAGCGAATATCTGTTTCATGGCTTTTTGCCACGTATCTACGATCAACATCAACGACCGCACAACGCCTACGCGAGTTATTTTCAGACCTATGTTGAACGCGATGTCAGACAACTCATCAAACTAAAAGATGTTGTTCTGTTTGAAAAGTTCATGAAATTACTCGCTGGTCGCGTTGGACAAGTGATCAATTACCAGTCTCTGTCGAATGATGTAGGCGTCGACGGAGCAACCATAAAATCATGGTTAGCGATTCTGGAAGCCTCCTACGTCATATTTCGACTGCCACCTTATTATGAAAATTTTGGTAAACGCGTCATCAAAACACCGAAAATTTATTTCACGGATACTGGATTGCTTTGTTATATGCTGGGCATCGAACGCGTCGAGCAGGTTGGGCGTGACCCCCTGATTGGCAATCTGTTTGCAAACCTCGTGGTACTCGAAGCACTAAAGGCGCGCTTTAACAAAGGACTTGCTTCCAATCTTTATTTTTTTAGAGACAATCAAGGTCACGAAATTGATTTGTTGCATAAACAAGGCAGCGAACTGACGGGCATTGAGATCAAATCGTCCAGCACGTGGAATCCAAGTTTCAAAAAAACACTTCAGTATTTTGATAAAAATATCACTCAACTCGCAAAGCTTGCGGTGATTTATAGTGGAAACGCAGTGGAGTTCAGTGATGGCGTAAAAGCTATTTCCTATAAAAAAGCAGGAAAACTGTTTAATGATGATTGAATGAGTGTTGAATGAGTCGTCAGAAAATATCTGATCTCATCAATTGGTTTTTGATTGCAGACCATCGAAATTATGCAATCGGACACCGTAGACAGCGACATTGATGTCATGCTGATAGGTAGCAATTTAATGCTGAGCAACGCACTCGAGCTATCCATAACTGTCTCAAGAGGGGCGTTTCACTAGTGTCTATAACGCAAATACATGGGGCAGCACTTGCGTCGTGTCAATGGCCATTAACACGTTCTAACCGCAGTGGGCCAAGATCCTTTGTCAAGTTGCGGGTTCAATGGTTGTTGACCCAGTTTTCTACAACCAGACCAGCGTAGTTCACAAAGTCTGCTTCGTTGTTGGTGACTAGCGTCACGTCAAGAGCAACGGCATGTGAGGCGATCAGCTTATCCAGCGCATCACGATTGCGATTTTTGTACCCGGCACGAATCGGTCCGTAGGCTTTAGCTGCCTGAGCGTCAAAGGGAGCCACCAGAATGTCTTCGAGCAAACTGTCGAGCGCCGAGCGGTTCGCAACTTGCGATGTTGCACTGGCGCAAGCAATGCCGAACTCAAGCTCTGCCAGTGTCACTGCGGAAATGACAACGTCGCCTACAAAGCATGCGGCAAAGCGCTCCCTGACTTCGGGTGGCTGGTGCTTCATGAGGTAGTTGCAGATATTGGTGTCGAGCATGTACTTTGGACTCAAAACGCCTCGCGCTCGCCTTCGATGTTCTCGCCGCGCCCCTGCGCCATGAAGTCAGGTGAAAACTTCGCAGTCGATTGGAAATGCTCTGGATGCCATGGTCGCATCTTCGCAAGTCGGCTCTTCCAGCGCGTTGCAGGATCAGTTGTTGTATGCAACCTCTGTCAATACCGCAGCGAGTCTAGCCGCTTATGCGCAAGGCTTAGCTGGCGAAGTCTACTCCGCAGCAGTAGCTGTGATTGCGCAGACAGCGCAGCGCGTGCAACAGGCTGTATTGACAAGACTGGGCGACACCATAGGTATTGGTTTGTCAAACTCCATGACTTCACCTGCTGGCAATACTGCATTGATGGCATCTGGCAATGCACTTTTATCAGGTGGTCTGGCCCCATCCGCTATTAGTTCAAATCCGAGCGTGGATCTTATTGCAGAATATAAGTCACTCACTAACGGCAACGTCTGGGGTGCTCTCGCCTATCAAAAGGGAAAGCGCAGTAGCGATAGCAACTCCGGCGGCTGGAATAGCAATCTTTACCAACTGGTTTTTGGCTCAGATATGTATGTTGCTGATAACAGCAGAGTCGGAGGCGGCATTGCGCTCTCCAGCACCTCACTGAACCCGACTGATGGGTCAGGTACGATCCAGCAGGGCTCTGTTTTTGCTTACGGCAAAATGCCAGTTGAGGCTTACGTTGTGGATGTCATGGCGAGTTTCGGTCTGAATACAAGTGACCTGTCTCGCGGAGATGTGACCGGCTTGACTCATGATTTTAGAAACAAGTCGATCGCCGGCAACGATACGATGGTGAGCCTGGGAGTCAGTCGCCCCGTTGATATGGATAATTTCCGCATCACACCTTACGCACGTGTGACATGGCAGATGGTGACGCAATCAGGTTTAAACGAGGGTAGCTCCGCCTCAGCCCTCAGCGTAGATAGTTTCACCGGTCATGGCGTACGCGGTGTGTTGGGTATTGCAGCGGGATCCAGGTTTAACGATCCAATGACCGAAAAATATACTTATCGTGCTTATGTAGGTGTCGGGTAGATTCTTCGGGTGTATTAAATCCGATACTGAATGCTTCACTGGCTGGTGTTGGTACGCAGATCATGACTCGTCAATCAGGTGCGACCTTTGTTCAGGCAGGTTTATATGGCACTGCCAAGCTCGCTGATAACGCCTATGCTTTTGCTGGCTTGTCTGGAGAAGCGCGTAGCGGACAGACGCTGGGTGCGGTCAATGTTGGCTTGAGGGTTCAATTCTGAAGAATATTTTTTTAAGACGTATTTCTTCCCACTAATCGAAAATGGTTTTAACTGTTCTTAATGCGCTTACCGCTTGTTCGGTTTCTTTGTTGCTTACTTTGTCGAAGGACATCAAGGTTCTCCCAAGCTCGACGGGATTACCATCAATGAAGACGGTTGGCCTGTAGCAATAGTAGCAACTCTGATAATGGTACTTGGGTCACAACAGTACTAATATCCAGGCAAGGAATGAAAGTGATTTTTCATTCATTTAAATGATCCCATGCATGATCTGACTCAATCATGCGCTCAGGAATTTCCCAGATAATCATTTTTGGGGGCGTTTCTTTAAATGCAGCGCTTTTGAGATAGGCGTTAACTGAGCCAGAAAAATCACCTCCTTCCTTGGCAAAATTAGCAATATTTGTTTTTAGAAACAAAGCTAAAAACTCTGCAAAGTTCGATGTCGTCGAATATGAAGTTCCCAGCAATACTGTATTGGGTAGTTGCGTATCACCAAATAAGTCGTCATCGAGCAGTTTCCCATCCTGCGCAGCACTCGATTGGGTGCTAACAGCGAAGCTTGAGTGTCGGACCATTTCAGCAGGAGGCCGAAACCATGCATGTAGATTATTAATTCCAGCAAGCTTTTCCAAATCACCTGCAAAGATTTGCTGTGTTTGAGCTGAGATGGTGCGCTCGACAGATGGTGACGCAACGAAACCAGTTTGCACAATCCGCTGAGCAATCAATCTTGCCGCTAATTCGGCGCCTTGTTCGTTCCAATGAGTATCTGTGTGCATGAACGAATGTTCTCCTGTAATGTCACGTATTTGCTTGAGTGTGTCTGTCAGATTCACAACATTGACACCTGCCTTGGATAATGAATCTACCCACTGTTCAACTCTGAACTGCATGGATTTCGGGCGCAGTAGATTTCCAAGACTGTCAGATTCTATTCGGGACTTATCAGGGACAACGGCAACAATTAATGCTATGGATTGTGATGCGAGGCGATTCCGAAGCCAGATGACTTCGTTGGCACGCGCCGCAGCGTTGTTGTGACGATCTGGGTAAATCACTCTTTCGTCGTTCAAAAAGAACCAGTCCCGTTTGCCCTCACGCACACGTGACCCTAGATCTCGCATCACAATCCAGCTCGCGTTACGTTCCATTTGTGCCGCCAGTACGGGCATTTGCATCTTAGACAAGCCGACATTGATTTGTTCGGTTAATTCACCATTGATAAAGGAAGACCATTTATCGTTATAAGACGGCAGCGACAGGCTACCCGTCAATACAAAAAAAATATTTCCTATCATTCCGCACAGCATAAATACAAGGAAACAGGGTCCTGCGACCCTGCTTGTGCGTTTTTCTACATGCGAGATTCGTTTAAGTTCGGGATGATCATCCGAATGGATTTGGTTAGATGGGCTGTCGTTTTGCATCAGAATTGAAAATATAAAAATGGCACGGCTCCCCGACTTGCTATCAGGGAGTAAGCCAGCAAAAATCCGAATACAGGCCAAAGTCCTGCAGTCATGAGCACACGCTCAGGCAACCGATATTGGATCTTGGCGTAAATCCAGGGTGCGAGGATGCTGACAACCCCCAGTGTCAGCGCAAGCCAATGCGCAGGGCGCAACAACACAGCGAGGGTTTCACTTGGCAAATATCCTTGAAGACCAAACTGACCGCTGTACATGTTTAATGCTGCGTCAAATGTGTGGGCACGGAAAACGGTCCAGGCGAGGAATACAAATATTAAGGTTGCCGTACGCGTCAATAGCACGGGTAAGTCAGGCATGCCGAAACGCGACCAGACCCGGTCTACACATAAGGCGATACCGTGAGCGATGCCCCAGAGCAAAAAATTCCAGCTATCGCCACCATGCCACAAACCTGCGATGGACATTGTTAATAAAAGATTGATGTACGTGCGGACATTTCCCCTCCTGTTACCTCCAAGCGGGATATAAAGATAATCACGTAACCAGCTTGACAGGGAGAGGTGCCAGCGTCGCCAGAAATCCTGGATACTGGTTGCGATGTATGGATTATTAAAGTTTTCTGGAAATCTGAATCCGAGCATCATTCCCAGACCGATTGCCATCGCGCTATATCCAGCGAAATCAAAAAACAATTGAAAACCATATGCAATACATCCTGCCCACGCATCTGCAAATGATGGATGCTCCAGTAAAAAAACAGCATCGGCAACTGGCGCTAGCGTATCCGCAATTAAGACCTTCATACACATACCAACCATAAATCTTCGGGCGCCAAGTGAAAAATTCACCCAGTCAAATGGACGGTGATGTAATTCTCTTTTGACCCAGTCATAGCGAATGATAGGCCCTGCAATCAGATGGACAAACATCGACTGGTAGGCACCAAAACTAATCAGATTGCGATCTGCTGTGACGGTGCGTCGATAGACGTCGATCAGATACGAAACGGACTGAAGCACAATGAATGACAGTCCGATTGGAAGCACCACACGTTGCCATTCACTTGAAGGTGTCCCAGATACTAACCAGCTATTGCCGAAGCTCTCGACCAGAATGTTTACATATTTGTACCAGCACAACAGCAGTAGATTGATGCATATAAACAGGCTCAACATCCATCCTCGCAATGAGGTCTTATCGTATGCTGCAATCGCTAGCCCGCCAACCCACCCAACCAGAGTCAGTCCTATAAAAAGAAGCAAAAAGGCAGGGCTCCACCACCCATAAAATATCCAGCTTGAAAATAACAAAACGCCATTTCTATAAGTGGGACGCGCCAGTGCGTAGCCAATTAAAAAAAGCGGTAAAAATAAAGTTAAAAACTCAAGGGATGCAAAAACCATAGTTATTATTTTGCTGTGTCATCGGAAAAGTAATGCATTCGTGATCCCGTGCGTGAATGACCAATCAATATTGTGTATCGGCCACCGGCTTCTAATTGCCCCAGATTCAGTGCCATGCCTTGCGCTTTTCCGTCGCAGAATAATTCAACCGACAGTTTGACTGGATTAATTGAGCGGCGTCGTAATGCATCGACAGCGAGAGCTTCGAACAATAAAAGTGAACGTCCTGCGACACGCAAATCTGCATGCAGACAAGTTGGGTCGGCGTTGTAAAGTGCGATTGAGGATTTCAATGCATTGAAATCCTCAGGCGATTCTCTGAAGGTGATCTGGGATAGTTTGTTATCAGTGGAACGGGCCACAACAGTGACAAATTCACCTGGCTTTATATTGACAGTAAACTTGGTTTTTTCACGATTCAGATGAAATTCGCCCACGATATCTAAATTTGCTCGGACCGGATAAAACGCAGTAGCTGACAGTGACTGATCAAGTTTGATGGCGGTTTTAGCTGTGGTGGCAAGCATATCAACGCTCTGTTCTTCTGCATTGGCAAACCTCACAAATGCTGCGTCTTCGCTTGGTCCTGTTGGATACAGTGGAATTTCAGCAGCCAGATTTTGCGTGACGACCATGCAGAGCCACGACATGGCTAAAACTCTTGCGCATATGTTGTGGACGCTCATGGTTTTTTCAAACCTTTCGTAATCGGTAACTCGGCTAAAGTGTTCGTGATCGCGGTGCTCCAGGATTTATAGCCAGCCATATTGAAGTGCTGCCCGTCGAGCGTAGCCCACTGGCCTGGATTGGAGAACTTAAGCGAATCGACATACACGCAGGGTGCGACGTTAGCTGTGAAAAACTGTGAAATCAGTTCAACCCGTTTATCATTTTTAAAATATTTTCCACCTTCCGTACCACGTGGCGGTCCGATCCAGACACACGGTGTTTTAGTGGAGGCTATCTCCTTAGTCAGGCTGGTCGTACTTTGCCAGGCCCAGGCGCGCGGAAAGACCTCTTTGTCATAGGAGGCCATGGTGTCTCCGATGATCACGACCAACAGATCGGGTTTGTCCTCCTGGATCAGCTGACGAACCGGTGTCGTCGTCGCATCACGTCCTTTAAAACTCGCTTCAGTCTTTGCGCGCCGATCTGCACCGCAAGGTACGTTAACGGTTTTGAGCCAGTCGCCTGCGCTGGCTCCGCAAGCTCCAACGGCATGAACTACGGCACCTTTGCTAGTCAGATCATCGTAGAGTGGATTGATCAGGTAGTTGGGGAAAGACATATGACTTTCACCGATGATCAGTATTGCGAGACCAGCAAGGGTTGATGCCGCCATGATTATGTTCCTTTGATTTGAAAATTATTGACCGTATGGAGAGATATACGGACTCACGGGTAAAGCCATCTGTTGCGTGATGGAGTAGAAGCTGTAACGCAGATATGCACCTGCCCCCCATTGACGGTAGTTGCTTGCATTGTTTAGTTCTAGTGTCCCGCCGATAAATAATTGTGGAACCAGCTGATACTCGCCCGCAGCAGAAAGGTTGTAGGCAACACCTGTCTGTGACTGACTGGGATATGATGCAAGAGTGCTGCCCGTCAGTCCGCGTGTATAAGCCTCGGCGCTCGCAATTGTTGCGAGGCCTTGCATCGCGCTGTTGGTCGGAAAGTAATCCGAGGCATCTTGTGTGTAGTGTTGAACACCGAGCGCTGCGCGCAATAAATATGAAAACTTATCCTGACGTGCAGACCAGGTCAAAGGAACGGTAAATGCATAGTATGTTTGCGGGCTGAAATAGCCACCCTGTCCATACGTGAAATTGCTCAGGTTTTTATCGTAAAAGACGCCGTTAATGTTGAAACCCGTACTGAGCGAAGAGTCGGGGGTTTTAAGCAGACTTAAATACATTCCTCCAGAGGCTTCGGTCCTGGAGTTCGATGCGACATTGTGCCCATCCAGGCTGTACCAGGAACCTGCACCCGTTAAACCAAATCCCCCCAGATCTTTGGTGAGTTGGATGCGTGCGCCACTGGCCATCACGCCACCCCAGCTCTGACCCGTTACATTGTCTTTGGTGCCTGCAAAGGACAGCATGCTGTCGGTCACGGGACGACTCGATACATTCAGCAGATACGAGACGGTGTTCGCATCGTCGAGAGTGCCGTCTAATTTCAGTCCGCCTGTAAAATTGCTATAGGTAAAGCCAACCGGTGTGACCCCGCCATCAATGGCAACTCCCTTCGACTTGTAGCCGACCGCCAGACCCAGGCCACTTGCCTTTTGCGCATCTGGCGAACCCGTGAGTCCATCAAGCTGGTTCAGAGCGGATTGTGGGCCAGCACCATAAATACTGCGGGAGTAATAATCTGATCCAATCGTTCCTGCGTTCAGAGAAACAGGGGTGATCTGCAGGCTGGCTTTACCATCACCTGCTGGGATCCGAATTTCAACTGGCGCTTCAGTATCGGTAAGCTGACTGGTGCCAGGACTACCATTACGATTACGGACTTGAACGCCTGCGAGAATTTCAGGGCTGCGTACCTGACGAATCTGATCGAGTTCTGTACTGATCGGTGTGTAAGTCGAAGCGACGGCACCAGTTGTCGAACCAAAGGGGTTTGAACCGGAGCGAATGTCTGGCTGACTGATGGCTGGAGTTAATTGCGTAGTCGGTACACGGTTATTCGCAGGCAATGTCTGACTGGCACTGCCCGATGAAATAGGTGCTGTGGCTGATGCAGGTGAGGGGATCATGGCAACTTGACTGACTTGCGGCTGCACAGCTGTCATGCTGCCTGATTGCTGTGTTGTCTGACGATATTGACTCGGTGTGGAGTCTCCCATAGCAACTGTGACGGTCTGAGGGACTGTCCCCTGAGGCTGAGCACCAATCTGCGGACCCACAGGAGCGAGATTGTCTCCACTATTATTCTGAGATTTGTTGGTAAACGGATTGCTGGAATTAGACGGAGTGACTTGCGTACCTTGGGATGCGATGAGTACAGGTGCAACGCCGGCTGTTTTTTCAAGAGCAACAGCACGCTCAAATAAATCAGCAGCCTTGCCTGTTTTTCCTTGCGATCGATAGATGCGCGCAACGGCTGCAATCGCTTGTGGATCCTCTGACGCAAGAACCAGAACACGCTCAAGTGCGGTATCGGCGAAATTATTTTCTTTGATCTGGATTGCAACTTGTGCTGCGCCGAGCTGAGCTTCCTGATTGTCAGGATTTTTTTGAACTAAAGGTTTAATTACCTCAAGCGCCTTTGCTTTTTCGCCAATCGATGCGTACATTCTTGCCAGCAGCAGATTAGCCTGCACGTCGTCAGGACGCTGCGCAAGCAAGGGTGTCAACCGATCATATGCAGCGGCCAGATCTGAGCGATCCTGGAGTATCTGTGCTTGTCTGACCGAGTAAAGGTACAGCATGTCATCATAAGATTTTCGGTCGGTTGCACTCAGGACCTTTTTTTGTAAATCGGTCAGGATACCGGCGCATTCAACATCCTGATTTGTTTTGAGCAAAACACTTGCATATTGCAAGAGCGTTGAGGCTTCCGGATTTGGCTGACGCGCCATCATCTTGCGTAACATGCTTAAGGCTTTGGATGATTCGCCTGCATCGGCATAGGCACCAGCAACGATACCAATAAATGCCGGACTGTCGCCACCCTGGCGTTCGATTTGTGCCAGTACGGCTAATGCTTGAGATTTGTTTCCTTGGCGTGCCAGGCTCGAAGCCCGAGCCGCTTGATTTTGAATCCACACGCGCTTTTGAAGCGCGGCAATATTATCGCTTCGATCCGCAGGTAAAACACGATCAAGCGTCGCGAGTGAAACCGCATACTCCCCACGCGCGGCAGCAATCGATGCACTGGCATAAAGCGCGGCAGGATTAGTGGGCTGTGTAATGAGTAATCCGTCGACCAGGCCACTGGCCTCTTTGCTACGGCCGTTCCTGAGGTAAAGCTCGGCTAGTTCAAGCCTGATCCATGGATTTTCCCGATCACCACGCATCGCCTCTTCGAAGGCCTCTCGAGCACCTGCTTCATCGCCTCGTCGCAAAGCGGCTTTGGCAACACCATTTGCATAGGCCGCACGCAATTTATTCATTGCATCAGTTCCACCCACCTGCTCGGGCGTCAGTCTGTCAAGCAGTTGGCGTGATTGAGTAAGTTTGTCATTGGCAGCTAGAACAGCGACTAGTCCACTTAATGCTTGCGCATCATTCTTATTACGGGCCAGAACCCGGCGATAGGCTTGTTCGGCAGCGTTGAGATCTCCACTTTCAGCAAGAAGGTTTGCCAGTGCATTCTCTGCTGCTGTTTGTTTGGGGTTCATCTTGATCGCACGTTCGAGCATTTTTCGTGCGCTTACCAGATCGCCTCCGCGCGCAGTGCTATTGGCTTGATCCACCAGAATAAGCAGATTTACATCGTTGAGTGCTACGTTCCAACTACTTCCGCCTTTTTGTTGCGTGGCACGTACTAACAAAGCATGTGCCTGATCGAGATTGTTTTGTTCAAGCCGCAATACGCCTAAGCCACCTAGCGCATCTGGATCATTTGGTTGTGATTCAAGTCGAGACAGAAATGCACGCTCAGCTTGAGCGCGATCGCCAGAACCTAATGCCTTCAGGCCGGCGCTTACCAGGGGGCTCTGGACTGGTGTTGTGGTTGCTTTAGCTTGAGCCAGACGCTGTTTTTTTCCTGCTGCGAGCATATCGCGAATTTCTGTGTCGTCTGGATGTGATTTCAGAAAAGTTTCAAACAGTACGGCTGAATCTGGCGCCGACGCACCATACCAGATCAGGGCCATACGCCAGTTTTCTTCGGCATAACCACGCACACTAGACACGTTTGTGAGTTTTGCCAATCGGTTAATACCGTCTGCACGTGTTGATTCATTGCGACTTAAAAGTGTTGCGAGCGCAAGCATGATCATCGGGTCATTCGGTGTCTCACGATTAAGTCTTTCAAGCCCTTGCCTAGCTGGTTCCCAGCCATTTTTAGCGGAACCTAGAAATCGATAGTATTCAAGCGCGATATCGCCTTGTGGCACATTACCGTTGAATATTTTTTTATATTTTTCAATCGCCTGATCAAAATCGCCTGACTCCTGCAATAACCTTGCTGCATTAAGCGCTGCAGGACTGTCGCCTGACTTCAGTGAGATCGCTTGTGCCAGCAGTAAAGCCTCGCGGCTATTCGGATCTATTTTTTTCAGTTGCTCCAGATACACAGTTGCTTGATCGAGTCGCATATTTTCAACCTCGATCAAGCCCAGACCATAGATTGCACGTGTCTGCCCTGGTTCAATCACTAAAAGCTTGTTCCATACTTCGGCTGCTCGCGCTTTATTTCCTTGAGCTTGCCAGTAGAGACCTTGTTCGAGTAAAGCTTTACCAGCATCTGTCTGCGCAAGACTCATATGACTGACTAATGAGAGTAGTACACCCGCGGTTATCGCGTGTTTACGTGCCGACATGACTTTTCCCATAAAAGTTGAACTTTCCCGTTAGTCAGGAATTTGTAACGATCTTCAGTCCATCCAACACCAAAGAGGGTCAGCAGGTAGTCGTAATAAGGTGGACGTTGATTTTTTAAATATTCAGGTGTCAACGTTTCTTGTTGCATTGTGTACGCGCGAGCAAGTTGTTGCCTCATCAAATCGTATTGGCCATGTGCTTTCAGATAAGGAAGGAGGGCGGCAGAAAAACCAAACGGGGCTGTACCATTCTTGTCTCCCGTCAATACATTGACTTGTTCTGGAGGGATGCCCTGTGGGCTAATCGCATGGAGCATCCCGCTGACTGATTGCAAGACAGGCTTGGTGAGTGAATCGCCTTCGGGCATCATGCCCGCCCAGAGATAGACACGTATTGCGTCATAACTTCCGCGAGGGCCACTCAAGCTATCTTCGATAAATGATGGGGATCGATTGGGTTTCGCTTGAATACTGACCCAGTCTGCAGCAAACCCTTTGGGGCTGGATTCTTTCAACATCCTGGCGGTGAGCGCCGGCATAGCAGACCATGGACCGGACGGTGATTCAGACGCCAAACGTCTCAATACCGGAATAGGCAGATAACTAGGATTCAACCTCCAGATGTTATCTGGCTGAACATAACTAAAAAATCCCGGAAGCAGTATTGTTCCAAAACCAGGAATCGTGGCTGTCTCCTGCTTTTCAATATCTGAAAGTAATTTTCTAGCATCTCGCAAGTAATCTTCGCGCTTCCATATGCGTCCAGCTTCTAGTAGTGCATAGGTGAACCACAGATCAGCATCGGATGCAGAGTTGGTATCCAGAACTTTCCAGCTACCATCTTCAGCACGTCCCCATAACCAGGCGGGTAACTGATGCGAGGGATCGCCTCCAAACAGGTTGTTCTGGCTCCACCGCCAGAGCTTTTCAAATGTCGCTGGATCATTTGCAACCAGCGCAAAGAACATTGCGTAAGACTGACCTTCAGAAAAGGTATTCTGATACTTGGATATCGACTCCAGAACACGACCATCACTGGTAATAAAATGTTCCTTGAAGCCTTCCCATAACGGCCACGATGAGGCATTGCATGCAGACGTTGCGGCCAGTGCATTGCTCGGCTGTCCGCTCAGAAGTACCGCACACATCCATATAAAGTTAGTCAGTAGCCGTTTAATGCGCAGCATGTTTACGCTCTTAAGCGATAACGCGCCTGGGCACGCAACGCTATGTAAATCAGCAGCGCAAGTAAAACTGTGCTGAGAGCGACAAAAAGGATAAATAAACCAAGATGCCTGGACATCGACCATTGAATGTTTTTAATCAGATTCAACTGACCAACAAAATAGGTTTGATCTGCAACAAGCGTATCCACTTTCTTGCCACGAACGATGGCTAAACTACCTGAAATTTTCTGCTCAATATCCTCACCACCAATCAGTGCATTGGTATTGTCTGTGAGCGCCTCAGGGTTGGCTCCCCAGATCAGCACTACACTGCGAGAACTTTTCAGGGGAGACTCAAAGCCTGAAAATAGACCAGCGTCTGCTGTACTTCTGGACAGCAAATCTATACGCGCACGCTGGATTCTTTCCTGTGGATCAGGACTAATTTGGTCTCTGACTTTGAAAACAATGTCCGAAATACTAAAACGACGAATACCATCCAGAGTCGCAGGCATCACGTCTGACCATTGTTTAAGCAGCGGTTGATCATTGCCCGTAGCGATTATGATCAGGTCTTTATCTGCGGCGGTGGCAAGATTTACGGCCTGGATGACGGATACCGCTACTGCCGGATAACCCGTTGAGGCGCCCATTTTCCCGAGTACGTCCAGATAGCTAGAGTATTCCTGCGAAGTGGGTGCATCAGGCAATACAACGGCAGTTTCTGATAAATCAGCAAGTCTTGTAAAAGGAAAGCCGCTTTCTGAAAATGCAGACAAATCCGGCATGGCCTTGTAATGTGAAAAACCAGAGATATCAAGCGTCGAATCCGGATCGATTGAACCCCGAACGTTATCGATGATGATGTCCTGGCATTCGCCCTGTTTAATATAGTCATACATGTATCGCAATTGGATCTGCGACTGAGGTTGCAGCATCTCCAGTGGGATCAGAAATTTTCCCTGCATAGGCAGGGTGTCATCGGCCTGGACTTTGGCCAGTAATGTATCCCCGCCACCCAGACGCTCTATTGGCAACAGCACGAAGGACTTGAGAAATAAACTATTGATGTTGATCGTTAAAGAGGAGTTGGCAAGTGTTGGTTGCGGCGTATACCGGTATTTAAGGTTCACTGGAACACCTTTTTCACGCCATCCAAATAAATCAGGTGGTACGCGCATATTCAGGCGGATAGGACCGGGGTTATAACCTGAAACATTCATGGCTTTGGCCGAAGAAAGTTCACCAAAACTGATCGCGCGATCACTGGGTAGCCAGTTAGGTGCATCGTAAGGCTTGCGTGGGATCAGTTCCACCACCCCTGTTATGTTGGCAGTCGGGCCTGATAACGTCTGATTGCCAAGAGTCAATGCATTGGCTGCGATTTTCAATTCCTTTGCATCGCGACCCATGACTAGCAATAACTTACCGTTTGGGTCACCAGGATTGGTGATGAGTGCGATACTCGGGCCTGTGATGGGTGGGACGTTTAAATTCAGTCCCGGCGCCTTGCTGTTTATCAACACGACAGCGTGACCCTTCGCTGGGATCGTTCCCTGTAAGGCAGTGAAGTGTGCGCCGCGGTGTGCGGCAAGTGCACCAAACCAAGAAGCAATCGTACCGGCAACTTCGACGACAGCGTTATCCGGTTTTGTTGCAAAAACAATCGGTAAATTCAGCGTCCGTGGATCCCTGCGATCCATGAAAGGCAGGGGTAACATTCCAAGATCATTAAGCAGTGCAATAGGTGTCGTTGTTAGTTCGAGCACACTGTTGTTACTGATTTTTGCCCAGAGACTCGAATGCAGGGGGTCTTCACACTGATTGGTATAGTGGCCAATCAACTGGATGGAAAGGCTATTAAATTCCGTAATCAGTCGGGATGGAATATTTACTGTACGTTCCATATCCGTACCGGCAGTGTCCTTTGGTAACGCAATACTGGCGGCAATTTCATCGTTCACAAGAACATTGAGATGCGACAGTTCAGGGATCATGGATGGAGAGTAGGCATAGTTCATTTTTAACGTGGCTTGCGTCACAATTTCGTCGACACGCACATTGAAATTGACGCTATCCCGACCGTCACTTCCCCGCAAACTGAATGGGTATTCGGCTCCCAATTGTTTAAGAGTCATTTTTGATATTCGGCCTGACACGACTGCTCGAGGTGTCACAGCTGCGCTAGTTAAAGCCAAAGGAAGGGGCTCTGGCTCCTTGGCTTGAGAGGTAGTTGTGGCCATGGAAAGTAGGAATACTGCTATGGCTAACAAGTTAAAAGTGGATCGAAATAATGATAATTTCAAAGAATCCGTGACCAGTCTGGGCATTGTAGTTATCTCGATTCTTTGTCTGTGAGCAACGTATTGCGTCGCGCACGAAGCAGGGCATGTGGATACAAAAAAAGACTTTTCAGTAGGCGACCCATATTGAGTAGTCCTATCGTAGTAACTTCTTTTAGTGACGATAATGGAGCATCAACTTTGCCTTCACCCCAAGAAGAAGCCCAGGTGTCAGCACGTGCGAATGTGACCTGCGCTAATTTCATTTGCTGATCAATGGATAGATTTTTAAATTCAAATCCACTTACAGCTCCGTTGGATAACACCACGGCTGGAAAAGTACCTTCTTCTTCTCCCCGAAAGATTGAGACATTGACATGTGAGCCGACAGCCAGATCAAACCTTGTTGGCATATTTAATCCAACGCCATTCTGAGAGAAATCGCTAGTAGTGCAAACGATTGTTTTGCCATTGGGGAGCATGACCGTTGCAGGAAATACAGCAGATACTCTTGCTGCGGTACGCAGCTGTCTGGCTTCATTTGCAACGTCAGCGCTAGCGCTAGTGATGATGATGTTGTAGATCACCCAGATCAAATTGATGAGAATGGTGGAGGTGCTACCGTGCCCCATTGCTATTGCAGTCACGCCTGCAATCAAACCTGCCAGATTTAGTAATAGCAGCACTATGTAGGGACGAGCCATTTTCCAGTCGTAATATTCTTGATCTATCACGCCACCCTTTGCGGTCACGTTGAACTTTCCAAATTTTGGATTAATGACAGCAAAAACGACCGGGAGCAGGATATACCAGGCGAGTACGGTTTCGTAGACCTCGTTCCAGAATGAATGCCGAAACTTTCCTTGGATGGTGGAGTTGGTTAGATTGGCAAGCAGGATGTGTGGCAGGGCATAGACAAAGATCATTGAAGCAGAGGCTTCAAAAATATGAACACCGAATAGCAGGTATGCAAGCGGTGCCGTTAGAAATACAAGACGCGGAAATCCATAAAAGAAATGGAGCATGGCATTGAGATAGCACAACCGCTGACCTAGACTCAGACCTCGTCCTATCAAAGGATTGTCAACACGAAAGATTTGACCCATCCCTCGTGCCCAGCGTATGCGCTGTCCTACATGACCAGACAGACTTTCTGTCGCAAGACCGGCTGCTTGCGGGATACTCAGATACGCGGTGTTATAGCCGCGCCGACTCAGTTTAAGTGCTGTATGCGCATCCTCGGTGACTGTCTCGACTGCGATGCCTCCAATTTCGAGTAATGGCTTGCGTCGAATGACAGCGCAGGATCCGCAAAAAAACGTTGCATTCCACAGATCATTGCCATCTTGTACAAGTCCATAAAAGAGCTCGCCTTCGTTCGGGACTTTGCGAAATGTTTTTAGATTTTTTTCAAAAGGGTCTGCAGAAAAAAAGTGGTGTGGTGTTTGCAGCATCGCCAGTTTGGGATCCTTCAAAAACCAACCCATACAGACCTGCAGAAAGGAGCGTGTAGGAATGTGGTCGCAATCAAAGATGGCTACATATTCGCCATCTGTCACCTTGAGAGCTTCATTCAGATTGCCTGCCTTGGCATGCTTATTATTGTCGCGCGTGATGTATCCCGCCCCTGCTTCTTGGCAGAAAAGTCGAAACTCTTCACGCCGGCCGTCATCCAGGACATGGATACGCAATTTATCAGGTGGCCAGTCCAGGGACATGGCAGCGAATACCGTTTGTCGTACTACGCTGAGGGATTCGTTGTAAGTTGGAATGAAAATATCAACAACTGGCCATTCCCGGCTGTCCGCAGGCAAAGGAACAGGCTTACGGTGAAGTGGCCAGGCTGTCTGCACGTAGCCAAGCAACAATACGCATAGTGAATAGAGTTCAGCGAGGACCAGGCCCCATCCTAGCAATATATCCTCGAGATTCTGGAAGTCAAGGGTCGAACTGAATCGCCAGTACATATAGCGCAACGAAGCAGAGACTGACAGGACGATTAACATGATGATCGCCAGCCTAGATCTGGAGGATTTGCGAATGCAGATTGCGGTCACGATACAGAACAAACTAAACACTATTTGTTCATAAAAATCCAGCGGAACGATGACTATTACAGCAAGTAAGGCGCATCCTAAAATGATCAAACAGCACTTAATTACTGGGTTGGTAAGAAAGGTTTCAGTTTCCCGGATAAAAAAGCGCCTTGTCACTCGGAATAAATTTCCACTCCAGGCGATAGGGTTCATTAAGCAGCACTCAATTGCGCATCAAAAATATTTTCAAGTGCCTGTGCGCATTTCTCAAAGTCCTGTGCGCCCCGACTATTCGGGTCATAGTTCAATACGTCCACATTGCAAGCCAGTCCTTCGGGTATCGATTGGTCCTGATGAATGACGCCCAGTCGCTTTCCCTGCATTTCTAAATTGATGACGTCACTTACATCGCTGGCAAGCTGGCGAGAGCGATCGATCTGATTGATCAGATAAAAGTAGTCTATGAAATCACTACGTCGGATACAGTATTTTTTGATCAATGAAATAATCATCGGGATCGTTGAATAGGAGGCGGCATCTGGCAGCACAACAATAATGGTAATGTTGGCGGTAGATAGCGCTTGCATGAGATATACCGAGGGGCCGGGAGGCGTGTCGAGTATGACGACAGTATTTGCAGGTAAATCTAACTGCTCAATCTTGAGACGTAAATAATCAGGCTCGTCTCTCAATAATTGTTCAAAATCTTGTCGCTCATCTTCGTTTATCTGCCCAAATGGCAATACAAAACCACCGAACTGACCCGCGCTGATTGATTCTCGCCATTCTCCTGATGCTAAAGAAGCAGGCGCCATCCCTTCGATGTGCATGGGGGATATCCCAAAATGCAACCGTAAGGAGTTTTGCGGGTCAAGGTCAATCGAGAGGACAGTGTGACCCAGGCGTGTCATGCCTGCACTCAGATTTGCGCAGATCGAAGTCTTACCCACGCCACCTTTTGCAGACACAACTGCAATAATTTTTACACTCATTTTTTTGCTATCGGATCAGACGTTCGAATATTGAGGTCTTCTTCTGAGTAAGCTGTAAATCCTGGGTAGGTGCGACACCTGACAGTCGAGTAAATAACGATGTCAACTGATTCGTTGACTTGCGATATGGCATCGTTGCAGATTGCTCGCTCGGTGCGTTTTGCGTTGCAAGAGATGCGGAGTGGGGCTGTCTACGAGGCAAGTCACTGGCTGACCTTTGTGTGGCTGGCCTTGGTTGTACGATTTCGCTTGCTTGTATAGCAGCTAATAAAGGCCATCTTTCGCGAGATTTACGCGCATCAACATCGCGAACGATCTCTTGATAGTGCTCGGGATTCTCACCCAGCATTTTAAAAAGACCGGAAATATCGTTCGGTGATTTCATAATGTCTCCGTGCTGTGATTAGAGACTGAGTCGAAATTCAATTCGACCGAACTCGTCAATTTGAGAAACTTGACGCACGCGAAGGGAATCGCTGGCACCAAGCGCCAACAACCACTGCTGATAAACGCCTTCCAGAAATGCTGTGGTCCATTCCTGCATATCCCGTCCAAACGCAGCGCTGATGGGAGAGCAGAAATGCGTGATTGATAGCGCACGTTCGCTTTCTTCGATCTCAACCCAACCCCAGTCCATGTCGTTCCAGATGAGATTCATGGCATGCTGGACTTCTTGAACGCTTACACAGGGCTGTAATGATGTTTGTATTCCAAACCTTGTTCCCACACGATTCATTAACGCGCGCAACTCTGGCACATCAATCTGTGTTGAGAACTCAGTAGCTAATGCTTTAAGAAACCCCTTCCACTGCCTAGAGCATTGACGAGTAAGCAAATAATCAACACTTTCTGTTTTCACAACCAATATCTCCGCAGACACACATAATCAAATTGCAGATAAATATTTGCAGTCATTATCTGAATGGTTTCTGCCTTGGATGGGCAGATCATAACTATTCATTATGTGGGAAATAGTCACTATATTTTGTGTCAAAAATGCAAATGAATACGCATAAATGCATTTATGCGTGCATATTTCTCTAGCGTTTTAATATGCTGTTTAATCCGGTCGCGGGATGTTCGCCGTATTGTTTTTTGTAATGAGATGCAAAAGTCACTGGCGAGGAAAACCCACAGGCTATTGCCACGGAGGTGACCGTGGTCGATGGTATTGCACGGCTTATTTTATGGTGGGCCTGACGCAGTCGTTCCGTGCGTATCCAATTCATAGGCGAACATAGATAGCGCTTTTGGAATTCATAGTGCAGACTACGACGTGACATACCACTGATACGGTCAAGATCTGCAAGAGTGAATGCGTGCCCGATATGAGTTACGATGTATTGGCATAGGCTATCTAGCTTACGCCTGGCGTACTTCCGTTTCTCAGTTGTAACGATCACTTTACCCAGTACTTCGGGTAGGAGAGCGAGTGCAATTGTTCGGTAAAAGGATTCATCTAGTGCACTTTTGCCAAGAAACTCAGGATTGTCTTCCAGCAGGTCAATGAGAGCACAAAGCTGATGAAAAATTTTATCGATCAATAAATTGTGTACCTGCATACTGATTTTTCGTACGTATGAGAACTCATTTTTCCAATCAACTTTTTTTCCGTTTGATCGCATTGTGTTCGCAGACAAGTCTAAGCGAACAGGATCAATACCAATCATTAGTATGGTGCTTAACGAGGTTACGCCGCTATATGTTGCACCGGCGGGTACGAGTAGTGCAATGTCGCTACCTTGCCATTCATAGCTCTTGTCAGCTGTTTCAATTTTGCTGCGACCTACAAAAGGGATAATCAGCAGTGCCTCATCAGTTTTTTTGATTTCGAAGCGATAAGGAGTTGTGGATAAAGCTGCTAATTTCAGTCCATTTAAATTGATGGTTGCTATTTTGTAGCTGAACTGAGCTCTAGTTGAGGCTGATGCATCGACGTTCATCTCTAAGCCAATAAACTTGAGTTTTTGCGTCAGTTCTGCTGTTGATGATCCTGCATGCTTTCTGCTTTCACCAAAACTTAATAATGGTAATGTTTGCTTTGGGTGAGAGGGCATAGTTTTCAATAAGAAAATATTTAGATAGCGCAGATTAATACAAAATCCAATTGATTTAACTAATTCTATGTTCTGCTAGTACTTTAGATGGAAGCTCTCCATAGCGTGCTTTGTAATATGATGAAAAGATTGAAGCGCTACTGAAGCCACATTCCAAGGCTGTAGTTGTAACAGTGGTTTGTGCGGTTGAGTTTTCCAGCGTTGACCGAGCCTGCTCAAGGCGCCGAAACCTGATCCATTGCATAGGGGAGCAGTCATAACGTTTTTGAAATGCGGATTGTAAACTGCGCCTAGACATGCCGCTGACATGCTCAAGATTCGATAGCGTAATCGGCTGACTCAATTCAGACTGAATGAATTGGCAAGCGCGGTCTAATAAGTCCCTATCGAAAGGCCGTTTGACTGGATACCTGTATTCATCGGACAAAAGGTCTGGTCTCAACATCATAGCGATACTTCGATAAATCGTATCGTCCAGTCCGCTACGATCCAGAAATCCAGCGTGCAATGAAAACTGGTCAATCAGCATTGATAGCTGCTTGAATATTGCTTCAAAATTAACGTGTCCATATTGCAGGCCTATTTCTTGTGGTCGGCTCAGATCGATCTGCGGTGATGTGTTCGACTGTGAGCCAATGATACTTTTCACTACAAAATCTAGCTTAATGGGATCAATCAGAACCACTAATGATGAACGCGACGAGCTTGCGCCCGCGAAAGCCTGATCTGGCAATAGCACAGCTACGTGGCTTTTCTGCCAAGTCAGTTTTTCATCCATGATCAGGTAATGTCCTTGACCCGAAAATGGAACCATCAGCATGGCGCTGCCGACCTTTTTGATTTTTACTTGCGTTGCTGTACTAGCGGTTGAACCAATGGCCAGACCATTTATATTTGCAAATGAAGATTGATGCAGAAATAACTCAGGAGTTGTGAGTGCATCATATTCTTGCATGCCATTCGCAAGAAGCCTAAGGCGATCTTACATGCCATAAACCGTTGTATCGATCAGGGCATTTCGAGCACCGAAAGCAAGCTGTGGGAGAGGTGCGTTCCTCATATATCCTTGAAGTTAGATGACAGAACGAACCTAATAATTTGCAATTTTATCGCCAATATTGAAAGTATTGTCTTTTTAGTATTTATTTGCGTTTTTCTTATATTGGTTGCGTTTTATGCGTATTGGCCTAGCGAATAAGTGTGTACCCTTGTTCCTAACTACTCCAACAGTTGTTTTTGTGCAATCAATGCATGAGCTCAATTACTCATTAATCACAAGGCGAAATGTCTAAATGATTGCGCCAGTCAAACTGATTTATAGTCCAACAATTATAATTATTGGACTACTGACGGCAGCGTTGACATTACTTTTAGTTCAATTCGCTGCTGTGTTATTTCTGAGTCAGAAAATACTAACTACGACAAAGCAACAATATTTTATTAGTAGCGCTTCTTTCGCGCTGAACAACACCTTTATCGGCGTACTAGACATAGAGTCTGCAGTAAGAGGCTATGTACTGACAAACGATCGACAATATCTCGAACCCTATTTTGGAGCGGTAGCAGTAATTGATTCATCGTTAATAAATTTATCTGCAAACATATTCAATAATGCTGAATGGGAAAAGCAACTACAAAAAATTATCTCTCTCATCAAAGTCAAAATGGAATATCTCGATGGTGTCATCAAGTTGCAAGATGCTAGTGATGAGCAGTATTTAAAAGTAGCGATTGCCGAAAAAGTCGGTAAGAAAACTATGGATTCGATTCGGTTGTCCTATCGCACGCTCGATGCTGAGTTACGGTCAGAGCGGAGAAATATTGCAAATCTCAATCAGCAGAATCAATGGTATCTTTTGTGGATTCAAGGCGTTACTGATTCATTACTCATTATTTTGATATTCATTGCGACATGCCTTGGCGTAAAGAATCTCAAGTCTTATATGATTCTCAATGCAGTTTTGAATACTGAATCAACAACAGATACATTAACGAAACTTGCCAATCTGCGATTGTTTTTAGTCTCGGCAAATCTTGCTCTCGCTAGAACAAATCGCGGAGAGTCTGATTTAGCCATATTATTTATTGATTTGAATGGATTTAAAAAGATCAACGATACATTTGGACATCAGACCGGTGATGTGGTTTTACAAATGGTCGCAACTAGACTCAAGTCAGCCATGAGGTCTTCAGATTTCCTTGCGAGAATTGGAGGAGATGAGTTTGCTATTTTGATTACAGGCGAAGTTTCAAAGGAGGGTTTAACGACCTTTCAAAAACATCTTGTTAACACGATCTCAGCACCACAGATCAATGAAGTGCTGAAAGGCGTATGCATAATAGCTAATATTGGTTGCGCCACTTATCCTGAAAACGGAACAACGATCGAAACACTGCTCGCTGCGGCCGACGCGGCCATGTACATAAATAAAAAAATGCATAATACTCAAGGCTTAGCCACTATTGTGGCTTAGAAGTATGCGGAAAGTGTGGGCACTCTTAGGTATTCTCGGTCTGTTCACCTGACTGGTGTTTTTCCGCAATTACCCGCGAATAGCCCGCCCTGCCGTTTGCTAAGCGAATGCTCCCAAAGTGCCTTTTAATCGGCGCTTTGATGGTATGCCGATGGAAACAGGCTTTCATTATGGCTTACGTCATAGTAAAGATCGTACGGAAGGTATATGCGCCACTTTTCGTCGCAGAGGTTTTATTCATAGGTGATTTGACTAGCCAGCCAAGGCACCTGAGATGCTAGAACACTCTATCAGCCCTTGATATTGCGCTGATGCAATTTTTCCAGGATCGTGCCCACGATACCCTTGGGCATGAAAAACATACACACAATCAGGATTGCGCCATAAACTGCGCCAGATAGCGCCTCACTCAAGTCCGAAGCGTAGGACGGCACGAACTGCAAGAACAAGCCCGCCACCAGTGCACCCCAGATTGTTCCCAGCCCGCCGACAACAATTGCCGCCAGAAAGCTGACAGAGAGCAGCAGATTGAAAGAATCAGGTGCAATGAAGCCAATCGAAAAATTAAACAAGGCACCACCGATTCCACCCAGCATTGACCCCAGACCAAAGATCAGCACTTTGTAGCCATTGACGTTGACACCCATGGAGGAGGCCGCCAGAGGCGCGGCACGGACCGCCGTGAGCGCGCGACCTGTGCTACCCGCGACAAAGTTTCTGGCAAGATAAAAACAAATCACTGTCACGAACAGCACTGTGTAATAGATCCAGGCATCTTTGCTGAGTCCGGTCCACTCGGGTGGGCTAGGGCGTTCAATCGCGAGACCAGACATGCCGCCCGTCACACCTTTGAAGTGCTTGATCACTGGTGACACCGAGACGGCTAGTACCAGAGTTATCAGTGCCAGATACAAACCACGCAGACGTTGCGCTGGGAAGCCCGATAAATAGCCAACAACAAAAGTCACTGCTGCTGCTATCAAAACAGACGTCATGTAATGGACGTTGAAGAAACTCATGCTCAGCGCAGCAGAATAGGCACCAAGCGCAAAAAATGCGTTATGACCTAAGGAAATCTGTCCGGCATAACCTGTAATCAAGTTCAGTCCAATGGCAGCAACCGCGTACGCCATCACGCCACTCAACTGAAAGGTCAGATAACCTGGCACTAGCAAAGGCAGAGCAATCAAAACTGCAGCAATAATCAACCCCATCACAACCGACTTTGTACGCATCAGACCCTCGCCGCAACGGTTTTACCGAACAGGCCTTCCGGCTTGACGATCAGCACAGCCACGATCAGTAGCAATGGCACAATAATCTGCAAATCGGCTCCAAGCCAGGGCAGATAGGCCGTCGAAAAGGCTTGGGATATACCCACAATCATTCCACCCACTACCGCCCCTACATAACTGCTCATCCCGCCGAAGACAGCCGATGCGAAAGCATAGATAATCACGTCCGCCATCATATTGGGATCGAGCGTTAGTCGAGAGGCAACCAGTGCGCCGGAAACGGCGCCTAGTGCCGCAGCCATGCCCCAACCCAAAATCATCATTTTTGTATAAGGGATTCCGACCAGCTGCGCGGATTGTGCGTTGGATGCTGCGGCACGCAGTGCCATGCCAAGACGCGTTTTCTGGAACAGCAAATAGAGTCCGCCTGAAACTGCAAGCAGTACCAGGACAAAGCTAATCAATTCGGCAGAGATTCTCATTGACCCCAACGTCCAGGTCGTGGACGGAAAGGGACTAGGAGAGGACTTTTGCATAAAGCCCCAGATCGCACCTGTTGCGCTGTTAAATGCAAGAAACAATCCCAGCGTCACAATGATGATGGTCATTTCATCTTTGTGCTGAACCGGCCGAACAATCACTGCATAGACCACAGCGCCGATGACGAGTGATATCAGCATCACCAATGGGATGGACCAGTAGATCGGTATGCCCCACTGCGTGATTTGCCAAGTTAGAAAAGCAGAAAAGGTTGCCATCTCCCCTTGAGCGAAGTTAGCGATATTAGTCGTGCGATAGATCAAAACCAGAGCCAGTCCAAGCGATGCGTAGACTGCACCTGTGGTGATGCCATTCAATAATTGCTGGAAGAAATATTGCATTAATCAGACTCCCAGATAGGCGGCACGAATGCCGTCAAGAGAAGCAATTTCACTGGCAGGTCCGCTCAGTGTGATGGAGCCAGACTCTAAAACATACGCATCATGTGCAATCTGTAAAGCCAGATTAGCGTTTTGCTCCACGATCAGCATACTGACCCCTAGTTCTTGGTTCACACGCGAGAAAGTCTCAAATAAACTGTTAATAATCACGGGCGCCAAGCCTAGTGATGGCTCATCGAGCAACATGACTCGTGGACGCAGCATCAGGGCACGTCCAACTGCGAGCATTTGCTGCTCGCCACCGCTCAGATTACCGGCCTTCTGTGCTCTGCGCTCGCGCAGCTTTGGAAATAGACCGTACATTTTTTCAAGGTCTACAGCAATCTCTGCTTTGTCCTTTCTTCTGAATGCACCCACACGCAGATTTTCTTCGACGGTTAGATCCGTGAAGGTGCCACGCCCCTCCGCCGCATGCGCAACACCCATGCGTGCAATGCGGTCAGCCGACTGGCCATTGATCTCATTGCCATCAAGAAGAATATTCCCTTCACCCTTGAGTAAGCCACTGATGGCGCGCAAGGTCGTTGTTTTACCCGCACCATTCGCACCAAGCAACACAGCTATGGAGCCTTCTTTGACGGCTATTGAAATGCCATGCAGCACGCTGATGCGGCCATAGCCTGCCTTGAGGTTCTTTATTTCAAGTACTTTTTTCATTTGGGCTTACCTAGATACGCTTCAATCACGCGAGGATTGGCTTTGATATCGGCAGGCAGTCCATCCGCGATCTTATGTCCGAAATCCAGAACAACAATATTGTCCGAAACCTTCATCACCATGCCCATGTGGTGTTCAACCAGTAGTAGGGTCAGAGAGAATTCTTTGCGAATTCTGACTAGAGTTTGCGACAAATCATCGACCTCAGAATGGGACAATCCGCCAGCGGGCTCGTCCAGCATCAGAAAGCTTGGTTTGGCGGCAAGCGCCCGCGCAAGCTCTACCTTTTTTAAGGTCGGATAAGGTAAGTCATCGACGCGACGGTTATGCAGTTTCTCTAGGCCAAGGCGCTCGAGCAGTTCATGCGCAAAAGTGTTCAGCTCGGATTCTTCGACACGTTTTGATTTTGGAATGAACGCCGCCTTCAATAAACTGGTCCTGCCGTAGTGGTGCCCACCTAGCATCACGTTTTCAAGCACCGTCATCGATGGCAAGAGCGCGAGGTTCTGAAAGGTACGCGCAATACCGAGTGTGGCGACATCCTTGGCCGCTAGCTGCGTGATGTCTTTACCGTCAAAAATCACTTTACCCGAGGACGGGGTATACAAGCGGCTGATACAGTTAAAACAACTCGTTTTACCTGCACCGTTTGGTCCGATTAAGCCGCAGATGGTGCCTTCTTCGACTGCGAAAGATAAATCATCCAGCGCGACAATACCGCCAAAGCGCAGCGATAATTCAGAGACTGTCAGCTTGGGTTGAGCCGACTGTTTTGGATTTCGCACAAGGCTACTCGAGTCGGCTGTCATCACAGGCCGGCAGCCTTTTGAATTTGACGTGTGATCTCTGTCATGTCCGCGGTGGGGTGCGCAGCCTTGAGTGCCTGATCCCACAGTTGCGCGCTTGCATTTGATATGACGGTTTGCATTCCTGTTGATTCAATCAACGACATGGCGATCCCTACATCCTTGTGCATTAAAGCAAGGGCAAAACCAAAGTCATAGGACTTGGGTAGGACGGCGCGAGGCCAGGTGTGACTCGTTGCATAACTCGAGCCGCTTGAGGCGTTGACAATCTGCTGCATGATGTGGGGATCAAGTCCAAACTTCTCGCCCGCTGCAAAAACCTCGGAGGTCGCGGCCAGGATTGTGGCTGATAATAAGTTGTTCAGTGCTTTAACGGCATGGCCCGAGCCGATGTGTCCGGCCAGAATCACATTAGTCCCCATCTTGTCCAGTAAGGGCTTGGCATGCGCAAAGTCATCGACCGTCGCGCCCACCATAATGGCCAGCTTGCCTGAGTCGGCACCGCCAGGACCACCTGACACAGGCGCATCCATATAGATAAGATCTTTGCTGCGTGCCAACTTTTCATTTTCAATCGTATTGGCAGGAGTGGCGGAACTCATATCGATGATCATGGCGCCTTTGCTCAAAATATCGAGCAAACCAGGCTGACCATTTCCGCCACGGACCACAATGTCGACAATTTTGCTGTTTGGTAACATCAAAATCACCACGTCCGCTTTTGCTAGATCGCTAATTGAAGAAACAGCTTTACCGTTGGCTTCGCTCGCGGCAAGCTGCGCGCGTGAGGCATCCACATCAAAAATCAAAAGATCGGCATAACCTTTCAGATGGCGCACCATGCGACTTCCCATCATTCCAAGTCCGACAAATCCAACTGTTTGATGCGCTCTGTAATGATTCTGGCTCATGGTGATTCCGATCAATTTTTTAGATGTTGAAAATATTCGCTTCAGCGGGTGTAGCCGTGATCTCCGAGATTGACCGAGATCTGTTTGATATCGGTGTAACTCTCCAGGATGCCTTCGAGAGAAAACTCTCTGCCGGCGCCGGACTGCTTGACTCCACCATACGATTGGCCTAACTGCTGCCCACCACCCTGATTCACGAGGACCCAGCCTGCTTCAAGCGCATGCGCCACACGAATAGCGGGGGCACCTGCGCGGGACCAGATAAAAGCGGCGAGGCCATAATTTGAATTGTTCGCACGTTCGATGACTTCGTCCTCATTCGTCCAGGTCGAGACCGAGAGTACCGGACCAAACACTTCTTCACGCGTCAAGCGCGCCTCTTCAGGCAGATTCAAAAACACGGTTGGTTCAAAAAAATAACCTTGCGATAAGGGTCCCGACTTTGGCGGCATGCCGCCCAGAATTAGTGCTTCAGGTTTGCATGCAATCGCTTCCTGTATATAGGTTGAGACACGCTCGAACTGACGGGCATTGACCACCGTGCCGGCATCCGTCGTGTAATCGATATCCACATCTGGAAAGACGATCTGCGCACTCTTTCCACCCAATTCAAGCGTGACGGCTGCCACGCGTTTACTTGCAGCAGCCAGAATCGATTTACCGACTGCCGTTGAACCTGTAAATGAAATTTTAGGTACATCGGGATGCTCAACCAATGCAGCGCCACACTCCAGACCTGTACCACTTAAAACGTTCAGGGTCCCTGCAGGTAAAAATTCACTGCAGATACGAGCCAGTTCCAACACCGCTAACGGTGCTTCCTCGGAAACCTTGAGAACAATTGTGTTGCCAGTCATCAAGGCTGGCGCAATTTTTAGTGCGGATAATAAGAGCGGTGCGTTCCAGGGAACAATCGCACCCACTACGCCATAGGGCTCACGACGGGTGTAATCCAGATTCTCTGAACTAAGATAGGTCGTCTTGCCTTTGATCTCACGGCTCAAACCTGCAACATAGCGAAAGACTTCGACTGTGAGTGCGGCCTCCCCACGACTTTGAGTGCGTAGTGCGTTGCCATTTTCATTGCTAATGAGCCTGGCCAGTTTCTCTTTATTCTTTTCGATTGCGTCCGTAATCTGGTAAAGAATTCGTCCGCGCTCAGCTGCAGCGGTTTTAGACCATAGTTTAAAGGCGCGCTTGGCTGCGGCGACTGCCAGATCTACATCTGCCGCCTTGGCACGCGGCACTCTGGCAAAAACAGTTTTATTGGCAGGATTTTCAACACTGATCCAGTCATCCTCACAGCTATTGACCCATTTTCCATCAATCAACATCTGATAGGTTGTGATTGCGATGCTCATGTTGTAAATCCTGCCTGTCTTAACAATAAAGTGATTAAAAAAGCGAAAGGATTAATTGATCAAGGCGCAGGTGTTTTACCCTCGTAGTTAATGATCGCACCGACGGGGACGTACTTGGTGCCATCGAACTGCCCCATCTGAATGGCCTCGATCGGATAGCCGTCACTCGTACCATTGGTATTGAGCGTGATGCCTTCGAGCAACAAAGCTGCTTTTTGCTGCTTCATGCTGCGGGCGGCTTCTATGAAAGACTGACGAGTAGGCTCTTTGGTGCGCTCCAAAACAGTCTTGACTGCGTTGCAGATGAACCAGCCAGCGGCCGCATTTTGGTCTGCCGGATTCAAGCCGCTTTCGTACTTTTTGAGCTTCTCGACGTACAACTTCATATCCGCGTCGTTGGCATAAGCTGGATCAGCCTGATCCTTGAGCCATAAGCCGGTGTAAACACCTTTTGACACATCCGCGCCAGCAGGCACAAGGGCACCACCAATACTTGAACCCACGCCCCAGATCATGTGCTCTGGTTTCCAGCCAATCGCATTCATCCGCTTGAGCGCCTGAACAACAAACTTTGGTGTGGTGACATCAACAAACACATTCGCACCTGAGGCAGCCAGTCGATCGATCTTCGCATCGATGGTCGGTTCGCTATAGGAGTGCTCTTCGTGCAGAACGATATTCAAACCAAGCTCTTTAGCCGCCTTCAGAAAACCTTTGGAGAAGAACGGACCACCGCTATCGTCGTTGAGTAAGGCGATTTTTGCATTCGGAAATTTTTCTTTGATGAAAGCTGCATAGAGTGCGGCCTCGGTGTTGTAGGCAAGTAAGGCTGGGATCGTATAGGGATATTTTTCGACCTCTTCCTTCACGCCAAACATCGGTCCACCCGAGAAGATAAAAACCTGTGGAACTTTCTCCGAGTTATAGAAAGTACGAGCACCCAGGTTCGCACCCGTACCAGCATTACCTGATACACCAAAGACACCGTCCTGGCTGATCAACCGCCTGGCATTTTGCAAGGCACGAGCTGGTTCCATAGCATCGTCATACATGATGTATTTCACTTTGCGCGTTTTGCCATCACCCATCTTGATGCCGCCCAGTTCATCGTTGATGTACTGAAAGCAGGCGCGCTGCGCACGACCAATCGGACCATATCCTGCATTCGGACCGGACAAAGGAGAGGAGTTTCCCCAAATAATTTCTTTGTCGTTAATGCCTGGTTCGGCATGGGATGTAGCCGCTGCAGCGAGTGCGAGTGCGGCTAGCGAGCTTTTCAGGACGAACGAGGTGATTCCATTGCGACGCAACATGGCGATGTCTCCAAAATGTAGTCTTGATTGACTAGTTCTTTATATTGACGGCTCCAAACGCGTTGCCTAGCCTGCTAGGCCATATTTTTGAATCCGCTATTCTTCATTACTGCTGCAATGCAGAAATTGACATTTGTCTCTATCATTTTTTTTATAACCTGCTAATTCATTATTCACACATGTCGAATACATGTCAATCCTTAGGGGCTTCGCTTTACCAATTAGTCTACCCTTACCTTAGACAAACGTTGAGGCACTTTAATCAGGAAAGCGGGCCCTCAAGGCGGCCACCATGGTCGGGCTCAGCGGCTTGAACAACTCGGCATTGTAAGAAGCGTTGTAGGGCACACCCTGGTTTTTCAGATCGGTAAATTGGATGCTGGGGTCTTGCACCAGCCCAGCCTTGGTGACCATATCCCCAGACTGGGGGCGTGTGGGGTCGATGGTGGGTAACGGTAGTGCGACACCACCGCTCGTCATGCTAGCCGGGTTGGGCGCGTTGTTCAGCAGGTCGTTTTGCACAATCTGCTGCACCGCAATGGCGTACTTGCGTGAGGTCGCAGCTGGTGTGTCGGGCGCCACGGCAACATCGACGTTGACAGTGACGATCGAGATCGAATAGTCGCTATTAAGATAAATCTCAAAGGTACGTAGTTGCTGCGGAAAATCTCGCAGCGACGAGGTTTCAACCTGCCAGAACCCCTTCTCTGGCTGCGCTGCATCGCATGAAGGAAAAGCCTTGATGGTGTTGAGGTGGCGGTGTCCAGCCAGCCACAAGATCAGGTTGGGGGTATTTTGCAGTGTCTCAACCAGTTCGGTCAACGTAGTGGCGTTACGGTGCTCGGGGGCTACGGGAGGTTCATTGAGCCACCATTGTGGTTTAGCCGCTGTCGCAGATGCCATTTGAATGTCATTGAGCCACCACTCCATTTCAGAGCCGATGGCAGCCACACCAATCGGGATATGGGCAGCAATGACCATGAGCTGGTTAGCTTGCTGTCCAGCGGCCAGTTCGGCCTTTAGCCAAGCCCAGCGTGTAGTGTCCAGGTAGCCGTGACCGTGAATGTCCTTGGAGCCATCGTTTTCACTTTGCGTATCGTCCAGCACGATAACCTTGAGTGGCACATCGGACTTGGGCACAAAGCTGTAGCAGGCAAATCCAGCCGGGGCGTACTTGTCAACAAGGTGAAAACCGTGTCCCACCGGGCTACTGCTGGTATTGAAAAACTCTTGTATCCAATCGGTACGCAACAGGGAGCGTCGATCAGGATCAGCGACCACCTTGGGTGCACCGCTGGCAAATTTGGGGCTGGTACTCACGCCGGTGTGAATGACTCTGCCCCAAGGGTTGTTTCCGTCCATCACACCCATGTAATAACGCGGAAATGCCTTGAAGTCCTGCATGTTGAACAGGACTGGGTACGTGTCTGTATTGGGCTTGAGGATATCGGCTACCGCCCAGACGGTGTCAGCTACATAGGACTTCCGAAAACTCAGGCTGGGGTCAGCATCCACTGGGAAAGAACCAATCATGAAATGGTCGTGGTTACCAATGGTTTGGTACCAGGGGATGGATTTGTGCAGGCCCACTGCCTGAAAGGGCTTTTGATAGTCAATGCTGTCGGCGCCGAGATGCGCTCCCGAGCTGGGTCGGATGAGCTTGCCGTCGATCACATCCATGTACCAGCGTAACTCGTTGTAGGACGTGCTGTTGCAGGTGTCCCCAAGCGAGAGGGCGAAATCAAACGGAGTGATCTGGTGCAGGGCGTTCATGGTCTGCATGGCAGCGTCCAGCACTTGGGTGGTGTACATCATCACCGGCGAGTAAATAGAGGTGTTGTTGATGGCGTAACGTTCAAACTCCTGCAGCAGCATGAATTGGTTGGGCGCCTCCTTGTCAGTAATGTGGATGTCCGAAAAGGTGAAGAAACGGGCGAATTTGTGGCGTCGAGTGGGTGTCGGATGGCTGTCATCGCTCAGCATCAAGTCAAACCGGGGCACGATGGGCAGGCCCGCTCCAAAAGTCCACGCGCCGTAGCCAAAGTCGTCGTACTTGGTGACTTGGTCGATCTCATTGGCCGCCAGACCCTGCAGGTCATACGGAAACGACACCATGCGTTCGGTGGTGGGTTTCACGTTAGTGTCGATCGGGTAGGTCTGAGCCGGATTGCTCCCAAGGCAATTCAAAGGTGTCACACCCGTGGAGACCAAGGCAAAAGAGCTCAGGCTGTAGCGCAGAAAGTCTCTGCGACCCAGACTGCCTTGAATGCTGAAATCAGGGCTGGATTTGGAAATCTTCTCAGACATTTATAGGATCGTCATAGGGTATGTCTATCACCAAGTTTACACTGTCATGGTTATGCTTTCTGATGTTGCAGTATCGTCAATCCAGCATTCGCTAATGTTAAGCGCGGGTGTGGCTAGGCCGATGCTCTGGGTATCTCAGGTTAAGGTTCGGATCCCCAATCTCACCAACGTAGAGCACGCTTGGAAAACAGACTTAACTGGAGCGCTAATTATGCAATTTTTTGACCAACAAGCAGTCGAGCAAGCGCTGCCCTACGCGCGTCTGGTGGATGCGATCGCGACCGGATTGCAGGAGCCAATCGAGTCTCCGCAGCGTAGCCATTACGAGCCCAATCACGACAATAGCACTGTACTCATCATGCCTGCCTGGAAGGCACAGAAGTTGATGGGAGTGAAACTGGTGTCGGTTTGGCCAGGCAATAGTGCCATTGGAGAACCCGCCGTATCCGCTGTCTACGTGCTCATTTCCTGTGCCAATGGAAACCCGATCGCAGTCTTGGATGGCACTGAATTGACGTTACGGCGAACGGCAGCAACGGCAGCACTCGCAGCAAAAATCCTTGCGCGTAAAAATTCACAGACCTTGGTGGTTTTAGGGACTGGAGCTTTAAGCGTCCCTATGGTGCAGGCTCACCTTAGCGTGATGCCTTTATCGCGCGTCCTGATCTGGGGGCGCAAAGCAGATAAAACCCAACTGATCGTTGAGCGACTCGCGGTATTAGGGATCCGTGCTGAGGTATCGACGGATCTTCAACGGGCCCTTGAGCAGGCGGATGTAGTTGCTGCGGTTACAACGGCTACAGAACCGTTTGTTCGCAAAGAATGGGTTAAACCTGGTACGCATTTGGGCTTGGTCGGTGCGTTCACCACAAAAATGTCTGAGGCAGAACCTGCAATCGTTTCTAAAGCGCAAGTGTTTGCAGATAGCCGTGAAGCGGTATTGGAAAAGGGTGGCGAGATATTCCAGGCGATTCAACAAGGCTTGATGGCTACGTCAGATATTCATGCTGAGTTGGCTGAGTTGGTCCTGAAACAGTCGCATTCTTGGCGTGCTGACGATCTGGCGATCACTGTATTCAAGTCTGTTGGTTTTGCTTCGCTGGATCTGATCGCTGCAGAGCTAGTATATGAATCGCGTTAGTTTTTTAATGGTGCGATGAGTGGTATAAAACAATAGGTAGTGAGATAAAAAACCGATCCCATAAACAGGTCGGACAGAATAATAGTGGAGACAATAGAACAATGAGCATACGAGGCAAGGCGTATATAGCCGGGATATTTGAGCATCCCGCACGAAAGATAGAGAATAAATCGCTCGCACAGCTCCATGCTGAGTGTGCCAAAGGTGCCCTTGAAGACGCAGGGCTGACGATCCATGATGTTGACGGCTATTTCTGTTCCACCGATGCGCCCGGCGGGCTTGGTGGCATCAATATGATCGATTACATGGGGTTGACGGTTAAGCATTCCGATTCAACGAATACCGGTGGTTCGTCTTATCTATACTTGGTAGCTCATGCGGCCGAGGCGATTGCCGCTGGTAAGTGCAGCGTTGCACTCATCACCTGTGCAGGGTTTGGCCGGCCAGGTACGATTGTTCGAGAACTCGACTCCAATATCCCTGACACACCTTTTGAAATGCCTTATGGCCCTGTGACGGTCAACCTCTATGCACTGTCGGCGATGCGCCACATGTATGAGTTTGGTACGACGAATGAGCAAATGGCCTGGGTCAAAGTCGCAGCATCTCATCACGCACAACACAATCCTAATGCGTATCTGAAAAAGGTCGTGACGGTCGAGGATGTTATTCGTTCGCCCTTAATCGCAGATCCTTTGCACCGGATGGATTGCTGTGTTGTGACCGATGGTGGCGGGGCGGTTATTGTCGTCAGTCCTGAGATCGCTAAGAGTCTTAAGCGTCCTCTGGTCAAACTGATCGGTGCAGGAGAGTCACCCAAGGGGCAGATGGGAGGCAAAGTAGATATTACGTACACAGGAGCTGTGCGGTCTGGTCCCATCGCTTTCGCAGAGGCCGGTGTTACACCACAAGACATCAAATATGCCTCAATTTATGACAGCTTCACAATCACAGTCATCATGACGCTCGAAGATCTCGGCTTTTGCAAGAAGGGCGAGGGCGGAAAATTCGTGATGGATGGCAACTTGATCTCTGGTGTGGGCAAATTACCCTTTAATACCGATGGCGGCGGATTGTGTAATAACCATCCTGTTAACCGTGGTGGTATCACCAAGATCATTGAAGCAGTCCGTCAATTGCGTGGCGAAGCCCATCCGATGGTTCAGGTCAAAAACTGCGATATCGCACTTGCGCATGGTACAGGCGGCTCGCTGAGCACGCGTCATGGCAGTGCCACACTCATCATGGAAAGGGAGTAATTAAGATGAGCACACCTTATCAAGACAGAAAGATTCCCGCCCCAAAGCTGAATTACGGCGATGCGCCGTACTTTGAGGCTGCGTCGTTAGGCAAACTACTGCTGAAATATTGCAATGATTGCAATCAGCATCATCACTATCCCCGCGCACTATGCCCCTTTTGTTTTAGCGACAAAACCGAGTGGAAAGAAGCAAAGGGAACCGGTACGGTTTATAGCTACAGCGTGACACGGGCCTCTGGACCGACGCCTTATGCAATCGCTTATGTGACGCTAGACGAAGGCGTAACGATGCTGACAAACATTGTCGATTGCGATCTGGATACGATTCGAATTGGACAAAAGGTTCAGGTCACTTTTAAATCCAGTGAAGAAGGTCCTGGTATTCCAATGTTTAAATTGGCTTGATTAATCAAATAGTATCGAATGTGTGAAAGGATATATATGGATAAGGTCGTCGCATCCGCTGAACAGGCAATTGCAGATATTCCTGAAGGGGCGAGCGTAGCGATTTCAGGTTTCGGTTTAGCGCATCGTTTTCCTAATACGTTGATCTTTGCGTTAAGAGATAAAGGCACAAAGAACTTGACACTGGTTTGTAATTCTTTGGGTGCACCTGCAGAAAAAGGGCAGTTACTGGTCGAAAACAATCAAGTTAAAAAACTAATTGCCTCCTTTTCAATCAGAGCCGGCATGCAGACCGAGGGCGAGAGAAGAATAGCGGCTGGCACACTTGAAGTTGAGCTGGTTCCGCAGGGTATTCTGGTCGAACGCTGTCGTGCAGGGGGCGCAGGTATTCCGGCATTTTATTCACCCACCGGTGTAGACACTGATCTTGCAGCAGGCAAAGACATTCGCTATTTCAATGGTAAGCCGCACGTGCTTGAACACGCGATCAATGTTGATTTCGCATTCCTGAGTGCCTACCGTGCCGATCGCGCTGGCAATGTTCAGTTTCGTGGTGGCAGTGCGAACTTTAATACAGCGTTTGCCAAGGCCGCGCGTATTGCGATTGTTGAAGTCGAAGAGATCGTAGAGGTGGGCGAGTTACCTGCCGAGTTGATCGATCTGCCTGGGATTTTTGTCTCTCGCGTATTGAAAATCACCGATCCGATAGATGTTAAAACTTTAACGCGCGCAGAAAAACGACCTGCAGATAGTGCCCGTACCTATAACGGCAAACAAGCTTTAACACGTAACGGTATAGCCAAAAATGCAGCAAAAATTGTCAGAAATGATACCTACGTTAATTTAGGCGTAGGTATACCGACCCAGGTTTCTAATTTTCTTGAAGATCGGGGCGTATGGTTGCACGCAGAAAACGGCGTGCTTGGTTACGGTGGCATTGTGTCGGGTGATGCGGTTGATCCTGACGTGTTTAATGCAGGGGGTCAGTTTGTCGAGGCGATCCCTGGAACTTCGTATTTTGAAAGTGTCACTTCATTTGAAATGGCGCGAGGCGGTCACATCGATACGGTCATTCTGGGTGCTTATGAGGTGGATCGCGAAGCTAACGTCGCGAACTGGAGCATTACAGATGCCAAGCGCGGCGGGATAGGCGGCGCCATGGATCTGATCTCTGGCGATGTTGAGTTAATCATCGTCATGGAGCATGCGGACAGTAAAGGCCGAACAAAATTACCGCGTCAGTGCAAATATCCACTGACAGGTCGCAATTGTGTCGACTGGCTGGTGACTGATCTCGCAGTATTGCATTGGGTGGATGGTCGCTTTATCCTTGAAGCCGTGGCGCCAGGATTTACACCCGAGGAAGTTAAAGCGCTGGGTGAAATTGATTTTGAGGTGGCGGCTGATTTCAAGGTGATGGAACAGTCCTGAGTTGGCTGAGCTATCTTAAATTCTGAGCGGCCTTGATTCATTTAGTGATGATTGTAGTCGTATTGTTTTTCTGTACGTGTTGGAAGAGATTTAAATGAAATTACCACTTGAAGGTCTGAAGGTCCTGGATTTGAGTCATGCCCTGGCCGGTCCATACTGCTCAACAATGCTTGCTGATTATGGCGCAGACGTGATCAAGATCGAACCACCTGGCAAGGGTGATATCGCCCGAGCATGGGGGACGCAGTTGCCTGGTGGTGAAACAGACTACTTCATTGGTTTACATCGCAACAAGAAAGGGATTGTTCTAGATCTGAAAAATCCGGAGGGCAAAGAAACCTTTCTGCGCATGGTCGAACGCTGTGATGTTGTCCTGGAAAATTTCCGGCCTGGCACGCTCGAGCGTCTCGGCCTCGATTACGAAATCGCGCGCAAGCGTAATCCGGGCATTATTTATTGTTCGATCTCCGGCTTTGGTCAGGATGGACCGTATCGGGATCGTCCGGCACTCGATCTGATTGTTCAGGCAGAGAGTGGCATGATCAGTGCGACGGGTGAGGCGGGCGGCAGTGGCGTGCGTGCCGGGGTATCGATTGCTGACCTGACTGCAGGGATGAATGCTGCTTTTGGCATCATGGTGGCACTGCGAGCGAAAGATGCGACTGGCGTGGGTCAGTCCATTGATATTTCCATGATGGATGGTCAGCTCTCACTGCTTGGTGTGATGATTGGGAATTATTTCACGACAGGCGAGATCCCTGTGCCGATGGGAACCGCTTATAAAGCACTGTTGCCTTACCAGACCTTCCATACAAAAACACGCGATCTGGCTCTTGCTGTGGGGAGCGATAAATTATGGCGTGATTTCTGTCCTGTGATCAGCTGCCCCGAGCTGATAGACGATCATCGTTTTCGTACTAACAGTGATCGCAACAAAAATCGCGCAGCCCTCGTCGACATACTTCAGACAGCATTTATGACGCGCAGCTTTGAGGAGTGGGAAACATTGCTGGTCGATGCCGGTATTCCTATCGGTGCGATTAATAATATTTCACAAGTAATAGACCATCCACAGGTCGCCGCGCGCGGGACCATTGTGAATATGGACCATCCCCGTGCAGGTGCTGTACGCGTGGTCGGTGTGCCAATTCGCCTGTCCGAAACTCCAGGCTCAGTGCGCACACCATCACCATCCTTAGGTGAGCATACAGAGACTGTACTGAGTGAAATTCTTGGTATGACGCAAGGAGATATTGATGCCTTACGTGCAGCGGGTGGTTTAGGGAAATGACAGGGCCTTTTGCTACAAAAACGGTAGGTATTTTCTGCGGCATCGCGCCTGAGTCGCGTGATCAACTATTTAAAAGATAATCTTTACAAACTATTACAATAAATTAATTTAGTTCATTACGTTTCTGTGGATTAATTTTAGCAACAATACCCGCCACACTTCAGGTACAGATTCATCTCTGTACACAGTGCTCCCAAGGCGGGTTTCTTATTTTTGCATGAATTTTTCACTCGTTCTTGCCACATGAATTGCGGCGGCAAGGTCATTCTTGTTGAGGATAAATAACCAGCGTATAGCTTGTACTTCTTCCTCCTGATTCCGACTTTGCGAGTACACCGCGTGTCAATAACTCGTTGATATCCCTGAGTGCAGTATCAGAGGAGCATTTGCAAAGTGCTGACCATTTTTTGTTTGTTAACTTTCCCTGAAAGTCATGCAGCATCAAATTTAAAACTTTTATTTGTCTTTCATTAAATGGCATCTCACTCCATCGATGCCAAAAATTTGCTTTTGATAAAACCTGAGTGAGTGTCGCATCGGCGTATTGAAGCGCGCGTAGAAGACATGACAAAAACCAAGATAACCATTCTGTCACCTCCAGGTTTCCCTTTTGGGTTTTTTCAAGCAACCCGTAATAGGCGTTACGTTCTTTTTGTATTTGTGCAGAAACACTGTAAAAGCGCTGAGTTCCAAGGTCTGCCCGTGCGAGCGCCAAGTCACTGATTGCTCGCGCCATACGACCATTACCATCGTCGTATGGATGGATTGTCACAAACCATAAATGTGCAAGCGCGGCTTTCAGTATTGGATCAGTCTCATCAGACGTTTCAAACCAAGAAAGAAAATCTTTGATTTCGCCGTCTAAGCGCGTTGCGTGCGGCGCCTCAAAGTGCACGCGCCGACGATGTACTGGTCCAGAGATGACTTGCATTGGACCGTCCTGATCTGTTCGCCATGCGCCCGTGCTGATAGAGGACATATCGCTACGTCCAAATGGGAAAAGCCCCTTGTGCCATGTGTGTAGCCGTTCTGGTGTCAACGGTTTTTCGTGGTTGGCTGTCGCATCGAGAATCATATCTACAACACCCTCGACATGACGGTCTTCTGGTAAAAGTCCTCCTATATCCAAGCCCAGGTGTTTTGCTACAGATGAACGGACTGTATCGTAGTCAAGAAACTCTCCTTCTATTTCGCTGGTCATCACCGCATCCAGCGTCAATGCCTCAAGGTTGACTCTTGATTGAGAGCTGATGCCTTGATCGCGCATCCGACCAGCCAGGCTCCCAAGGTTTTGATGTACCTGACCGAGTAAAGGCATAAGCTGGGCATGGCTGTAACGCCAGCCCGGCCATTCATCTTGTTGCCATATATATAGTTTATTGCCGCTATTCATGCGGTGATTATGTACTTTATTCACCGCAATAGTCAATATTCAATGTATTTTATGCGGTGAATATTGAAGTATTCACCGCAAATTACCTATCGAAAGCTGAATTCCTATGCTAATTTGCTAAAAGAAATCTATCTTCAGCAGCATGCACGCAGGTAAAGGAATATTTTATGAGTGACACATCTCACACACATAGTTCGCACGGGCATCACCATGACCACGACCATGAACACGAAGGCTCGGAGCTGTCTGATATCGATCTGCGTGTCCGTGCGCTGGAGTCATTGCTGATTGACAAAGGATATGTGGATTCTGCGGCACTGGATGCGCTGATCGAGACTTACGAAACTAAAGTCGGACCCCGCAACGGTGTGCGCGTTGTCGCCAAAGCCTGGCACGATCCTGAATATAAAAAATG
>JAUSCY010000134.1 GCA_030650995.1 Sheuella sp. | reverse complement strand
GTGATCGTGGTGCTTTCAGTCATCTGGACGATATATGCGCGTACGCCTTTGTCTTTTTTCCTCGCTTTTGGCGTATTCATGTCTGCTGGACTCGCCTTTACCAGCCCAGTAGCGGTGACGCCTGTCATTAGTCGCTGGTTTATACGTCAGCGGGGGATGGCGCTATTTTTCCTTTCAACTGGCTCGATGGCTGGCATTGCTGTCATGACGCCTATCCTGACGCTCGCCATTAAGTCTGTCGGCTGGCAAACAACACTCTTTCTTTTTGCAATGCTGTTCGCAGTGATCACGGTACCGATCGCACTATTCGTGATGCGTGAGCAGGCTCCTGAGGGCGCAGACCAGTTACCTGCTGAGTCTAGCACCACCGCTGCTGCCACTCCGAGATTACGCCCTAAGGCGATGCACGCAAATCTGAGTTTTACCCAGGCCATCCGGACGCTGCCGTTTATCCAGATCTGCCTGGGTTTGTTTACCTGTGGTTTCAGTATGAATTTGCTGGGTACCCACGGTATGCCAATGCTGATGGATCACGGTTTCGATGCGATGACCAGCTCTTATGGCATTGGTCTGATTGGTTTAGTGGCGATTTTCAGCACGCTTGTGCTTGGGCGTCTGGCTGACAAAGTGCCACGCAAATACATCCTGGCCACGATCTACCTGATCCGTGGCCTGGGATTTTTTGCGCTGCTCATCGTCGGGACACACTTCGAACTATATCTGGCAGCCGCAATCGGTGGCATCGTCTGGGCCGGCAGTATCGCAATGTCCTCTGCAATCCTGGCAGATGTATATGGCGTCAAATTAGTCGGCATTCTGTATGGCTGGGCCTACGTCAGTCATCAAGTTGGTGCGATGATCAGTTCCTGGCTCGGTGGCTGGGGCTACGAGGCTTTTGGCACACACTGGGTCGCATTTGGGATGTCTGGTGTATTGCTTCTGATGGCAGCGGCAATATCCCTGCGTCTGCCACGACAGCAAACAGTCTGAATAATGGAATTAAACTCGAACCCTAATTCCTCAATATGCACGACTACGGCATGAAACTTGCTTGTTACTTTATTCGTGAAACTTGCTAAAACCTGTAGCTTGATAGTCTGATAGTTTGATGAATGTACTTACTACTTTTAAGGAATCATTATTGATGAATTCGCTTTTGAAAAAATTTTCTCTGGTTAACATTAACCTGACTTTGATCTGTGTTGCCCTGTTTGGCTTAACGCCCGCTGTGCAAGCACAAGATAATTTCCCCAACAAAGCAATTAAAGTCGTTGTCCCTTTCCCCGCAGGTGGTGCAACCGACATCCTGACACGCGGCATCACTGAAAAACTCAGTCAAAAGCTGAATCAGCCAATTGTGATTGAAAACAAACCTGGTGCGGGCGCAAACATTGGTGCGGCCACTGTCGCCAAAGCAGCTCCAGATGGCTACACACTGCTGATGGGCTCGATTGGTTCGCACTCTATCGCCGTGACTTACTATAAAGATCCAGGTTATGTCTTCCAGAAAGATCTGGTCGCAGTCTCTGCGGCAGGCACCCTACCCAATATCGTTGTCACCGGCATGGAGGTTCCTGCTAATAATCTGAAGGAGCTTGTGGCGCTGGCTAAGGCAGAACCAGGCAAATTAACCTGCGGATCATCCGGTACGGGAGGACTGATTCACCTGACCTGCGAGATGTTCAAAGTCGCTGCAGGTGTAGATATTCTGCATATTCCCTACAAAGGTACTTCAATGCTATTGCCCGACCTGATTTCAGGACGCGTCACAATGGCGCTCGATACTTTGCCACCTTACATTTCGATGCTGCGTGATAAGAAAGTCAAAGCCTTGGCCATCACGACAACCAAGCGCTCGCCGCTATTTCCAGACTTACCAACCGTAGCGGAATCTGGCTACCCTGGTTTTGAGTCAGTCGCAAGTTATGGATTTTTTGCACCAACTGGAACGCCTCCAGCCATCATTGCGCTACTGAACCGGGAAATTAATAGCGTGTTGCAGGATCCGGAACTGAAAGAGAAGTTGTTAAAGCAGGGAATTGAGATCGGCGGCAGCACGCCCGAAGCGCTACAAGCTTTTGCCAACGGTGAAGTCGCCAAGTGGGCAAAAGTAATTAAAGACAGCAACATTCAACCTGAATGATTCACTGTTTTTGACAACGGTGCGCATCCTCTGATTCTGTAAGGCAGGATCAGAGGAACAAATACGAGCAGCCAGGCAATCCGAGTCTGATAACGATAGTGCGGTTTGGATAACGCCCCAGTCGCAAACGCATTAGCCAGCAGCGCAACAAACACCATTCCAATCAGCAAGGATATCGTACGCTCTGCTCTTCTTAGAGCAAGATAGCCGGCATACAAACAAACAACCAGTCCAGCAATCAGACTGACCCATCCCAGGGTATTAAAAAATGCAGCCGACTGCGTCAGCGTGCCTTGTACTTGACGCGATTGCCTGTAACGCTCTAACTCAGCCTGAGGAAAATAGGTCTGCAGACGCGCTCTGACGGATAAATCAAGGTGATCTGGATGCAAGGTATCTCCCAAACCAATCATCAACAGTTCAGTCCAGGTATTTTTGACCAAGGATTGCACAACACCTAAAGGATTAGCCAGCACAGCAGCTCTGACTAATTCAGACGCCTCGGGCGACAGACCGATTGGTCCACCTGGGTGTTTCCAGACAGGCCCTGCACCATCCCACAAAAAGTCATCGCTGTCCGGAGCGAGACGATCTTTCCATTCACAAAGATACAGATTTTGCTTCGTGCATAATCGGTCAAGTATTGGTTTGATATGCCCATCGGCCTCAAGCCTGGCCAGTAGAAAAACAGAACCAAAGGGCGATATCGCAAACTTTTGAAAGCCATAGAGATTCGTTGCGATCAGCGCCCCAAGTGCGAAGACCAATGGCAGCACAGCGACTTTAAGCCGTCCGAATTTGATGCACGCCACAACTGGCAACACTGCGGCTGCAATCACAAGGTGCGAGAGATGGGAGGCAATCGCAAAAGTCCCAACGAGCAACACCCAGAGTCGAGTCCTCCAGCCTAGATCAGGACGGATGGTCAGAATATAGATACACAGCACGGTGATCGGAGCAAAGATATCCGGCATCAGGAGCGACGTAAACCAGGGCGCAGCCGTAAACACTGATAGCAGCAGACAAACCACTACGAAGCGTGTGTCGGCCTGTCTGAGGTGCGTTTTTTCAAACTGAAAGAGTTTGCTCTGACTTGAGGTTAGGAGTGAACGTGCAGAGGCATTCACTGACACCAGGGTCAGCCAGAGGATGCTCGAAACAATCAGTGCTTGCGCCAGCAGAACAGGCCAGAGACTATATTGCCAGTGGAATAAATTCATCCAGGGGCCATAGATAAATGGCTTGTCCCAGACAAAAAAATTCAGAATACCCTGCACCATGAATGCATTGGTATCGCTATAGAGGATCGGGTAGCCGTTCCAAATGGCCGGCCACATCAAAATCAACGCACCCAGCAAAATCACCCGTGCTGCGCGCACTTCAGACGAGCCTGACCATCCAGCCATGAGGATCCGGTACACGGCCATGCTGGATATCAGTGAGTTCCTGACGCAGGGACATCGTGAGCTTGCCGGCGGGAGCCGTCTCGTCACCGACCATGAAGTCACGGCCTTTTAAGGCGGCAATCGGTGTGACGACAGCGGCAGTACCACATGCAAAAGCCTCTGCAACTTCACCGCTCACCATGCCGTCGCGCCATTCATCCAAGGAAACTTTCCGTTCCTCGACCTTGTGCCCACGATCACGGGCCAATTGAATAATACTGGCCCGTGTAACTCCCTCAAGAATGCTACCGGTTAATTCAGGCGTCACGAGTGTGCCGTCTTTCATCACCAGAAATACATTCATGCCACCGAGTTCTTCAAGATATTTACCCTCGAGCGGATCGAGAAATAACACCTGCGGACAGCCATTTGCGTAGGCTTCCTGTTGCGGTAATAAAGAAGCGGCATAGTTGCCACCACATTTGGCTGCACCCGTTCCACCACTAGCTGCACGGGTATATTCGGTTGAGACCCAGATAGAAACAGGTGCGACACCCTTGGCGAAATACGCACCAGCAGGGCTTGCAATTACGTAATACGCGGCCTTTTGCGCAGAGCGCACACCAAGAAAACTTTCGTTGGCAATCATGAAGGGACGCAGATAGAGACTGGTTTCACCGCCCGTAGGCACCCAGTTCGCGTCGATATTGACCAGCTGACGAATAGACTCAACAAAAATCTCTGCCGGTAGTTCGGGAAGCGCCAGGCGCCGCGCTGAGCGTTTCATGCGTTCAGCATTAGCCTCAGGGCGAAACGTCCAGATCGAACCATCAGGATGACGGTAAGCTTTCAGGCCTTCAAAAATCTCCTGGGCATAGTGCAAAACCGAGGCGGCAGGATCGATTAACAAGGGACCATAAGGCATCACATGCGCATCATGCCAGCCTTGATCGACTGTCCAGTCGATAGAGACCATATGATCAGTAAAGTGCTTGCCAAATCCGGGGTTGGCCAGGATCGCCTCGCGCTCAGCCTGCTGCTGGAACGCCGTGGACGGAGTGATTTTAAAAGCGATGTTGCTTTGAGCTGTCATGGTGATGGTCAATTGAAAAGTGTCATCTGTTCAACTGATTATAGCCATGAGCGGACACTAATTTTTGTGCGTTGCAATGACGGGGGCTGGTATATGGATGATGATGGGCTGCGGGGATTGGATGGGAGAAGAATGCATACTTGAAAAAAAGAAGCTCATCGCACTGAGCAGTACCGTAATAATTGCTATGCCAACACCAGCAAACCACTTGACGAGAGTAGATTCAACTTTAGCGATTTTTGTTTCGAGAGTTGATATATCTGTATGTGTTGCAAGTGCAGGCATAACGGTATCAAAGCGAGCTTCGAGAGAGATAAGACGTGTTTCCATTCCAGAATTTTAATTTAAAACCTCATTAAAACAATGGGTTGAAACATTTTGTGACAAACTAGCTACTCAGAGAGTCTCTTAAACCTACTCACCCGATTCCTCACTCGATCTGTCGCTCACTGTGAACTCAGCGCTCGCTCATTCGCCTCAAACGCTCTTCTTCCTCACGTCTGGAAGCCTCGATTTCGCCCATTAAGTCCTCCATATCGACCGGTGTTGTATCGGCTTCGACGTGCCCTGTCAGCTCGGTTTCCGGGGTGAGTTCGCCCGATTCATAGAGTTGCCAGATTTCCTTGCCATACTCGGTCGTCAGTAATTCCGGAGCAAACTGGCCAAAATACGTCGCAAGATTACGGACATCCCGGTAAAGCATACTTGCCGCTTCGTTGTTACCTGCCGCATCCACAGCCTGGGGTAAGTCGATAATGACTGGACCCTGAGTCCCCAGCAGAATATTAAATTCCGACAAGTCTCCATGGACAATGCCGGCACACAGCATGCGTACGACCTGATTCAGCAAAAAAGCGTGATACTGAATCGCAAGCTCGTGCGTGAGTGCGACGTCATTGAGTCTGGGTGCAACATGCCCCTCGGCATCCGCTACAAGCTCCATAAGCAATACCCCGTCGGTACAGATGTAAGGCTGTGGCACACGCACACCAGCGTTCGCGAGCTTAAACAGCGCATCCACCTCGGCGTTTTGCCACAGCTCCTCCTGCATCTGACGCCCGTATCGCGTGCCTTTTTCCATCGCGCGCGCCTGCCGGCTGTTTTTAACCTTGCGGCCTTCGGTATAAGAGACGGCCTGTTTAAAACTACGCTGCTTGGCGTCCTTATAGACTTTTGCACAGCGTGTCTCGGCACCACAGCGCACGACATACACGGTCGCTTCTTTACCGCTCATCAGTTGACTGAGAACTTCATCAACCAGACCTTCTTCAACCAGCGGCTCCAGCCGTTTGGGTACTTTCATTCCATCTCCTGCCGGGGTGTCAGGCAATACTGTACAGGTTTGTACAGACTACAGGTTAACCGCGATGTCGGTCGCGATACTCATTACGATGACCATGATCGGGTCGGTAAGGGGGTGCATGCCGGTAATAAGGGGCTGGCCGATAATACGGCCTGGGTCGATAACCATAGGGCGGTGCGACGACAACAGGTGCAACATACCCTGGACTATAGCCCCCATAAACAGCGGGATATGCTGGGTACGCATATCCGACCGGTTGGTAAGAGTATCCCACACAGCCCGTGAGCATCACGACCAGGCTCAATACCGCAGCACGTAGGGTTAGCATGATCATTCTCAATTAATGTTGTGAATGATTCATACCTTACGCTTTGAGCACTGATTATTGAGGAATACGGCACTTGTAATCTGTTTCTAACGATTTCAAGTGCTTTCAGTTCATTCAAATAGCTCTGCTCGTCCAGCTTTTTCAATCAAAAGCTCTGGCGGGTTAAAACGATCGCCGTATAACGCGGCCAGTTCACGCGCGCGGTTTACTGCCGAAGGCAAGCCGTATTGATTCAAAAACTGGAAAACACCGCCTGTCCAGCGCGGAAAACCGATTCCCATGACTGAACCTATATTGCCATCACGCACCTCATTCAATACACCCTCCTGCATAATCCGAACAGACTCAAGTGCCATGCAAAAAAGTAATCGGTCTTCTACATCTTGTACTGAAATTTGCGCAACAGAATGATTAAAATATTGTGTCAGGCCAGGCCATAATTTTTTAGTGCCATCTGCAGCGTAATCATAAAAACCGCCACCCGCAAGACGGCCCTTGCGACCAAATTCCTCAATCATTCTTTTCATCAACGCATCTGCGGGATGAGCGGCTAAAGGACGACCTTCCTCGGCAAAGGCTTTTAATGTTTCAAGCCGGTTATTGAAAGACAAACTCAGGGACACTTCATCCAGCACGGCTAAAGGCCCAATTAAAAAACCTGCTGAGAGTGCACCAGCCTCAATGCTTGCGGCATTCTGCCCCTCTCCCAGCATGGCGACGCCTTCGCGTGTAAAGGTACTGAATACGCGACTGGTAAAAAAACCACGACTGTCGTTGACCACGATCGGCGTTTTGCCTATTTGCATGACAAAGTCCAGAGCGTGCGCCAGCGTTTCCTGTGACGTCTCGCGCCCGACAATGACCTCCACCAGTGGCATCCTGTGCGCAGGTGAGAAAAAATGCAGGCCGATAAATTTATCAGCGCGACTCGAGGCGAGTGCCAGCCCGGTAATAGGCAGCGTCGAAGTGTTTGATGCCCAGATAACAGCGTCAGATAAATAAGGCTCAGCAGCCTGCGTGACGTTCGCTTTCAATTCAGGGTTTTCCGATACGGCCTCAATAACCAGCTGCACGCCTGCAAAGTCTTCGTAAAGCTCAGTTGGTTGAATCCGCTCAAGGATCTGCTGCTGCTGTTGCGTTGTAATTTCTTTCTTTTCAATACGCTTGGAAAGAATTTTTTGGGCACTCTGCAGCGCTTTCGAAGCCACGTCGACAGATAAATCTTTTACTACCGCGACGATACCCCGCGAGGCTGCGACATAGGCAATACCCGCGCCCATCATGCCTGCACCAAGCACAGCAATTTTGGTAAAACGCCTGGCATCAATATTCTTTGGACGCCCTGCTCCTGCCTTAATGCTGTTGAGCTGAAACCAAAAGGTACCGATCAGATTTTTTGCAACGGAGCCCGTCACCAGTCCAATAAATTCCTGGGTTTCAATCAGATCTGCCTGATCAAAACTGACCTTCATGCCTTCGATGGAACTCGACAAAATTGCTTCAGGGGCAGGATAGCGGCCTTTAGTTTTGGCGCGCAGGTGAGCCATCGCAGTGTCTATCCACTGATCGAGCTCAGGCGCTCCTGGACGTCCTCCGGGCACCTGATAGCCGGGAGTATCCCAGGGTTGTACTGCAACGGGGCGGGAGAGGATCCAAGCCCGGGCCGCGCCAGACAATTCAGTCTGATTGCTAACAAGCGCATGCACCAGGCCAGCTTTGCCTGCATGTTCAGGCGTAAAGAGTTTCCCCTCTTGCAGGTATGGCTGACTATCAATCAGTCCCAGCAAAAGATTCATCCGGACCACGCCTCCCAGGCCTGGGAGCAATCCGAGACTGGCCTCGGGAAGACCGAGCTGGATCTTGGGATCATTCACACAGACCCGATAATGACAAGCCAGTGCGAGCTCAAACCCGCCTCCTACGGCAGATCCATTGATCGCCGCCACAACAGGCTTGCCAATTGTCTCAAGCTGCCTGAAAGCGCGTTTAACAACACTGATCTGCTCAAACAACTGATCAGCACCATCTGCTTTGAGCTGATAGAGATAGTTAAGATCCCCACCGGCGAAAAAGGTGTTTTTTGCTGAGGAGAAAATAACCCCTGCGATCGAATCTTTTTCTGCAACCACTCGCTCAATCATTTCGATGAGGCAATCGCGCATCTGATCATTCAGGGTATTGACGCGCTGACCCGGGGAATCAAAAGTCAGCGTAACAATATTGTCAGCATCACGAACGTAAGTAATGGGAGACATCATTTAAGAGCCGACTCAATCGCCATCGCAACGGCGGCCAGCTTTGCATCTTCGCCATGCACTGAAGAAACCATCAGGCCGACCGGCAACTCGCCTTGCTGATGACAGGGCAGACTAAATGAACAGCCATCAAGCACATTAATAGTAAAAGTATTGCGCAACAGCAAACCATTCGCCTTGAAAAAAGCTTCGTCGGATGCAAGTAAATCAGCGATGACTGGAGCGACGACTGGAATTGTCGGACAAATAATTGCATCAAAGCTTTCTAATACACGCTCGACCCGAACAATCCAGTCACGACGTGCGTCCAGTATTTTGATGTATTGCTGCGCAGTGACAGTCGCACCGAGCATCATGCGCTGGGACACTCTGTGATCGAACTGATCCTGTGCACGAGCAAGTCGCGCATGATGTTCGGCATACCCTTCGATGGGTGACAGGCCGCCTGGTGTATTGATTTTGGGAATCTCTGCCAGCTCTGTCAGTGGAATTTCAATGATATGTGCGCCTGCCGCCGACAGCGCCGCGAGCGTACGACTAAAGACGCGTGCCACATGATCATCCATCCCGTCGAGCACGACAGTCTGGGGCACGGCCAGGCGCATCCCGGCGAGAGGACGCTGGCGTACTGGAAGCAGCGCGCCTGACAACACAGCATCCACCGTCACGCAATCCTGCACGCTGCGGGTCATTGCGCAAACAGTATCCAGCGAGCGGGACAACTCAAGCGCGCCTTTCAGGGGTACGCGGTTTTGTGTACTCTTGAAACCAACAATACCGCACACTGCCGCAGGAATACGGATCGAACCACCGGTATCCGAACCCAGACCCGCAACGGCCAGTCCCAAGGCGACGGAGACTGCTGCACCCGATGAAGAGCCCCCAGGAATTCTGGCAACAGTCGCATCAGTCGGATTGACTGGCGTGCCGTAATGCGGATTGATACCGATTCCTGAAAAAGCGAATTCGGTCATATTCGTTTTACCAATAATCGCGGCTCCAGAAGCACGAATGCGCGAAACAACTGCCGCATCTTCACTCTGTACCGGTTCGCCCTTGCAGACAACTGATCCGGACATGGTTGTTTCACCAGCTACGCCATAGAGATCTTTAATCGTAAATGGCAACCCCGCAAGCGCTGGCTGAACAACTCCCGCGGCCTGAGCGGCATCGGCAGCGCGTGCGCTGGCAAGCGCAGCCTCGGGATAGAGTTTAGTAAAAATGCTTTCCGCAGCTTTGCTTGCAGCGCCTTCAAGCGCGCCAATAATCAGCGCTTCGCGCGTCATGTCGCCGCTTGCCAGAAGCCTGTTGAGCTGATCAATAGTTTGGGTGATGTATGCCATGATTATTTTTGAAAAATATTAAAAAATTGAAAAGCCGCTTTACGCGGCTCATGTTCATTTCTGTCAACAGTCACTAAGCAATGACAGGCAGCATTTCGACCGCATACCGATGCACGATACTGCGCTTGCGGCGTGGATCGCGAATCTCCAGCTCCATTTGCGCGGCAGGACGAATTCCCTCACCCGCTGCATTTTTAATGGCTGTCAGTGTGCCGCAGGAAACAAAACTTCCGGCATCTACAGACTCACCCGGATAGCAACCGTCGCGTAAGGAAACCAGCGGTCTGATCGAGGCAAAAGTACCTTTCTGATAGTCCACCCACGTGCCATGTTCAAAAATACGGGAATGCAATTCCAGCTCGTCCTGATAGCCCGCAACATCCGACCAGCGCCATGCAGCCTTGGCAATTGGCTTGGGACACATCTGTTTGGAAACCGCTACAGAATATGTTTCAACTTTACGATCGGTATGATCGGAACCAACAGTCAGCCACCACTCACCCGAGGCGTAAAACAATACGGGCTCGGCCTCTCCCGAACTCTCAAAACCGATTACTTCAATGCTGTCTGATTGAGTGAGCAGCGTCGCACTGCCACGGTAATAAAGCGGCACAGTAGAGGGAGCAGGCACACCGAGCAGCTCAAGCTCGTGGATATGATGCTGAATCGCATCTGCATCACGACCCGTCCAGCCAGCGATCACAAAATGTGTGGGTGCAACGGCCTGCAAGGAGGAGTGGATCGTGCCATCAGCAGCCGAAGATTCGCAAGAAAAATAAAGATGAGGCGTCATGAAATCAACCAGAGTAAAAGTCAGTGAATAAGAGCAGGTAACCCGATAAGTGCAGATAAACAGATCAGAGCAGATAACCAGAAAATAAAATCAGGGCATCATGAAAGGACTTGTGGCAACCATAAAGCAATCGATGGAAATATCATCAGAATTATGATCGCAAACATATAAACAAACATGAAAGGCATCACACCTGAGAATACGTCTGTAATAGGCCCAGGCTGTCGCCGCATGCCCTGCAAAACATATAGTACGGTTCCATCGGGAGGACTGATCATCGCAATCTCAACGAGCATTGTGATGACCACACCAAACCAGATCGGATCGTACCCAAGCGCTTTGACCACAGGAAACAGCAAGGGAATGGTGCAAATCACCATTGACATGCCTTCCATGAATGTACCCAGCGCCAGATAAAACCCGATGATCACCAGCATGATGGCCCAGCCAGGCAGTGGCAATCCCGTCAGGAACTTTGCCAGCATCTGTGGCACACCGAGCGATGACAAAATGTAATTCAATACATAGGCGCCGAATAGGATAAGCGCGATCATCGATGTAGTGCGTGCTGTCGCGTGCATCGACTCGGCCAGCATTTTCCAGTTCAGCTTGCGGTCAATCAGTGAGAGGATCAGGCTGCCTGCCACACCAAGCGCTGCGGACTCCGTCGGCGTCGCCACCCCAGCGTAAATCGTGCCTAACACCAGACCGATCAGCAAAGCGGTTGGTAACAGATCGGAGAGGCTGGCTAGCCGATGCCTCCAGGTCACCACGCCACCCGAGCCTGCGCCATGCAGTTTGAGCTTGTAGCTGTAATACAGAATCACCAGGATAAACAGCAGCACAACCAGGATACTGGGGCCAATCGCAGCGATGTACAACGCCCCCACCGAGGTCTCAGTAATCAGGCCATAAATAATGAAAGTAATTCCCGGGGGAATTAAATTACCCAAAGCACCACCTGCAGCCAGGGAGCCCAGCACGAGTTTGGGTGGGTATTTACTTTTCTCAAAATAAGGGAGTGCCACAGACCCCATGGTTGCAGCAGTCGCTACACTGGAACCAGCGACAGCAGAAAACACACCACAGGCAAGAATGTTTGTATGCAGTAAACCGCCAGGCAAACGTCCCATCCAGACGTTCAGACCGCGATAAAGTTTTTCTGACAACCCCGCACGCAGCATGATCTCGCCCATCAATAAAAACAAAGGCACCGAGACCAACACA
>JAUSCY010000148.1 GCA_030650995.1 Sheuella sp. | reverse complement strand
CCAAGTACAAGGCTTGCCAGCCTGATTGATTTAAATGCCCAGAACAGCAACGAAAAAATCAGTAAAACAGTGAGAGGGATAATTACCATCAACCGTTTGGCGGCGCGTTGTGAATTTTCAAATTGCCCACCCCATGTCAGGATATAACCGGGGGGGAGTTTGACCGCCTTGGCAACAGATTTTTGTGCCTCCGCTACAAAGCTGCCCTGATCGCGACCGAGTAAGTTCATTTTGACGATCACAATACGAGAACCCGACTCTCGCAAAATACGCGAAGCACCTTCGCGTACCTCGATTGTTGCGACATCTCCGAGGGCGATCGTACCTGTGCTATTGCCCACTTGTGTGCCTGGCAATTCAAGTTGCAGATTCGATATTGCATCAATACTGTTGCGGTGTTGTGGATCCATCCGAACCACAACATCAAAGCGCTTGTCACCATCATAAAAATTAGTTACTGAGGCACCTGACATCGCCTGATTGATCAGTGTGCTGACATCACCAATACTAATTCCGTAGCGCGCAAGCCGCGAACGGTCAGGTGTGACTACGACTTCAGACTGACCACTTATTTTTGTAGCCTCAACATCCGTCGCACCACGAATTCCCTGAATGACAGATACGATCTCGATTGCTTTTTCTTCAAGGATTTCAAGCTTGGGTCCGCTCACCTTGGCGACGATTTCGCCGCGAAAGCCAGAGAGCGATTCCTCGACGTTATCCTGTATAACCTGAGAGAAATTAGTTGAAATACCAGGAATTGTCGAAAGAGCCTTAGACATGCTGCTGACGAGCTGTTCCTTGTTCTTGAATCGCCAGGTATCGCGAGGCTTCAAATCCACAAGGTTTTCAAGGTTGTTTGGACCTTTGGGATCTGAACCATCGTCTGGACGTCCGACATGTGAAATAAAACGCGCCACTTCCGGGTACTCAAGTATCTTGCTGCGAACCAGACGTTCGACTTCCTTGGTGTTTTCCAGCGATGACGAGGTCGGAAGCGTGATGCTCAGCCAGATATTTCCTTCATCTAGTTTTGGCATAAATTCGCTGCCTAGCTGGGTAGCCAGTCCGAAAGCCACTACAACAGGAACAGAGGAAATAACCAAAGCCTTACGCGCATGTAGCATCGTAAAGCCGACCATTGAACGATAACGTTCCTGAATATAGTCAAGCCATGGTTTATGTTTTTCAACCAGCGGACGCCACTGCACAACGTAAGCCAGAAGTGTTGGCAGCAGGGTAAACGTTAAAATCACGGCCCCAATCAGTGCAAAAGTTAGCGTCAGGGCAACTGGGGTAAAAATCTTTCCTTCAACACGCTGGAAGGTAAAAATAGGCACAAAGGCAAGAATGATGATTGCTTTTGAAAACAGTACTGGACGTGACATGTCGGTCAGTGTGCGATGCAGCGCGTGCATGCGTCCCGATACCGCACCGCGTGAGTTCCCATCCGCAGGCGCATTCACCATGAGTCGGACCATCAGTGCTTCGACAATCACGACAGCGCTGTCAATAATGATGCCAAAATCCACAGCACCAAGTGAAATAAGATTGGCTGAAACACCCAGAGAGTTCATGAGAATGAACGCGAAAAGGAGCGCGAGCGGAATGACAGCCGCGACCACTAGAGCAGCGATCCAGCTGGACAGGAAAAGAACCAGCACAGCAAAGACGAGCAACGCGCCAATGATGAGGTTATGCACAACGGTCTGAACGGTATGCGATACAAGTTCGGTCCTGTCGTAGATCGGAACAATTGCAACACCGGGAGGTAGTTTGGGTGCTAATTCATTGATACGGTCTTTCAGGGCCGCGTTGATTTTTGAAGGGTTACCACCCTTGGTCATCGACACGATGCCTTCAATAATGCTATCTTGTTTGTCAACTGCAACGATTCCGAAACGAGGGCGCTCGGATTCAGTCACCTTTGCCACATCACCCACCGTAATAGATTGTCCCTGACGTGCTGCAATGACAACTTTACGAATATCGTCCAGACTGGAAAACAAGCCTGCGGATCGGACCACCAGCGATGCATCGCCGTGTTTAATCAGTCCTCCACCTGCGCTGCTGTTGCCGCTGGATACTGCCTGACTCAGCTGATTAAGCGTAATTTGATATTTACGTAAGGCAAGTGGATCAATTTCGATATGAAACTCTTTGATTGCACCGCCAAAACTCACAATGTCTGCAACGCCGGGGGTCATACGCAATGCAGGACGAATGGTCCAGTCCTGCAGCGTTCTGACCTCCGTGTCGGTCAAGCCTGGAGCTTTAATCTGATATCTATAGACCTCACCTACTGCGGTTGAGAGGGGAGCCAGTTGAGGCTGTACACCAGCAGGCAGGACGACGGTAGATAATTTTTCCATCGCCTGCTGACGGGCAAAGTAATTATCCGTACCTTCTGCAAACGTTAAGGTGACGATCGACAGCCCAGTCATTGTCACAGAGCGAACGTTTGTGAGTCCTGGGATACCAGCGACTTCTCGCTCAATGGGGAGCGTGACAGTACGCTCCATGTCTTCTGGTGGTTGGCCAGGCAGTTGGGAAATGACGCGAACCTGTACGTCTTGTACATCTGGGAAGGCTTCTATCGGCAGATTAGATAAAGCGAAACCGCCAAAGCCAATTAATACGGCGACCATGACAAGCACAAACATACGCTGCGTCAGCGCGAAAACAATCATTCTATCAATCATTATTTTTCGCCAGCGCGTGAAAGAATTTCAGCATCTAGCAACAGGGCTCCCTTCGTGACCACCCGTTCATTGCCTTTCAAACCCTCACCGACAAAACTGAAATCAATACCGCGTTTAACAAGCTTGACTTGTCGAAGCGAAAACTCACCTGGGTTTGTTTCGACGAAGACATATGAGTAAATACCTCGAATCATGATGCTCTCGTTCGGAACACGCACACCTTCACCATTATTTTGAAGAATCGATGCACGCACAAACATTTCTGGCAAGAGTTTTCCTGCCGAATTATCCAGACTTGCGAGCACGCTTGCTCGACGCGTATTGGGATTGATCACTTGTCCGAGTTGAATGATTTTTGCTGTGAAACGATCTTCAGGATAGGCATCACTGAGCAGTGCTACGGCGCTGCCAAGCTTGATCTGCCCGAGTAGTGACTCTGGCAGATCAATTGAGAGCCAGAGTCGTTTGGGATCAGTCACAACAAAAAGCGGTGTTGCCATGCCAGGACTGACTTCAAGCGAAGGCGTAGCATTTCTCTCCGTAACCACACCATCCATCGGGCTTGCAAGTGTGACGCGCTGACCTTTTATAGCAAGATCATGAGGATTAATATTCTTGAGTCGTTGTTCGGCCCGGGCAGTTTCAGCCTGTGCCTGAGCGTAATCAGCCTGTACCGCCTCCCAGTCGCGTGTAGAGATTGCCTCGCCAGGAACCAGATCTTTTGCCCGTTTCATTGCGAGTTGTTTGCGTTTCTCATCGGCACGGGCTTTGTTCAGATCCGCAAAGGCTGTTCCAAAATCTGGCGAGTCAATAATGGCCAGCGCTTGTCCAGCTTTTACAACATCTCCCGGCGCTGCCTTGAGCGCGATAATCCTTCCAGAAAAGCTTACCCCGATCCGGGCTGTTACCTCTTCATCGTACGTGATACGCGCACTGAGTTGATCTGCAATAGGCACTGCACTCATTGGTATAGGCTGCGACTGGATCATGGATAGTTGCGCTGCGCCCGCTGCGTATCGAATTGCACCAGATGCAATAATTTCAGGAGCAGCGTTTGTCGCAGTGCTGTCTATTATTACTAAATGTTTAGCGGGTTTGATTAGAAGCCACACTAACAAAAAAACTAGAAATATAACTAGTGATAAACCAATTATTTTTTTATTTTTTGAATAAAAAAAGTTTAAAAATTGCATTCCATCTCGATTTGAAGCAGTCCATGACATCCGTGAATTTTACAGAGAGGCTATGTTAAAAGTGGACTGATTTCGTTACCGTTTGGTAATGTTGGAGATGCGCTGATTGGCAGGGTAATGCGTACCCGGAATCCTGGTTCTGCGTCTTCAATATCCATACTGCCATTATGCAGTTGCGTAAATGCCGCAACGATGGACAGTCCAAGACCGCTGCCGCGGGTCTGGCGATTGAATCGGTAAAATTTCTGAATGACCTTCAGACGTTCCTCTTCGGGAATGCCTGGACCGTTGTCCTCAACAATCAAACAAATAAAATCTCCGTGTTGCGTTGCAGAGATTTTGATGACGGCAGGGCTACCCGCGTATTTCAATGCGTTATCTATCAAATTGGCAAGGATTCCTGCCAGCAGGTCTTTGTCTCCGGCTATATAGAGATCGCCTTTAATGTCCGCAATAATCGTCACGCCCATTTCCTCTGCGGCGGCATCATACAGTTCGAGTAAATTAGTGACGACATCATGAATGGATACTTGTCCGAAGGGTTGCCTTCGGGTGCTGGACTCAGCCTCTGCGATTTGTAATAGTTTCTCAAGCACGGTGATCAGATTATCAATTTCTTCGATAGCGAACTCACCTGCAGCCTCGAGTTTTTCTGTGTCCCGTGGTCCTCTCATTGACTCTTCAAGATGGCCTCTGATCAGTCCCAGAGGCGTACGCAGATTATGGGCGATGATGTTGGATACATGTCTGACACCTTCCATCAGGTGTTGAATTCGATCCAACATACGGTTGATGTCTGAACTGAGTCGATCGAACTCGTCAGGCGTACCTGAAACAGGAATCCGGCGACTTAGGTTACCTGCTTCAATATCTATCGTTGCATGTCTGATCGAGGAGATGCGTTTTTCAATTTCTTTCCTGAAAATCAGTGTCCCGATCACAGCAAGTAAAACAGCCAACACACCGCCGATCAAGACCGCACGACTAATCAATATCCGTATTTCGTTGATGTCGTGCATGTCGCGACCTACGATGAGCAAGGCCCCGTCGTTTAGTCGATGGAGAAATACGCGACTTGGAGAAAGCCCGCTGCTTCGCATGACGACACGATCAATCATTTGGTTAAGCGGTGCAGTTCGGTCAGACCAGCCTGCGATATTTCCTGCTAGTTTTAAACCGTTTGGATCGGTTAACAATAATATTTCTGTGTCGGAGTCAACGCCATCGGTCAGGGTGTGCTCGATACGCTGCGCAACAGAATTTAATCCATGGATCTGTGCATCATCCGTTAGACGGTTTGAAATCGCATTGATTTTTCCATCAATTGTCCTTGCCATGACACCTATCGTGGCAAAGTAAAAAACTGTTGAAAAAAGAAAAACAGAGGCAATGACAAGTGCGCCACAGATGAGCGCCAGCCTGAATGCGACGGAGTGCCAGATTCTATCCATCAATACCAAATTTATATCCCACACCACGTACAGTGTGAAGCAGGGGGATCCGATGCCCTTTATCAATCTTCGTTCTCAAACGGCTGATTTGAACATCGATCACATTGGTTCCGGGATCAAAATGAAAGTCCCAGACGGACTCGAGCAGCATCGTGCGGGTCACAACCTGATTTTGATTGCGTGCAAGATATTCAAGCAGGCGGAACTCACGTGGTTGCAGGTTGATCAACTGCCCGGCACGTTCAACGCGACGCGTACTCAGATCAATCGAAAGGTCGTCAATCCTGATAGCC
>JAUSCY010000142.1 GCA_030650995.1 Sheuella sp. | reverse complement strand
TAGATGCTACCAGCGCGGTGGAGGCCCGGTGTTCCAGCCCACCATAATCATTTCCAGTGACGATCGTCATAAACACGTAGCGCGAGGAGGTGTCGAGAAATGGTGCGCGCGCAGTGTCTGGCTCAAAAAAACGGATTTGTGATTCACAGATGCGTTTGACATCGTCCCGGATACGTTTGAGATCTAGGTTGGGAATCAGTCCGCTAAAGACGAGTTCGTGTTGAGCGTCACAGGCCGTGAATTTGATGCATTGGGGTGTACCCATCTCAACGGGATGATCGATGAGCGCGTCATAATTTTCTGCGCAATATTTTCCAAAGCCGTGACGTAATGCGGCTTGTCGGGATTTCTGTGATTCAGGCAGGCTGGTATGAACACTCCAGCGCGCAGGCCTGGGAGGTGCTTTCAGTATGACTTCGCAGGGAAGTTGTTCTTGATCATGCACACGCAAATAAACACTTGTGCCGTTGAAAAACCCATGCGATTCGTCAAGATGTGCACCCCGAACTGACAAATCCCAGGCATAGACAATCGTGGTGATTTTTAGTGGCCCGTCGCAAGGCGCTGCGCGCCAACTGTGATTGCTTATTTTTTCGATAGCCACTGCACGGGATCCGCAGTGCGCAGAAATACTTTCTATCTGGCGTGAGAAATCTCGTATCAGGTAGCTGCCGGGTATCCAGGCAGGCAGCGAAACAATTTGACCTGATCTGGCAGGTTCTCTGATGGTGACGGTCACTAAAAACCGGTGTCCGGCCAAATCAAATGGCTCAACGCTGTAAAGTATGGGTTTGGTATTCATGACGCTATCTTATTTCACAATTTCAAGGAGACATCCGTGAGCGACCCCCTCGTACTAGTTGAGACCCGTGGCCGTGTTGGCCTGTTAACACTCAATCGCCCCAAAGCACTCAATGCACTGAATGATGCCTTAATGGACGAACTCGGCGCAGCTCTGGTCGCATTTGATGCCGATGAGGGCATCGGCTGCATCGTCATTACAGGCAGCGAAAAAGCTTTTGCTGCAGGCGCTGACATCGGCGCGATGAAAGACTGGTCGTATATGGATGTCTACAAAACTGAATACATCACGCGAAACTGGGAAACCATTCGTAAGATCAGAAAGCCCGTGATCGCTGCAGTTGCAGGGTATGCGCTAGGTGGCGGATGCGAGCTTGCCATGATGTGTGACTTTATTATTGCGGCTGATACTGCCAAATTCGGTCAGCCTGAAATCAAGCTGGGCGCTATTCCCGGCTCGGGCGGCACGCAGCGTTTACCTCGTGCGGTGGGTAAATCTAAGGCGATGGACATGGCTTTGACCGCAAGAATGATGGATGCGGCCGAGGCGGAGCGGGCCAGTCTGGTTTCGCGCGTTGTCAGTGCTGACAGGCTCCTCGATGAAGCGATTGAGGCAGCAACGGTCATTTCGGCGATGTCATTACCTGTTGCAATGATGGCTAAAGAGTCAGTTAACAGGGCGTTTGAGTCTTCTTTATATGAAGGCATTCTGTTTGAGCGTCGTCTGTTCCATTCTTGTTTTGCAACAGAGGATCAAAAAGAAGGTATGGCTGCTTTCGTAGAAAAACGTAAACCTGTTTTTAAACATCGCTAAGTTAAATTGAGTGACAATGTGGTGCCTTTCCATTACAAATGGGGAGGCATTAGTTGCGCTGAGATGAAAAAAACAGCTATACTTGATGGGTTTTCCGGAAAACAATATCGGAAAACACCAGTAAAAAGTCAGGTAAAACCCTAGTCCGGTAAGAAAAAATGGGCGGTGTGGTCTCTAAGCGAGGTGTTTGTGGTGCTAGACAGTCCTGTCATCCTTACCGATGACGACCGCGCCAAAATCAATTCGCGTGCCCGCCATGAGCTTGTGCAGATCATTGCCGCACAGGCGCTCATGGGTCTGGTTGTTTCTTTAATTGCGTGGCTGTTTGCTGGTTTATCTGGAGCGATTTCTGCTTTAGCTGGTGCAGGTTGTTATTTTGTGCCGAATTTATTGTTTGCAATGAGGTTGTTTCTGGCTTCGCATCAGCCCAATGGATCGGGTCCGATCATTTTTGTGGTTGGCGAGATGCTGAAAATCAGCGCAACAGTTGGTTTGCTCTGGCTTGTCGCTCGAATAGGTGGCGATCAGGTTCAGTGGCTTGCGGTACTAGCTGGTCTTGTTGCAGTACTTAAGGGATATGTTTTGATGCTGGCATTCGGGGGATCTCGAGTGAGGCGAAAGATTTAAGTAAGATTAAATTTCGGCGGGCCCCAGTAACAATTGTGGCCCGTTAGTTTGAGTAAAGACGCGCAGCGATTTCGCTGCATCCGGTCAAGAATCATGGTTGAGATTATTTATGTCTGCTGAAAGTGGCGCATCGCCCCAGGCCTCATACATCCAGCATCATCTGGTGCACTACAACAACATCGGCGAAAAGCAAGGCTTAATCGCTGACTTTAGCGTCATTAACTACGACTCTATTTTCTGGTCTGTCCTGACTGGTGTTGTTGCGGTGCTGGTGATGTGGTTAGCAGCTCGCAAAGCCACTGCAGGTGTTCCGGGTCGTTTTCAGAGTTTTGTTGAAATGCTAGTCGACATGGTCGAAGAGCAGGCACGCAGCATTGTTCCTAGCGAAGTCACACGTAAATTTGTATCGCCGCTGGCGTTAACGGTATTTATCTGGATCGTTCTGATGAACGCGCTTGATCTCGTGCCTGTTGATTTGCCGCACGTTATTTTCCATTCTCTTGGCCTGGGTCATGAGCCTGATGACCCGCTCTACTATCATCGTATTCTCCCAACTGCCGATCTGAATGTCCCAATGGGCATGTCTATGGGTGTTTTGTTGCTGATGCTGTTTTACGGCATCAAAATCAAGAGCCCTGGTGGATTTGTTAAAGAATTATTTACGGCACCTTTCCACGCCCATGGTTTTGCAGCCATCTGCCTGGCACCTGCGAATTTCCTGCTGAACCTGGTCGAGTATGCGGCTAAGTCTGTTTCGCTCGGTATGCGGTTGTTCGGCAACATGTTTGCTGGCGAGCTGGTATTTATGCTTATCGCCCTGTTGGGTGGTGCCTGGACTGGCTGGAATGCTATGAGCGTTGGCTTGGGTATCGGTCATATTCTCGCAGGTTCCGTTTGGGCGTTGTTCCATATATTGATTGTGTTGTTGCAGGCCTTTATTTTCATGATGCTGACATTGGTGTATATAGGTCAGGCGCACGAAGGTCATTAAATACTGATTTGCCTGGCTGTTTCTGGTCAGGTGAGTAGTTAGATTTCCAGCAGTTTACGTAGTTGAATTTTAGTTTTTTTCGATTTTTAAATTTTTATAATTACTTAGATACTAATCAAGGAGTTGTCATGACTAACGTCGCTTTCGTAGCTCTCGCTTGCGCATTTATTATCGGCCTCGGTGCTTTCGGTGCATGCATCGGTATTGGCATAATGGGTGGCAAGTACCTCGAAGCTTCAGCACGTCAGCCAGAGCTGATGAATGCACTGCAGACCAAAATGTTCCTGCTGGCTGGTCTGATCGACGCTGCGTTCCTGATCGGCGTAGGTATTGCAATGTTGTTTGCATTTGCAAACCCATTCAAATAAATAGACTGAATGTTCAATCCGTTTACGGAATGAATGAACGCGCAGCTGCCAAATTTTTTGACAGCATATTGATCCAGCCCTGACTGACAATAAGTCATTGGGGCATAAGATGTAATAGGGAAACGACCGTGAATCTGAACGCGACGATCTTTTTCCAGATGATCGTGTTCTTTGTCTTGGGTTGGGTCACGATGAAATTCGTGTGGCCTCCTCTGACAAAGGCAATTGATGAGCGACGCCAAAAAATCGCTGATGGATTAGCTTCTGCTGAAAAAGGCAAAGCTGATCTGGCGCAGGCACAAGCTCGTATCAGTTTGATCGAGGCATCTGCAAAATCCGATCTGCATGCACGCATGACAGACGCTGAAAAACATGCTGCTCAAATTATTGAGCAAGCACGTGCTGAAGGCGAATCCGAACGCGCTCGCATTGTTGCGCAGGCTAAGCAAGATGCCGCGCAAGAAGTGCAGCGTGCACGTGACGCTTTGCGCAATGACGTTGCCGATCTGGCAGTCAAAGGTGCAGAGCAGATCCTAAAGCGCGAAGTTAATGCGCAAGCCCACGCCGAGTTGCTTTCGCAACTTAAGGCACAGCTTTAATCCCCGGGGTCGACATGGCAGAACTTTCTACCGTTGCCCGTCCTTACGCTGAGGCATTATTTGCCGCAGCGCGTGATGACAAGGCTGGCCTCGCAGCATGGGCCGATCAGGTGCAGCGTCTAGCTGACGTGGCGTCGGTTGAATCGGTGCGTGCCGCAATGGCAGATCCGAGACTTGAGGATGCGCAGCGTATCAGCGTGTTTTTGAGCCTCGTACAACCTGCTGTCGAGCAGCCATTACAAAATTTTGTAGTGTTGCTTGTTAACAATGACCGTCTATTATTGTTGACACATATCGCCGAGCAGTTTCGTGCCCTTAAGGACGCAGCAGAAGGTGTGGCGCAAGCCAACATTACAAGCGCATTCCCGATGTCCGATGCCCAGGTGTCCGAGCTGATCACTTTGCTCGAACCCAAGTTCGGCCTGAAGCTCAAGCCCCACGTAACCGTTGACGCCTCCTTGATTGGTGGTGTGCGCGTGCTCGTGGGTGATCATGTACTCGACACATCCGTGCAAGCCCAGTTGGTACGCATGCGCGACACAATGGCAGCGTAACGCCAGTCAAAAGATTCCAGGAGTCTGAACATGCAACTCAATCCGTCAGAGATTAGTGAACTACTAAAAAGCCGTATTGAAGGTCTGGGCACATCGTCCGACATTCGTACGCAAGGCACGGTTGTTTCCGTGACCGACGGCATTACCCGTATTCATGGTCTTTCCGACGTGATGCAAGGTGAAATGCTTGAATTTCCAAATAACGTATTCGGTCTGGCACTGAACCTCGAGCGCGACTCTGTCGGCGCCGTGATTCTGGGTGACTACACCGGTGTTTCAGAAGGCGATGCCGTTAAAGCAACGGGCCGCATTCTTGAAGTGCCGGTAGGTCCCGAGTTGCTGGGTCGTGTTGTCAATGCTTTGGGTGTGCCAATTGACGGCAAGGGCCCAATCAACGCAAAAGAAACAGACATTATCGAGAAAGTCGCCCCGGGTGTGATCGCCCGTCAGTCCGTGTCGCAGCCACTGCAGACAGGTCTGAAAGCGATTGACTCTATGGTGCCAGTCGGCCGTGGTCAGCGCGAACTGATCATTGGTGACCGTCAGACAGGTAAGACAGCTGTTGCTGTAGATGCGATCATCAACCAGAAAGGCAAAGGCGTTAAGTGCGTCTACGTCGCGATCGGTCAGAAAGCATCAACAATTAACAACGTACTGCGTAAACTCGAAGAGTTTGGCGCAATGGAATACACGATCATTGTCGCTGCTGCAGCATCTGACTCGGCTGCTATGCAGTACCTGTCAGCCTATGCTGGCTGCACAATGGGTGAATACTTCCGTGATCGCGGTGAAGACGCTCTGATCGTTTATGACGATTTGACCAAACAGGCTATTGCTTACCGTCAGGTATCACTGCTGTTGCGCCGTCCACCAGGTCGTGAAGCTTACCCAGGCGATGTGTTCTATCTTCACTCACGCCTGCTTGAGCGTGCTGCGCGCGTGAACGTTGATTACGTAGAAAAATTCACAAAAGGTGCAGTGAAAGGTAAGACCGGTTCATTGACCGCGTTGCCAATCATTGAAACCCAGGCTGGTGACGTTTCAGCTTTCGTCCCAACCAACGTGATTTCGATTACAGACGGTCAGATCTTCCTTGAGACAGACTTGTTCAACGCTGGTGTCCGCCCCGCTATTAACGCTGGTATTTCGGTGTCGCGAGTCGGTGGTGCTGCGCAGACCAAGATCGTTAAAAAGCTGTCCGGTGGTATTCGTACCGACTTGGCTCAGTACCGTGAATTGGCAGCGTTTGCGCAGTTCGCTTCGGATCTGGACGATGCAACACGTCGTCAGCTCGAGCGCGGCAAGCGTGTAGTTGAGCTGCTCAAGCAGCCTCAATACCAGCCTTTGCAGGTTTGGGAGCTTGGTGTGATCTTGTTTGCCGTCAACAATGGCTATCTGGACGACATAGAAGTCGCACAGGTTCTGCCGTTTGAGAAAGGCATCAAAGACTATCTCAAGGGCAAGCATGCTGGAATGATTGAGCGCATCGAAGCAACTGCAGAGCTGTCGAAAGACGACGAAGCAGAGCTGATTGGCGCACTCAAAGAGTTCAAAAAGCACGGCACCTACTAAGGAACCCGCTATCGCGTGAATGCCGGGATCAATAGACCGATCCCGGACCGCGCAGAGCAGATGGTCTGATACCTGATAACAGGTCTGACACAGGAAGCGCAATGGCAGGAATTAAGGAAATTCGAACCAAGATCAAGAGCGTGCAAAACACGCGCAAGATCACCAAGGCCATGGAGATGGTGGCTGCATCCAAAATGCGTAAAGCGCAGGAAAGGATGCGTGCTGGTCGCCCATATGCCGATAAAGTACGCACGATGGCTTCGCATTTGATGCAAGCCAATCCAGACTACAGCCATCCATATCTGATCGAAAGACCAGATCCGAAGGCTGTAGGTGTTGTGGTGATTTCAACAGACAAGGGTTTGTGTGGTGGATTGAACACCAACATCATGCGTCTTGTTTTGAATCGTCTGCGCGAATTCAGCGACAAAAATGTTCGCTGCCAATTCACCGCACTTGGCAATAAGGGTCTGGGTACATTGACACGTATTGGCGCTAATCTGGTTTCTCAGGAAACTCAGCTTGGCGATGTGCCTGAACTGGCACGTCTGGTTGGTGCATTGAAAGTGCAGATTGATGATTTTGCCGCAGGGCGAATCGATGCTGTCTATGTTGCAACTAACCGTTTCGTCAATACGATGAAACAGGAAGTGACGTTTTTCCGCTTGTTACCTTTACAAGGTGATTTAGCTGATCCGTATGATTCTCACTCCGAGAATGATGCGCCAGCACAATCAGCAGTTAAAGCAGCACACAGCTGGGATTACATCTACGAACCTGATTCAAAGACAGTAATCGACGAGCTGTTGCATCGCTACGTTGAAGGTCTTGTTTATCAGAGCGTTGCAGAGAATATGGCTTCTGAGCAATCAGCCCGGATGGTGGCAATGAAAGCCGCATCGGACAATGCAAAGAAAGTTATTGGCGATCTGCAGCTGGTCTATAACAAGACTCGTCAGGCAGCTATTACAAAAGAAATTTCTGAAATCGTGGGGGGCGCCGCGGCGGTCTAACTTATAGACTGCTTCAACGGTAACCCATCCTATAGTTATATAAGTCAAGGAACAGACATGAGCAACGGAACCATCGTTCAGTGCATCGGCGCCGTGGTGGATATTCAGTTTCCCCGCGATCAAATGCCGCGTATTTATGAAGCGCTTACGCTTTCAGACGACTCATCTGAGTTCGCTGAAAAAGGTTTGACCTTCGAAGTTCAGCAACAGCTTGGTGACGGCGTTGTCCGAACCATTGCTCTGGGCTCAAGCGACGGTTTGCGCCGTGGCATGGCCGTTGCTAAAACGGGTGCCCCAATTTCTGTGCCTGTAGGCATTGCGACACTTGGTCGCATCATGGACGTCCTGGGTCGTCCGATTGATGATGCAGGCCCGATCGCTACAGAAGAGCGTCGTGCGATTCACCAGCCAGCTCCAAAGTTTGACGAGTTGTCACCTTCGATCGAACTGCTCGAAACAGGCATTAAGGTTATTGACCTTGTTTGCCCTTTCGCAAAAGGCGGTAAGGTCGGTCTGTTCGGTGGTGCCGGTGTAGGCAAAACCGTGAACATGATGGAACTCATCAACAACATCGCTAAGCAGCACAGCGGTTTGTCGGTGTTTGCCGGTGTGGGTGAGCGTACCCGTGAAGGTAACGACTTCTATCACGAGATGGAAGAGTCGAACGTTCTGGACAAAGTTGCGATGGTGTTCGGTCAGATGAACGAGCCACCAGGTAACCGTCTGCGTGTAGCGTTGACTGGCCTGACAATGGCTGAAAAATTCCGTGACGAAGGCCGTGACATTCTGTTCTTCGTAGATAACATCTACCGTTACACATTGGCCGGTACAGAAGTGTCTGCGCTGCTGGGTCGTATGCCATCAGCTGTGGGTTATCAGCCAACACTGGCCGAAGAAATGGGCGTTCTTCAGGAACGTATTACTTCGACCAAGACAGGTTCGATTACATCGATTCAGGCTGTGTACGTGCCTGCCGATGACTTGACCGATCCTTCACCAGCTACAACATTCCAGCACTTGGATTCGACCGTTGTGTTGTCGCGTGACATCGCATCACTCGGTATTTATCCTGCGGTGGATCCTCTGGATTCGACCAGCCGTCAGCTTGACCCCAACGTTGTTGGCGAAGAGCACTACAACGTTGCACGCGGTGTGCAGCAAACGTTGCAGCGTTACAAAGAATTGCGCGACATTATCGCGATTCTGGGTATGGACGAGTTGTCACCAGAAGACAAACTGTCCGTGGCGCGCGCGCGTAAGATTCAGCGTTTCTTGTCACAGCCTTTCCACGTTGCTGAAGTCTTTACTGGTTCACCTGGTAAGTACGTTCCTCTTGCAGAAACCCTGCGTGGTTTCAAGATGATCGTTGAAGGCGAGTGCGATGCACTGCCTGAGCAGGCGTTCTACATGGTCGGAGGAATCGACGAGGCCTTCGAGAAAGCCAAGAAAATCCAATAAGGACTTAACATGGCCATCTTGAAAGTGGATGTCGTCAGTGCAGAGAAATCTCTGTATTCAGGCGAAGCTAAATTTGTCGTGTTGCCTGGTGAGTCGGGTGAGTTAGGTATTTTGCCTGGCCACACTCCGCTGATCACGCGCATTCGTCCAGGTTTGGTTAAAGTCGTGCTCGAAGACAACTCGGAAGAGAGCTTTTTCGTAGCCGGTGGATTGCTTGAAGTTCAACCTGGTCACGTGACTGTATTATCTGATACAGCTATTCGTGGCGAGGATCTGGACGAAGAAAAAGCTGAGTTGGCACGTGCGAAGGCACGTGAGGCTCTGGCTAATGCCAAGGATCACGCTGATATCGCTGTCGTTGAAGCAGAGATAGAAATGCTGGTTGCTCAGGCTTCTGCAGCTCGCAGGATTCGTGAGATGACACGTAAGCATTAATCTACCGTTTTTGTATAAAAAAACACGCCACTTTTGCTGGCGTGTTTTTTTTTGATGTGTCGTAGAGTTCACAGTGTAAAAACTACGGATGCGTAAACTCCGAATATTGTTTTGTAAACGTAGTGACTAGTCTTGCATGTTCTGCTTAAAAGGAACATGAATATGCGTCAACAGATAGATTGCGCTGTAGTTACGATAGCGACACAACGAGTTTGGCTTGACCCTGCGCTCAAACAGATGGAGCCAGCAATGGCGCGTATACGCATGCACAGCCTGGATTGGGAGACTGAGCAGACGGATATTGTTGATACCTCGGTAAATATTGATATACAGGTCTTTGCCAAGTCGGCTGTGAGTCTTCGCCGCTTCGATGTGTGCTTATTGCCAGTATCACTAGAGACACTGAGCTGGACCAGGCAGGCACTTGCGGCGATACCTCGCGGACCCTTTGTACCGCTGATTGGTGTTTTTAGTGGATTGAGATCCGCGGCGATGCAGGATCTGTTGGAGCTTGGATTAGCTGATTTTGTGCGTTTGCCGCTTTGTCCGGATGAATATAGAGCGAGGATTTTGAGTACAGTCTCAAAAGTACCACGACCTGGAAGTAGTCTGCGCGAACCAGGGCAACTATATGGAGAGTCCGCCAACGGGGGTAACTATACAACGCATTCTGGCTCACTACCTGGGCGAATAAATCCCTCGAATAGTTTTAAATTTCAATCTAAAGGATTGAAGAATAACAATAAAAATACAAAGTTTTTATTAGGCATAAAGAATCTGCAGAGCACGTCAAACCATGAAAATATCTCTTTCAGACAATTAAAAGCAATCATGGTGGAACAGTTTGAACGTGATTACGTCACGCGCGCACTTGAAATACATAACGGCAACATCGCTAAAGCTGCACGCGCATCGAATAAACACCGACGAGCTTTCTGGGCATTGATGCGCAAATATCAGATAGATGCGAGCCAGTATCGACCAGATGATGACGAAGAGTAAAATCATAAGTTATCAATAGTCGCGACGTTTTGAAAAGTGTTAGATCAGTTCAGTACGTCCAGCATTTCAAAAGGATTCTTGTGTCAGTAGCCCCCCTGAAAAATGATGTTTTCCTTCGTGCGTTAATGCGTGAAGAGGTCCCCTATACACCCGCATGGCTGATGCGTCAGGCGGGTCGTTATCTTCCAGAGTACAACGCAACACGTGCCCGGGCGGGCTCTTTCATGGGGCTTGCACAAAATCCGGACTATGCGTGCGAGGTCACCCTGCAGCCTCTAGAACGCTATAAGTTAGATGCAGCCATCCTTTTCTCGGACATACTGACCGTACCGGATGCGATGGGACTTGGTTTATCTTTTGCCCAAGGAGAAGGTCCTCGTTTTGCACATCCTGTTCGTGATGAAAAGGATGTCGCTAAACTGGCTGTGCCCGATATGTCGAAATTGCAATATGTCTTTGATGCAGTGAAGGTTATTCGCCGTGAGCTCGATGGGAACGTACCATTGATTGGTTTTGCAGGTAGCCCATTCACCGTCGCTTGTTATATGGTGGAAGGAAAGGGCAGTGATGATTACAGACTCATCAAGAGCATGCTGTATGCGCGGCCGGATTTGTTGCATCGCATCCTCGAAATTAACGCTCAGACTACTGCGCTCTATTTAAATTCCCAGATTGAAGCGGGTGCCCAGGCCGTCATGATTTTTGACAGCTGGGGAGGGGTATTGGCGGATGGGCTTTTTCAGCAGTTTTCGCTCGCCTATACAAAAAAAGTAGTTGATCTGCTCAAGCGTGAACGTGAAGGGCGTCGTGTGCCTGTCATCGTGTTTACCAAGGGAGGAGGGCAGTGGCTGGAGTCAATCGCCGCGATCGGTTGTGATGCTGTTGGGCTTGACTGGACTGTTGACCTCGCGGCAGCAAGACGCAGGATTTCGGATTCGGTCGCTCTTCAGGGCAATCTGGATCCAATGGCCTTATTCGGTGGTGAGCCCGCCATACGTGCAGAAGCCAGACGTGTAATGGATGCTTTTGGTCCGGTAGGGCGTGGCGGCCATGTCTTTAATCTTGGTCATGGCATTTCACAATTTACACCTCCTGAGGCTGTCGGTGCACTAGTAGACGAGGTCCGCAGCTATAGCCCTAAATACCACGGAACGAAAGTCTGAAACGCAGGTGATAAGCGGTTCTCTGGGCACAACCTATGGTCTGAGCTATTGCAAATTTAATAAGTTGTGCACAGATTTATCATTTTAAGGGAAAGCCCTAAAAATGAAATCTTAATTCTTGGATAGCTCTATAACCTATTGATTTTAATGTAAAAAAACATTAATTTTATGTTTATAGGATTTTTTTAGGATAAATAATGTTGAGCAAAAAAATCATTTCATGATGGTTTTCCCCAAAGTTATCCACATGCTTTACAGATAACTTTTGAATGCTTGGCGACTCAGTATGTTAGAAGCAAATTGAAGAAACCACTTTAAGTTTATGGTCAATGAACCCTCCGATCTTCCCGCACCAGAGTTAAGAAAGGCTGAGTGGGTCAGGGTCGTCCTGGATGTTCCGCTTCCAGGTCCTTTTGACTATAAATGTGATTTTCCTGTTGAAACGGGAATGCGGGTGATCGTGCCATTTGGCCGCAGAAAAATGATTGGCATGGTTGTCGAACTGCCTGAGTTGCCGGCGTACGACCCCTCATTGATCAAGAGTGTTGAGTTGGTGCTCACTGATATCGCACCCCTGCCAGATCACTGGCTCAGGTTCGCCCGGTTTGCTGCGGATTACTATCAGAGACCTTTGGGCGAAGTCGTTTTGCCTGCATTGCCGTTGTCGTTGCGAAGTGTGACTGCATATCAGGGCAAACGATCTGCAGGAGGGCCCGTCGCCCGCCTGGATCAGCGTCGCGCGCCTGTCTTGAAGGCTTCTGCAGTGAGTGCAGTGCCAGAGCTCAATGCGGCGCAACAATTAGCCGTTGATTTAATAATTGCCGCTGAAGGCTTTAAAACATTCTTACTTTACGGTGTGACCGGTAGCGGTAAGACTGAGGTTTATTTGCATGCGGCCGCGCAAGCACTTGCGCGGGGCAAGCGCGTTCTGATGCTGGTTCCTGAAATAAACCTGACCCCGCAATTTGAGCAGGCTCTACGTGCGCGTCTGGAGCCCGTGGCTGGTATTGGTGGCGTAGCCGTATTGCACAGCGGCTTGTCAGATGGTGAGCGTCTGAGGGCCTGGTTGCGCGTGCAACGAGGCGAGGCAAGAGTTGTACTGGGTACACGGCTAGCGATTTTTGCGCCGATGCAGGATGTAGGCTTAATTGTGGTGGACGAAGAGCATGATCCTTCCTACAAACAACAGGATGGCTTGAGGTATTCAGCCAGGGATCTCGCTGTCTGGCGTGGTCACGATCTGGGTGTGCCAGTTGTGCTTGGCTCGGCAACACCATCACTTGAAAGTTGGGTGCGTGCTGAAAGAGGGCAGTACCAGCGTCTGAGTCTGCCCGCGCGTGCGCGCGCCGTTTCCCTGCCTACAGTGCGCCTAGTTGATACACGACGATTAAAAATGGATCACGGTATGTCGCCGCATTTGCTGACGGCGATGCGCGAGCGGCTCGAGAACAAAGAGCAGGTTCTCATTTTTTTAAATAGACGCGGCTATGCTCCTGCTTTGCATTGCGCCTCCTGCGGTTGGGTGAGTCAGTGCCCACGGTGCACGACTTTTACCGTTCTGCATCGCACAACGCCAGGCCGTCATCAACTGCACTGTCATCACTGCGGATATCAGCAGCGTGTTCCACATGCTTGCCCGGATTGCGGAGATCAGGACTTGCAACCCATGGGGCGAGGTACGCAGCGCATTGAAGAGCATCTTGGAGAGCTGTTTCCCGAGTCCCGTATCGCCAGAATTGATGCCGACAGTACTCGTAAAAAGGGCAGTGCTCAGGCTTTATTCGCGAGTGTGCATGCAGGAGAGATCGATATACTGGTTGGTACACAGATGGTTGCCAAAGGACATGACTTCGCGAATTTGGGACTGGTAGGCGTACTGAATGCTGATGCGATGCTGTTTTCTCAGGATTTCCGCGCACCTGAACGATTGTTTGCGCAACTGATGCAGGTTGCGGGTCGGGCAGGCAGGCATACCGGTCATGGCGAAGTGATCGTGCAGACTGGCTATCCTGAGCAGCCGGTATATCAGGCATTGCTCAAGCATGATTATTCGGGGTTTGCAAAGCACTCCATGCAAGAGCGTGAGTCGGCCATGCTGCCACCTTTTTCTCACCAGGCTCTGTTGAGCGCTGAGGCGCGTGATTTAAATATAGCGATTGCATTTTTACAAAGTGCAAAAGATACGGCAATGGCAATCATGGAGCAGCAACTCAGCACAGAGATGATCACGCTGTACGACCCCGTGCCGCTGCGCATTGTGCGTGTCGATAATATGTGTCGTGCGCAGTTATTAATTGAGGCGACGCATCGCCCCGCGATCCAGTCATTATTGCGTCACTGGCTCGCTGAAATAAATACTTTGCCAGAGTCACGAAAAGTGCGCTGGCAGCTTGAAGTTGATCCGCTCGAAATTTAAAGAATCCATATGTCGACTTCAGCTGTCTCAGGAATGAATCCCGCACAACGCGAGGCTGTGTTGTATCTGGATGGACCCTGCCTGGTTCTGGCTGGCGCGGGCTCTGGTAAAACACGTGTGATCACGCAGAAAATCGCTTACTTGATCAAAGAATGTAGCTATTCAGCACGTAATATCGTCGCGCTGACTTTTACAAATAAAGCCGCACGCGAGATGGATGATCGCGTCAAGCGTCTGGTTGATCCGAGTCAGGCAAAAGGGTTAACGATCAGCACATTTCATTCTCTTGGTGTGCGGATTTTGCGCGAGGAAGCGCAGCATGCAGGACTCAAGCCGCAGTTTTCAATTTTTGACGCGGATGATGCGCTGGCTATTGTTCAGGACTTGCTGGCGACAACGGACCGCGGACGTCTCAAAGCGGTTCAGCAAACAATTTCCCTCTGGAAAAATGGATTGATCGATCCGGACGGTGCCGCTAATTTGGCAGCTACGCCAAGCGAGGTCGAGGCAGCGAAAATTTACCGTAGTTACAACGCCACCCTCGCCGCTTATCAAGCTGTAGATTTTGATGATCTGATTGCGGTACCTGCTCAGATTTTTGAGCGCAATATCGAGGTGCGTGAAAAATGGCAGAAACGAGTGCGTTATCTCCTGGTCGACGAGTATCAGGATACTAACGTCTGTCAGTACCGGTTGGTGCAGTGGCTGACAGGACCGCGCGCAATGTTTACCGCAGTGGGTGATGATGATCAGGCGATATATGCCTGGCGCGGCGCTACGATCGAAAATCTGGCCAAACTCACGACAGACTACCCAAATATACGACTGATTAAACTCGAGCAGAACTATCGGTCAAGTCAGAGAATCCTTGCTGCTGCAAATAATGTAATTTCGCAGAATCCAAAGATCTTTGAAAAAAAACTCTGGTCTGATCATGGTACTGGCGATGCGATTTCAGTTACTGCCATGTCAAGCGATGAGGTCGAAGCTGAAAACGTCGCGATGAAAATTTCAGCAGCCCGATTTGAAAAACAGGCAAGCTGGAAAGATTTCGCTATTTTGTATCGCGGCAATCACCAGGCGCGTATTGTTGAGCAGGCCATGCGCAATGTCCGCATTCCTTACACAATTTCTGGTGGCCAAAGTTTTTTTGATAAAGCCGAGGTCAGGGATGTGCTGTCCTACCTGCGTCTGATTGCGAACGAGGAGGATGACCCTGCGTTTATTCGTGCTGCAACCACACCCAAACGTGGCATTGGTCAGGCGACTCTGCAAACGCTGGGGCAATATGCCGGTGAGCGGAAAATCTCATTGTTTGCTGCCCTGTTCGAGCAGGGCGTCGAGTCACGGCTCAATGTACGTCAGCTTGAGCCTTTACGTACATTCGGTGAATTTATTGTACGTATTCAGTTTCGTGCGGGTAAAACAGAGACAGGGCAGAAAGTGCAGGCCGCTGAGCCTGCTGGCGATATTCTGGATGACTTGGTTAGCGCGATTCAATATGAAAGATATCTCTACGATACTTTTGATGAAAAACCGGCACAGAGTCGTTGGCATAACGTACTGGAGTTAGTAGGTTGGCTCAAGCGTAAAGCAGATGCTGACAGCATGGGATTATTTGATTTAGTCCAGCATGTCGCGCTGGTGACGATGCTAGAGCGTAGTGAAGACGAGGAGCCTGATGCCGTCAAGCTCTCGACTTTACATGCGTCAAAAGGTCTTGAGTACCCTCATGTGTATTTGTTAGGGGTGGAGGAAGGACTGCTACCGCATATGGGGCGTGATGACGAGGAGGGCGATGCAGCGAGCATTGCTGAAGCTTTGGTGTCGCGTATCCAGGAAGAACGTCGTCTGATGTATGTGGGAATAACACGCGCTCAGCGTAGTTTGCATTTAAGCTGGTGTAAAAAACGCAGGCGTGCGCGTGAAGACCTGCTGCGCGAGCCTTCGCGGTTTATCCAGGAGATGGGCTTATCCAGTGCTCCGGACCAGCAGCCAGAAGCCGAGGCGATGAGTCCTAAAAGCCGTCTGGATATGCTCAAGGCAATGCTGAACAAATCAGCTGGCTAGCACGTGTCCTTAAGTGAGTTGGGTAAGTGTGTTGCGCCAGAATTGCAGGCGGCGAGGTAGGGCTGAGACCAAGATGTATTCGTGCAGGGTATGTGCGCCATCTCCTTCAGCGCCCAGTCCATCAACCGACGGAATTCCAAGTGCAGCTGTAAAGTTTGCATCGCTGCCGCCACCTGTCACCGGTGCATCAATGAGCTCAAAACCCGCTGCATCGGCATAGTCTATGAGCTGGTCAAGCAGCGCTTGTGCAGCTGGCGTCTTAACCATTGCGGGACGATTAAGCTCAACCTCGATGGCGAGCGTCGTATCGGGATCGACTGGTTTGAGTGCAAGCATTCTGGCTTCGATTTCTTTGCCTGCTGCCTCGTCAGGGATCCGGAAGTCGACCATGACTTCGCAATGCGAAGGCACGGTATTGGTCACGGTCCCACCAGAGATGGTGCCAACGCTCACTGTAATGCCACGGGCATAGTCTGTCATGGCTTCGAGAGCGATGATCTGGTGAGCCATTTCGCGAATTGCGCTGCGACCTTTTTCATGCGCCATGCCCGCGTGAGAGGGACGTCCTGTGACGGTAAGTTTAGTCATGCCGGTACCTTTTCGGGCCGTGACGCATTTTCCGCCATTGGGTCGCGCGGGTTCGCAAACAAGTGTGTAGCGTGCCCGCCTGGCATGCGTCTCAATTGCTGGACGCGATGCGTGACTGCCGACTTCTTCGTCTGGCACCATTAAAAAATCAACCGGTAAGGGTGTTGCACCCGCAGCGGATAACTCACCCAGCGCAGTCAGTGCCAGATAAGTACCGCCTTTCATATCAAAACTGCCGGGTCCGAAGAGTTTGTCGTCTTCGATTCGGCAGGGGTTGATTTTCAGTGTGCCAATCGGGTGAACGGTATCAAGATGGGCGAGTAATAAAATGCCGGGACGTTCGTCGCCAGGCGCCCGATTACTTGCAACGAGTATTGGCAGATTTTTAGGTCCCGCATGGGTCAGTTCTACACTCAGCCCGGCAGCACGCGCCTGTTTGGCCACCAGTTCTGCCATACGCTCAATGGACGGCGCATCGCTCGAGGGCGATTCGCATTCGATCCAGGTACGAATGCCTGCCGCCAGTTTTTGAGCAAGTGCTTGTGATTCGGGCGTGAGAACAGTGGACATGCAATGCTCCGATAGTCTGAGATTAAAAATTGATGATAAGTGAAAATAAATGAAATGATGAAAAATTTATTTCGCACCCGAATTACGAATCGTTCGGGCTGCATCAGCGAGCTCGCCCGCAGTCAGGCCAATTGGACCGATGCCTTGTTTGACCAAATAATCAGCGGCTGCTCCGTGCAACCAGACCGCAGCAGGCACGGCGGTTTGCATGGGAAATCCCTGGGCGAGCAGGCTGACCAGCATACCGCTGAGCACATCTCCCGACCCCGCGGTGGCAAGACCTACATTGCCTGTGGTGTTGAGCTGCCACGAGAGATCGGGCGCGCAGATAACGGTGCCCGCTCCCTTGAGTACGACCCAGGCCTTGAACTGACTGGCCAGAGCAATCGCCGCACCCGTTCGGTCTGCCTGGACTTGCTTTGTGTCCAGATCAAGTAATCGCGCAGCTTCGGCAGGGTGGGGGGTCAGTACGATCTCGCCACGGCCCCACGTGGGTGAGACCTCCCCTGAAGCGATGGCATTGAGTCCATCAGCATCCAGAACGAGTGGTGCATTTTGACGACGGATAAAAAGTCGGCGCAGCCAGCTTAAGGCTTGCTCTGATGTTCCCAGGCCACAACCTGCCGCCCAGGCGTCCATCGTGTGCGCAATCTCAAGCAAATCATCGGCTTCATGCAGCATGAGCTCAGGGTTGCTGGAGTCGTAGGGCACGGGTAAGGGCGTTTGCGCGATCCCGACCATCACTTTACCTGCACCAGTTTTCAAAGCTGCTCTGGCAGCAAGGATGGCTGCGCCGGTCATGCCAGGCGCGCCCCCTAGAATCGCTGCACATCCGAAGCTGCCTTTATGGCTTTGCGGATCGCGTGGGTTAAAAAGGGCACTCACCTGTTCGAGGCTGACGGACTGGCCAGTTTTAAGTGTGTTTTGCATAGGTGAATCTTAGAGCGATAATGGCCTTAATAGTGACTTGGAATAAAAAATGAAAAATATTCAGATAATTGGTGTGGCAGGTGCGGGCGCAATGGGGCGCGGGATTGTTCAGATTGCTGCGCAGGCGGGATTGACCGTCCGTTTGTTTGACGTTCAGCCACAGGCTGTTGCTGCCGCGCGAGAAGCGCTGGCAGCAACATGGACAACGCTGGCTGCCAAAGGGAAAATTTCAACTGAAGCAGCTGAGGCGGCACTGGCAAATGTTCACGGTGCAGCGGATATTCAGGAATTAAAAGATTGCGATTTAGTGATTGAGGCGATTGTCGAGCGTCTGGATATCAAACAAAAGTTTTTTAAGGAACTTGAGGCGATTGTTGCGAACGATTGCATTCTCGTGTCCAACACTTCCTCGTTGTCCATTACCTCCATTGCCGCAGCCTGCGCGCATCCTGAGCGCGTAGCGGGTTATCACTTTTTTAATCCTGTGCCTTTGATGAAGGTCGTTGAGGTGATCGATGGGTTAAAGAGTGATCGAACAGTAGGTGATGCGTTGATGGCCTTGTCCATCAAAATGGGCCATACGCCGGTCCGCTGTAAAGATATGCCAGGTTTTATCGTGAATCACGCGGGTCGCGGTATGAATACCGAAGGCTTGCGTATTGCGCAAGAAGGTGTTGCGCCTTTCTCCACGATTGACTCGATTATGCGCGAGCAGGCGGGTTTCAAAATGGGGCCGTTCGAGTTGATGGATCTGACGGGGCTGGATGTCTCGCACGCAGTCATGGAGTCGATCTACCGCCAGTTTTTTGATGAACCGCGTTTCAAGCCGTCTCCGATTGGCACTATTCGTGTTGCGGGTGGGATTTACGGACGTAAAACGCAGGCAGGTTTTTACGACTATGAGGACGGCCAGAGAAAGGTAGTGATTGAGCCGCCTGCACCAGAGCAGCAGTCAGTTCCAAAGGTCTGGGTCAGCCATGCTCACGAACTAGGGCACTCGCGCGCAGTCAATCTTTTACGCAGCCTGGGCGCAACACTCGAAACAGGCAGTACTCCTTCGTTTGACAGCTTGCTGATCGTCACGCCTTACGGTCAGGATGTATCTACAGCTGTTGTGGATCAGGGGCTGGATGCGGCACGTACGGTTGGGTTGGATACCTTGAATGATTTTGACGTTGCACGTCGTCGTACGTTGATGGTTTCGCCAGCGACTGCGCCAGTGTGGCGCACCACCGCACACGCTTTGTTAGGCAGTGATAATGTGCGCGTGAGTGTGGTCGAGGATTCGGCTGGTTTTGTAGCGCAGAGGATTACAGCCATGATCGTCAATATCGCTTGCGATATTGCACAGCAAGGCATTGCCACTCCGCAGGACATTGATCGAGCGGTGTCCCTGGGTCTGGGTTATCCCAAAGGGCCCTTGGCCTTAGGCGATGCGCTAGGTGCGCGGCACATCCTTGAAATTTTGAAAAATATGCAACAAGTCACTGGTGACCCTCGTTATCGTCCTAGCCTCTGGTTGCAGCGTCGCGTGCAGCTTGGCATGTCGTTGCTGCAGTTACATTCGGTCTGATAAAAAAACGCTGGCCCCTGTTTTTGCAGGGGCCAGCGTTTTTTCAAAAGCCTGAACAGGCGATTGATAGATAAAACTTATTTTGAAGGTGCAGCTGGAGCAGGTTCTACGGGCTCATCAAACTTTGAACCTGAGTTGTTTGCCATGTAAACCACCGCACGGGTGATTTCAAAATCATCCAGAGCAGGATTGCCGCCCTTGGCAGGCATGGCATTTTTACCCTTGATCGCGTTCGCAACCATTGCGTTCAGGCCTGTCTTGGCAGCGGCTGCCCAACTGGCTGGATCCCCGAATTTGGGTGCGCCAGCAACGCCCGCTGTATGACAGCCGGCACAGACAGCTTTGTAGACTTGTTCGCCGCTTTTAAATACTTTGGGGCCGCTGGCATCAACCAGTTCCAGTTTTGCAACAGGGGCAATACGCTTGGCTGTCGCTTCTGGACCAAGGGTATCTGATCCCGCGCCAACCTGATTGCCGGCAGCTACGAGATTCACCAAGAGAATGATGATCAGGATTGGTACGATAAACGACAACAGGATCGTGACGATCAGCTGTTTAGGCGTTTTAATCGGCGAGTGGTGCTCTTCGGTGTGTGCTTCTTGATTTTGCTGTGTATTGCTCATGACCAAATCCTGCGAGTCTGAACCCCGCTGCTCTGTCTAATGATGCCAGTCTTGGAGAATTGGCATTGTCGACCATCGGCCTTCGGGATTGATGTGGTTTGACGGTTTTTCTTACAAAACCGAGCGATTATAGCGGCATAAGGCGATGTCGGTGGGGCTTCTTGCGGTGCGCCGCCGCAAGTTTTACTCTCCCGCTATAATTCATGGCTTGGCGCCCGTAGTTCAATGGATAGAATTAGAGTTTCCGAAGCTCTCGATACAGGTTCGATTCCTGTCGGACGCACCAAGTTTCAGTAAGTTAAATTTTATTTGACCTAGTTTTTGCTCATCGATGGCACCTTAAGTGCTGCATGAAAACGTGCAACGTAGGCCTCAAAGCTCTCCTGATCGCTTGACTCCAGGCGTTTTTGCTCCGTAATCGACTCTTTTGCCTGATACGTGGCCGTATCCGTCTCTTTCGTCGTCAATCCCTTCTGACGCAGTGCACTGGCATGCGTAGCGCTGAGTTGCAGGGCATAGTCATGGAAAGATATTTTTCGTGATTGCAATTCCTGCAGGACCTTGGCAGAGGGAGTAAGGGTTGGATCCTGTACTTTCCCGCGCTGCACTTCAAGTGCCTGGATATATGAAGCATCATTCAGATTGCTCGCCAATACAGCGCTGCATGCTGAAATGCCGTCCAACAGTTGATTAGCCCAGTCTTGCAGGCTGATGTCCTGTCCGGCCTGTTTAAGCATCAGTCCTGGCTCACGGCCCAGTTTAACTACGCGTGAAAAGTTTGCCGCGCTTTCAGGGCAAAAGCCACTTTCAGAAAAGTCCAGGCTGTCTTGTAAGGCACAGTACAGCAAAAATGCATCGACAAACTTTGCAGTCTGGGCTGAAATTCCTGTTGGTTCTGTCGGGTCAATATCCAGGCAACGGACTTCAATGTATTGCACGCCGCGCTCGGCTAAGGCCGTGATGGGGCGCTCGCACGGCCCTGTCGTGCGCTTGGGACGGATGCTGGAATAAAACTCGTTTTCTATTTGAAGGATATTCGTGTTGAGCTGTATCCACTGACCATCTCGGTGGGTACCTGTTTTTTCATAGGCAGGCCAGGGGGTCGTGACCGCATCGTAGATCCGCTGCAAAAAGGTATTCAGGTCGTTGTAGCAGGGCTTGAGTCCTGACTGTGCTTTATTTTGATACCCCAGATCGCTCATGCGCAAGCTGGTCGCATATGGCAGATACATTGTCTGGGAGTCGAGCTCAAGCAATGCGTCAGTATTGCCGCGTAAAAAGTCCCGTGATAATGCTGGTGATGCGCCGAAAAGATACATCAGTAACCAGCTGTATCTGGTGAAGTTGCGGATCAGCGCGATGTAGCCGGCTGAGCGCCGATCCTGCGCAGAGGCCTCGCCTCTGTCAAGCATATCCCAGATGGATTCGTCGAAAGAGAAGTTGTAATGTAATCCTGCAATGCATTGCATGGTTTTGCCATACCGTTCGGCCAACCCGCGACGATAGACATGCTTGATCATTCCGGTATTGGAAGTGCCATACCAGGCGATCGGAATGTCCTGTTCTGCGGGTAAGTGAGCAGGCATGGAGTGATTCCACATAAGCTCGTCGGTCATCGTGATTGAAACGACACGCTGAATCTCGTTGATTTCAGCAATCAGACTATCCACGCGATCATGGGTGCCGGTGATGAGCTCAAGCAAGGACTCGGAATAATCCGTCGTGATCCTGGGATGTGTCAGTGCCGAGCCTAATGCCAGTGGGTGCGGCCGCATGGACAGCAGACCATTGTGATCAACGCGCAGCCCTTCTTTTTCGATGCCTCGAAGTGTTTTGCCCAGAACTTCGGGGTGGGCCTGCAGGCGTGCGAGCCGGATGGACAGCGTGTCAGTCACAGAGAATCCTTTCATTCATCAATCGTGTTGATTTTAAAGTATGCGCGCCAGAGGGGGAAAACAGGGAAACGGATACATTTGTAACTAATTTCAACGACAATAGTATCGTCGCCTAAACGTTTTAAATTGGAGTATCCGTGGTGGGTAAGTTTCTTTATTTCTGGCTATCAGGCATTGTTTTCGCCTTGCTACTGGGATGCACGCCTGAGTTTAACTGGCGCGAGCTAAGCGTGGCAGATGACCATGTGGTGCTGGCTTTTCCTGCAAAGGTACAAACTGAGCAGCGACAACTTCAGATTGATGACTATAAGTTGGTTTTTTCCCTTTCTGCGGCGAACGTTGGCCCTGCTGTTTTTGCCGTCGGATACGCTCCTTTGCCGCAGGATCTGGGCGCGACACAGGAGATGTCTCTAAAACGCGCGCTGCTTGGCTCCTTGTTTGGTACGAGCGGAAAGGAGATTACACAAGCCGCGCTTGAGGGCAAAATGTTTGAACTGGAAACAGTTGTGGCTAAACAACCCTCTGTGCTGGTGGCGCGTGTCTTTGTTCATCGGGGTATGCTGATTCAGGTGGTCGCATCCGGACCTGAAAAATCGCTACCACGCGAACAGGCGCAAGAGTTTATACGGTCACTGGTTCTGAAATAGTCGGGTATAGCCGTTCGTCTGATTCATTGGTGTGCACATGCAGCAAACCTAGTCTCAACGCCTTGACAACACCCGCTTGTCGACCGTAGACATTGAGTTTGCGGCAGGCGTTGCGCAGATGGAAGTTGACGGTGCGTTCGCTTAGGCCAAGTATCGAGGCGGTTTCCCAGCTGGTCTTGCCAAGCGACACCCACTCCAGGCATTGCAGCTCTCGCCCGGATAGCGGTGGTTTGAACATGTAAAAATTTCCCTGTGCGCATACTGAATGAACCCCTACAGTGTGCTTGTTTGCAGCACGTATGGAAATGCGCAGAATCCCTGTGTTTTACAAAATAAATATTTGGCCGGGCTGTTTAACCAGGTTCGAGTGCGTTTGGTGCCTCTCCAATGAACAGGTGCAAGCCTACCCAACGAACACATGGAATGTTAAACTTTGCATTCAGTTGGCGCCGATTTGCCTGATCCGCTTGCGGGCGCCTCATAAATCCAGCTAAAGAAGGTCTGTATGACTACTTCGTCCGAATCCCTGGGCGCAATCCCGCCCGTTATTGAGTCCGTTACTGAGTCCATTACTGACTCCGTTAATGACTCCGTTACGCACTCCGATACGGTTACCGTTCCTTCAGGTTCTGTCGGTGTCGTGCACACTCAGTTCATGCAGTTCAATGAGCCACTTGCTCTGGCCAGTGGGCACACGCTCAACGCCTACGAACTTGCTATCGAGACCTACGGCACGCTCAATGCGACGTCCAGCAATGCTGTGCTGATTTGCCATGCCCTGAATGCCTCCCACCATGTGGCGGGTATTGCAGCGGATAATCCTGAGGATATCGGCTGGTGGGACAATATGGTGGGCCCGGGTAAGCCGGTGGATACTGACGTTTTTTTTGTAATCGGTATCAATAACCTCGGCTCATGTTTTGGCTCCACAGGGCCAGCCTCCATCTCTCCAGAAACAGGGGTGCCCTGGGGGGCGGCCTTTCCTGTACTAACGGTTGAGGATTGGGTGCAGGCGCAGGCACGCGTTGCAGACCGGCTCGGCATTACGCGTTTCGCTGCAGTCATGGGGGGCTCGCTTGGCGGGATGCAGGCAATGAGTTGGGCCATTACGTTGCCCCATCGTGTAGCGCACTGCGTAGTGATCGCCAGTACCCCCAGACTATCTGCCCAGAATATTGCTTTTAATGAGGTCGCCAGGCGCGCCATCATCACCGATCCTGAGTTTCATGGTGGCAACTATTACGCGCAAAACACGGTGCCACGTAGTGGCTTGTCCGTAGCCAGAATGGTTGGACACATCACGTACCTGTCGGACGATGACATGGCGGAAAAGTTTGGCCGCACCCAGCGAGAGCCTGCCGCAGGCGGTGCCTTCCATTACGGTTACGGTGTCGAGTTTGAGGTCGAGTCTTATCTGCGTTATCAGGGTGAAAAGTTTTCACGCTACTTTGACGCAAACACCTATCTGTTGATTACGCGTGCGCTGGATTATTTTGATCCGGCCCGCGAAACGCAAGGCGATCTGGCACGTGCGCTTGCGCCTGCTCAGGCGGATTTTATGTTGGTCTCCTTCACCACGGACTGGCGCTTTCCCCCCGAGCGTTCGCGCGAAATTGTGCGTGCTTTGCTTAAAAATCACCAACCTGCGACGTATGCTGAAATTGATGCACCTCATGGACATGATGCATTTTTACTTGACGATGCGCGTTACCACGCCGTGATGCGTGCGTATTTCCTGCGTATCGCAGCCACCGTGTCGGGATCGACTATTTGTAACGAGGTTCAGGGATGAGTCAGTCCGTCATTCAGCCAGCGAGTCCGCCGTCTTTGCGCGAAGACCTCTTACGCATCGCACAATGGGTCAAACCTGGCAGTCGCGTGCTTGATCTGGGGTGTGGCGATGGCTCGTTGCTCGTCCATTTGAAGCAGACTAAAAATGTGCAGGGTATCGGCGTAGAGATCAGTGACGCACGTGTATTGACCTGTGTGCAGCGTGGTATCCATGTGATTCAGCAAAACCTCGAAGATGGTCTGGCGATGTTTGAAGATCAGCAGTTCGATACGGTGGTGTTATCGCAGACATTACAGTCCATGCACAATACCGAGCACATTCTTAAAGAAATGGCGCGAGTCGCGCTCAATGGGATCGTATCTTTCCCAAATTTTGGCTACTGGCCACACGGCTGGTCCATTCTGATGGGGCGTATGCCTGTGACCGGTCAGATGCCATATGGCTGGTACGACACCCCTAATATTCATCTGTGTACGCTCAAGGACTTTGAACGCCTTGCTGATACGCTTGATTTTCAATTGCTCGAGCGTGCGACATTTAATGATAAACATGAAGTGAAATGGCTGGCCGGTTGGCGCAGCACCCTTGCGGCATATCGATTTACTGGCAGAGCAGCTTCAGCTGGCAGAGTACCTGCATGAATATCCCTGTTTCCAGGCTGTACACCAGTCGAAGGGTAGCGCCGCTGCTAGCACTGGGTTTCGCCAGTGGATTGCCTCTGGCGCTGACAGGTGGCACTTTGCAGGCATGGGCGACTGTTGAGCAAGTTTCTTTGCAGCAGATCGGATTTTTAACGCTCGTTGGTACGGCCTACACGCTCAAGTTCTTATGGGCACCGCTGATTGATCGTTACGCCCCTCCGCTGCTCGGTCGCAGGCGAGGCTGGATGCTGCTGATGCAGGTGTTGTTGGCGTTAGGCATGATGTTGATGGGTATGCTGTCTCCGTCACAAAATCTATTCCCTCTTGCCTTGCTTGCAGTGGCTGTTGCATTTTGTTCTGCTACGCAAGATATCGCATTTGATGCTTATCGCAGTGATGCGCTGCGCAAGGAAGAACGGGGAGCGGGCGCTGCGCTTTCGGTTCTGGGTTACCGGCTGGCGATGCTGGTGTCAGGTGGTCTTGCCTTGATCCTTGCCGATCAATGGCTTGGCTGGGGTCACACCTATATGCTGATGGGCGGCCTGATGCTTGTAATGACTCTCGCGACACTCTGGGCGCCAGAGCCTGAGGAGGTTGCACTGGCCCCTCGATCGTTGTCTGATGCGGTGTTAGAGCCGTTCAAGGAGTTTTTTAGTCGTCCCGGTGCCATTACAGTACTTGTCCTGATCGTGCTCTACAAGCTCGGTGATGCCTTTGCCGGCGCACTGTCTACGACCTTTCTGATTCGTGCTGCAGGATTTTCTGCAACGGAAGTCGGTACCGTCAATAAATTACTGGGGTTGGCGGCGACGATTGTTGGTGCGCTTGCTGGCGGCACACTGATGGCTAAGCTTGGACTTTATCGCTCGTTATTGTTATTTGGTGTGCTGCAAGGGGTCTCTAACCTGGGTTTCTGGGTCATCTCCGTCGCACCGCATAACGTGATCCTGATGGCCAGCGCAGTAGGACTGGAAAATTTATGCGGAGGCATGGGTACTGCTGCGTTTGTGGCATTGCTGATGGGATTGTGTAACCAGCAGTTTTCAGCCACCCAGTTCGCGTTGCTTTCAGCGTTGTCGGCCGTAGGAAGGACCTATCTGGCCGGACCGCTCACCCCACCAATGGTGGAGTATGCGGGCTGGCCAAGCTTTTTTATCCTGACGGTATTGATTGCTGTGCCGGGGTTGATCCTGCTGTATTGGCGCAGGCATGATATTGAAAGGATCGATGCGGCGGGTGCCTGAGTAGCGGGCGTTGTTCTAGCTCAGCTTAAAGTCGTATTCAACGGTGAGCGGAGCATGATCCGAAAACCTCTCGTCCTTGTAAATACTGGCCGACAGAGCCTTGGCGGCAATGCCCGGTGTGACTAGCTGGTAGTCCAGGCGCCAGCCCACATTCTTGGCCCAGGCCTGCCCACGGTTACTCCACCAGGTATATTGTTCCGCGCGATCATCGAGTTGGCGAAACACATCTACAAAACCAATTTCGTCGATGACATGCGTGACCCAGGCACGCTCCTCTGGCGTGAACCCAGAGTTTTTCTGGTTCGATTTCCAGTTCTTCAGATCGATTTCTTTATGTGCGATATTCCAGTCGGCGCAGACCACGTATTCATGCCCGGTTTTTTTGTAATCGTCCATCAAGTCTTGCATCCAGGGTCCGAATTTTTTCAGGAAGCGGAATTTTGCCTCCTGACGTTCTGGTCCGCTCGAACCTGAGGGAAGGTATGCACTCACTACGGACAAGTTAGCCCAGTCGGCCCGGATGATGCGGCCTTCGGTATCAAACTCCGGGCAGTCCATGCCTCTCAAAATACGCTCTGGCTCTTTGCGCAGATAGATACCGACGCCGCTGTAACCTTTTTTTTCAGCTGCGCAGAAGTGCCCGGTATAGTCCAGCGGGTGTTGCAAGTCGTCATGAATATCAGCCAGGTGAGCCTTGAGCTCTTGCAGACATAAAATATCTGCCTGATGGGTTTTAAGCCATTCAAGCAGACCCTTGTTGTAGGCCGAGCGTATACCGTTCAGGTTAAGGGATGTGATGCGCAGCAAAGAAAGCTCCTGGTCAATGAGATAATGTCGGCATGTCGAAATAATTTTGGAATACTCATGTCAACGGATTCGGATCGTCGTGCATTTGTGCAGTTTGCCCTAAATGAAGGCGTTTTGCGCTTTGGCAGCTTTGTAACCAAGTCTGGTCGCACAAGCCCCTATTTTTTCAATGCAGGCCTGTTCAATTCGGGGGCGTCAGTTGGCCGTCTTGCACAATTTTATGCTCAGGCGCTGGTCAACTCGAATATTCAGTTCGATATGCTGTTTGGGCCTGCCTATAAAGGCATCCCTCTGGCAACGGCGAGTGCGGTGGCGTTAGCGAACCACCCCGCGCTGACGGGAAGAGACATCCCTTTTGCCTATAACCGTAAAGAAGCCAAAGATCACGGTGAGGGGGGTGTTCTGGTTGGTGCCCCACTTAAAGGACGTGTCGTCATTATCGATGACGTCATCACTGCCGGGACATCCGTGCGCGAATCCGTTGATATTATCCGTGGCGCAGGTGCCGAGCCCGCTGCGGTACTGATTGCAATGGACCGCATGGAGCGTGCCGGTGTGGACGGCGCGCTCTCACCGCATTCCGCCGTGCAGGAAGTCGAGCAGCGCTATGGTCTGCCCGTTGTCAGCATTGCTTCATTGACAGATATTTTGGCTTTACTCGAAGGCAGCGCTGAGTTTGCAGCGTATCAGGCCGATGTACTGGCCTATCGCAATCGATACGGTATCGTTTGATTGTGCTGCAGTTTGCTCAGCCTTCGAGCTTCGCCTTAAGCAAATCGTTGACCTGCTGGGGATTTGCTTTGCCGCGCGCGGCTTTCATGATCTGACCGACAAGAGAATTAAATCCCTTTTGTTTGCCGGCGCGATATTCCTCAACGATCGTGGCGTTGTCCGCCATGACTTTGTCGATCATCGCCTCGATGGCGCCCGCATCATTAATCTGGGTCAGACCTTTCGCCTGAATGATTGCGTCGGGTTGTCCGCCGTTTTCTCCGAGCCACATCGCAGCAAATACATCGCGCGCAATTTTGTTGGAAATCGTGTTGTCCAGAATTTTGCTCAGCAGTGCTGAGAGTGATGAGGCTGATACCGGACAATCGGCGATATCTTTTTCTTCGCGGTTCAGCGTGGCTGAAACCTCTCCCATTACCCAGTTAGCAGCGAGCTTTGCCTGCCCGGGAGGAAGTGCGCGAACTGTTTCTTCGAAATAGGTGGCTAGTGCACGACTACCGGTCAGTTGTGCTGCATCAACAGGCGCCAGGCCGTACTCAGTGACAAAGCGTGCACGAAGCGAAGCAGGGAGCTCTGGCATGGAGGCGCGGACTTCGTCTATCCAGCTTTGTGCGATGACCAGGGGTGGCAAATCGGGGTCAGGAAAATAACGGTAGTCGTGCGCGTCTTCTTTGCTCCGCATGCTGCGTGTCTCATCGCGATCTGAGTCATACAGGCGTGTTTCCTGAACAACCCGTCCGCCGTCCTCGATCAGCTCGATCTGTCGGCGTACTTCGTACTGAATCGCGCGCTCCAGAAACCGGAATGAATTGACGTTCTTGACTTCGCAGCGTGTGCCAAATTCCTGCTGGCCGACAGGACGCACAGATACGTTGGCGTCTATGCGAAATGAGCCTTCCTGCATATTGCCATCACAGATGCCCAGCCACATGACCAGACTATGCAAAGTCTTGGCATAAGCAACGGCCTCCGCGGCAGAGCGCATTTCTGGCTCTGTAACAATTTCGAGAAGAGGTGTGCCGCAACGATTCAGGTCAATACCGGTTGATGATTCGCCATGCGGACCAACAAAGTCATCATGCAGGGACTTGCCCGCGTCTTCTTCGAGGTGAGCACGGGTGAGATTGACGGTTTTTTCTTCATCGCCTACAAAAAACGAGATTGAGCCACCAATCACGATGGGGTCATCCATCTGGCTAATCTGATAGTTTTTTGGAAGATCCGGATAAAAATAATTTTTACGTGCAAATACAGAATATGGCGCAACTGTGGCACCGATGGCCAGGCCAAAACGGATCGCACGCTCGACTGCGCCTTTATTCATGACAGGCAAAACGCCTGGCAGCGCCATGTCTACTTCGTTTGCCTGTGTATTTGGCAGCGCACCATAACGCGTGCTGCTGCCGGAAAATATTTTGGTTTGCGTCGAAAGCTGTGTATGCGTTTCGAGGCCGATGACGACTTCCCATGCCATTATGATTGCCCCGCAATGCGTTGATGCCAGTCTGTGAATTGTTGGTACTGGTGAGCGACAGCAAGCAGACGTCCCTCATCAAAATAGTTGCCAATAATTTGAAGGCCAATTGGCAGCGGCGCACCAGACGCGCCGGGTCCAAAGCCGCACGGAATGGACATACCCGGAAGGCCTGCGAGATTCAGACTGAGCGTGTAAATGTCGGCAAGCCAGTCAGCAGTCGGGTCGTCCGTATTGACGCCGATCTGTTTAGCAACCGTTGGCGTGACAGGGCCCATGATGACATCGCACTGCTCATCCAGGACCGCACTGAAGTCATCCACAATCATGCGGCGCAAGCGTTGTGCCTGGAGGTAATAAGCGTCGTAATAGCCATGTGAAAGTACATATGTCCCAATCAGGATGCGGCGCTGGACTTCAGGACCGAAACCTTCCGCGCGTGAGCGGCCTGACATGTCTTCGAGGTCTGTGTACTGGTCAGCACGGTGACCATAGCGCACCCCGTCGTAACGGGAAAGATTGCTCGAGGCTTCTGCGGGGGCGATTACGTAATACGCGGGGATTGATAGTCGCGTACGCGGCAGTGAAATGTCGACGCGCGTAGCGCCGAGTTTTTCGAATTGAGAGAGGGCGGCCTCGACGGCTGTTGCCACGTCGTTTGAGAGGCCATCGCCAAAGTACTCGCGTGGTACGCCAATGCGAATGCCTTTGAGAGGCTGATCCGCCGCGCTGCTTGAAAAGTGTGTATTCGCTCGGTCATAGTCTGCGCGGATACGTCCTGGTGCATTGGCGACACCATTGCAAAACTCTGCACTGGTTGAGTCGCGGGGGTCAAAGCCACTCATGGTGTCAAGCAGTTCAACCAGGTCGGCGGCGCTATGGGCAATCGGGCCGGCCTGATCCAGACTGGAGCCATAGGCGATCATGCCGTAGCGCGATACGGCGCCATAAGTGGGCTTGATACCGCTCACGCCACACAGGGCTGCCGGCTGACGCACGGATCCACCTGTGTCAGTGCCGGTGCTCGCCAGGACGAGCCTGGCTGCTACAGCGGCAGCAGATCCGCCCGAGGATCCCCCGGGGACGGCCTGATGATCCCAGGGATTGAGCGCAGGACCGAAGGCCGAGTGCTCATTACCTGAGCCCATCGCAAATTCGTCACAATTCAGTTTGCCCAGCGAGACCGCACCCGCATCAAGAAGCCGGCTGACAACCGTCGCGTCAAAAGGACTGACATAGTTCTTCAAAATGTTGCTGCCGGCGGTGCTTCGCCAGCCCTGGGTTACAAACAGATCTTTGTGGGCCAGGGGAATGCCGGTCAGAGGGGGGGCGTTACCCGCTGCGAGCAAGGCGTCAGCTTGACGCGCCTGGGCAAGTGTCAGGTCTGCATCGACATGCACAAAGACGTTAAGCGCCTTGGTACGTTCGATCTCCGTCAGACATTCCTGGGCAAGCTCGCAGGCGCTGAGCTGTTTGCTCACTAAAGCCTGGCGCAGCGCGCTCAGACTGGGAAATTTGTGCAGGGCTTGGTTCATATCAGTCAATTACCTTGGGAACCAGGAACAACCCGTCTCGTTTACCCGGTGCATTGGCCATGAGCGCCTCACGGCGTTCTGTAGAGGTGATTTCTGTCACAACATCGTCTCGCAGGCGCAAGTGAACAGCTGTTCTGGCTGCCAGGGGGTGGGCCAGGGGCTCGATACCCGAGGTGTCGACAGCCTGAAGCTCCTGGATCAGGCCCAGAATATCGCTAAGTTCAGTTTGAGCCTGTGCCAGTTGTTCGGGGGATAGTTGCAGGCGCGCGAGACGCGCGATGCGGGCAACTTCTTGTTCGGTAAGAGCCATGGGGTCTGGTTCAGTCTATTGAAAACATAAGGCCAATTTGGCGAATCATGCTTAATTATAAGTTATGATAGAGGGCTGATCGCAGTGTGTTATGAGCTTTGCTCCACGCTCGCGCCCGCGCTATTTTGCGCGTTCAACTTCTCACTGGCTGAGCACTCATGTTCGGATTCCTCCGTAGTTATTTTTCCACAGATATGGCGATCGATCTCGGGACCGCCAACACCCTAATTTACGTCCGTGGCAAAGGCATCGTTCTGGATGAGCCTTCAGTCGTTGCGATCCGTCATGAAGGCGGTCCTGGCGGCAAAAAAATTATTCAGGCGGTTGGTCGCGAGGCTAAGCAAATGCTAGGTCGTGTACCTGGCAATATCGAGGCAATCCGTCCGATGAAAGACGGCGTGATTGCAGACTTCACTGTCACCGAGCAGATGCTCAAGCAATTCATTCGGATGGTGCATCCACGCAATATGCTGGCGCCGAGTCCGAGGATTATTGTTTGCGTGCCCTGCGGCTCGACACAGGTTGAGCGTCGCGCCATTCGTGAGTCGGCTCTGGGAGCTGGAGCGAGTCAGGTTTACCTGATCGAAGAGCCGATGGCCGCTGCGATTGGTGCCGGATTAAATGTTTCAGACGCCAGTGGTTCGATGGTTGTGGATATTGGTGGCGGTACGACCGAAGTCGCGGTGATCTCCCTCGGTGGCATGGTCTACAAAGGCTCTGTGCGCGTTGGTGGCGACAAGTTCGACGAGGCAATCGTCAACTACATCCGTCGTAACTACGGCATGCTGATCGGTGAGCCAACCGCTGAACTGATTAAAAAAGAAATCGGTTCTGCTTTTCCAGGCTCTGAGATCCGTGAGATCGAAGTTAAAGGTCGTAACCTTGCCGAGGGCGTGCCACGCAGCTTCACGGTTTCTTCGAATGAAATTCTTGAGTCCTTGACCGATCCGCTTAACCAGATCGTCTCCGCAGTCAAAATCGCACTGGAAAATACGCCTCCTGAACTGGGCGCAGACATTACCGATAAGGGTATTTCCCTTACTGGTGGCGGCGCGTTACTGCGTGATCTTGACCGTTTGCTCCAGGAAGAAACAGGATTGCCTGTGATTGTTGCCGAGGATCCATTGACTTGCGTGGTCCGTGGTTGCGGCGATGCTCTTGAGCATCTTGAAAAGCTAGGCGCAATTTTTATTAACGACTAACCGTCTGCATTTTCATGCAACGACACGTCACACTGCGTTTATTTCGACGAGGTCCTGCCGCCGAGGTCAAGCTAGCACTCATGGTGCTGCTTGCTTTGGTTTTGCTCTTCACGGATGCCAACTGGAAAGCGCTTAATCCTTTGCGTCAGTCGATCTCGATTGCGCTTTACCCATTCCAGCGAGCAGTCATGCTGCCACGCGATGCGACTTTTCTGGTTCATGACTGGTATAGCGCTGCAGCAGCTATCAAAGCCGAAAATGAAGGCTTGCAACGTCAGCGTATTGAACTTGCCCAGGTCACCAGTAATGCTGCACAGCTTGCAGCGGAAAACGCGCAGCTTCGCCGTTTGATGGGTGTATTTGACAAGGCCGTGGACCAGCCCGCTATCGTGGTTGAGGTGCTTTATGAGCCATCCAATGCTTTTAACAGGCGTCTGGTGTTCAATAAAGGCAGTAGCGCGGGCATTGCCCCGGGTATGCCAATCATTGATGAGGGTGGGGTAGTCGGTCAGATCATTCGCGTGACGCCAATGTCCTCAGAGGCTGCGATGCTGACTGACGAGGTGGTGTCCATCCCGGTGCAAATCCTGCGCAATGGTTTGCGTTTGATTGCTTTTGGTTCGACATCCCCAGGGAAAATTGAAGTGCGTTACTTTTCAAGTGATGCGGACATTCGGGAGGGCGATATGCTCGTGACGAGTGGCGTGGGTGGAGTCTTCCCCCCTGGATTGGCTGTTGCCAAAATCGAGAGCGTAGAACGTAATTCCTCTACAGGTTTTGCCCGTGCGCAGGGCCAACCTTCCTCTCATCCGGAACGTTATCGGCATTTCCTGGTCTTACAGGTTCCCGTGGATGGCAACGAGACTCCGGTCGCGCCTGCATCCTCTGCATCCAAACTTAACGTGGAGCCTGCCAGTGCGTCGACCAAGTCAAAGTGAGATGGCCAGTACCCGGTCACGCTCTACCCGCCCGCCGGTACCGCGACCGCATGCTGTGCGTCCCGACCCCCTCGAAAATCTGACGAGCCCTTTTTACATCTGGGCGACTATCGTCGGCGTATGGATGCTGTCGTTGTTGCCCTGGCGGACATGGATGGCTGCACCCGACCTGTTATTGCTGGTGATTGCTTTCTGGTGCATCCATGAGCCTCGACGTATTGGTATGGTGGCGGCGTTTGTATTTGGTTTGCTGATGGATGTCCATGATGTCGGTCCATTTGGGCAGCAGGCTTTGACCTACTCGATAGTGGCTTACGGTGCCAGCGTATTGCAGCGCAGGTTGCTGCGCTTTGACCTCTGGAGTCAGGGGTTGCATATGCTGCCGGTCTTTTTTATCGCCAAACTGATTGGTGTGCTGATCTGCGCCTGGCTGGCGAATTTTTGGGCGGGCTGGTCCTGGGTGATCGGTGTCTTGCTCACGGTGGCGCTCTGGCCGGCAGTGGGCTGGTTGTTGTTATTGCCTCAGCATCGCATGAACGATGCTGATGCGAATACTGTTTAATCCGCTAGCGATATGTTTGAGTTTAAAAAAACAGGTCAGCATCAAAAGAACAAATTTCTGCTGCGCGCAATCGTAGCGGGTTTGTTTGCTGTGAGCTGTTTTAGTTTACTTGTGATCAGATTCTGGATATTGCAGGTCGATCGGCATGAAGGCCTTGCTGCACGCGCAGATAGCAATCGAATCGCGGTAGTACCCATCCCTCCGAGAAGGGGTGAAATAGTTGACCGCAATGGTGAGGTGCTCGCGCGCAATTATTTAAGCTATACGCTTGAGGTCGTGCCGGCACGTGCGGGTAATCTTGACGAACTCTTCAGTGAATTAATGCCGATTGTATATATGAGCACCACCGATCAGCGACGATTCAAACGCCGGGTGGCGGAGTCTGGCAGGTATGCAAGCGTGGTTCTGCGCAATAACCTGAATGAAACAGAAGCAGCCTGGTTCTCCGCGCATTCGTTCCGGTTTCCTGGCGTAGAGTTGCGCGCCCGATGGGTGCGGGAATATCCACAAGGCAAATCTGCCGGGCACGTGGTGGGTTACATCGGCCGTATTTCCGAAGGTGATGTGAACACCCTCGAAGAGTCAGGACACCTAGGAAATTACCGAGGCACTGATGTCATCGGTAAAAAAGGTATCGAAAAAACCTACGAAACAGCTTTACATGGCAAAACAGGGTTGCAAGAGGTAGAGATTACTGCGCGTGGTAAGCCCGTCAGGGTGTTGAAGCGCGTGGATCCAGTGCCTGGATCTAATCTTGTGCTGTCTCTGGATATGGGTTTGCAGCGGATTGCCGAGGAGGCCTTTAAAGATCTGCGTGGCGCGTTGGTTGCAATCGAGCCGGCGACAGGTGATGTACTGGCTTTTGTATCCCAGCCTTCATACGATCCCAATCTGTTTATAGATGGTATTGATGTGGAAAGCTGGCGCCAGCTCAACGAGTCGCCCGATCATCCGCTGATTAATCGCCCTGTGATTGGTACTTATCCGATCGGCTCGACTTACAAACCCTTCGTAGCACTGGCTGCTCTGGAGTTAAATAAGCGACGTGCAACGGATCGTATTTCTGATCCAGGCTATTTTGAGTTCGGGGGCCAGCGTTTCCGGAATTCTGGTTCAACCGCATTTGGCTCAATCGATATGCATCAGGCGCTGGTTGTCTCCTCTGATACTTATTTTTATTCCCTCGGTCCTGAAATCGGTGTGAACGGTTTGCACGACTTTATGAAACCCTTCGGTTTTGGCCAAATCACAGGAATTGATATTGATGGCGAAAAACGCGGTGTATTGCCTTCGACGGAATGGAAACGACAAGCCTACAAAAAGCGAGATCAACAACGCTGGTATGCAGGTGAAACGATCTCGGTTGCAGTGGGCCAGGGCTATAACTCTTTTACGTTGATGCAACTCGCACAAGCTACAGCTGTGCTTGCTAATGATGGTGTTTTCATTAAACCGCACCTTGTGCGCGCGCTGGAAAATCCAAAAACCGGCGTTAAAAGTCTGACGGTCGCAGAGCCTTCATACAAGATCCCTCTCAAAAAGGAAAATCTACAAATCATCAAGCGTGCGCTTGCTGAAGTCACAACAGTAGGGACTGCCCGCCAAGCATTTGCGGGGGCGTCTTATCAGGCTGCAGGTAAAACAGGTACTGCACAGGTTTATAGCTTGCGTGGTGCAAAATATCGTGCAAGCGCAATTGACGAGCGTTTGCGTGATCATGCTTTGTTTATGGCTTTTGCACCTGCTGTGAATCCAAAAATTGCGATTGCAGTCATTGTGGAGAATGCAGGCTGGGGCGGAAGCGTAGCAGCGCCTGTCGCGCGAAAAGTGTTTGATGCCTGGCTCGCACGGGATGCAAAAAAACTGGTGACACCTGCTCCCGCACCTGCCCCTGCACCTGCTTCAGCAGCGGCAGTCTCCACGATACCTGGTAATGTCGTGCCCGCAGCGAACAGGGGAGAGTCACGATGAAATACGTTTTTTCTTTTCTTGTTCGTGTGGTTACCGCGATAGACTGGCCGTTGATGCTGATCCTGATGATTTTGGCTTCTGTCGGTTTGCTGGTGATGCACTCCGCTGTAGGCGGGACGGATTGGCGATTCGCGGATCAGACCCGTAATTTTATCGTTGCGCTGATTGCGATGTGGGTCATTGCGATGACGCCACCGCACATCATCATGCGCCTTGCTGTGCCGTTCTATATTCTCGGCGTTCTTTTGTTGCTTGGTGTCTTCTTTTTTGGCGATACCAGTAAAGGCGCAACCAGATGGCTTAACCTGGGGTTCACGCGCATCCAGCCCTCAGAGATGATGAAAATTGCAGTCCCACTGATGCTGGCCTGGTATTTTCAGAAACGTGAAGGCCCCATGAATGCGCTGGATTTTTTGGTGGCCGTTTTGCTGCTGATCGTGCCGTGCATGCTGATTATCAAACAACCGGATCTTGGTACAGCTTTGCTGGTTTTTGGCGCAGGATTTTTTGTGATTTATTTCGCGGGATTGTCTTTTAAATTGCTTTTGCCCGTATTGCTCGTCGGTATTGTGGGGATTGCCTCGGTCGTGGCCTATCAAGATGATTTGTGTGACGATGATTTTGACTGGGTTGTTTTGCACGACTATCAAAAACATCGAATTTGTACACTTCTTGATCCCAGTACCGATCCCCTTGGCAAAGGTTTTCATACGATCCAGTCCACTATCGCGGTAGGTTCCGGTGGCGTGTACGGCAAGGGTTATATGAATGGCACGCAGACGCACCTGGACTTTATTCCTGAACGCACAACTGACTTTATATTTGCTGTGTTTTCTGAAGAATTTGGTCTCTATGGCGGTATTACGCTGCTGCTGCTCTACTTGTTGCTGCTCAGCCGGGGGCTGACGATTGCAGTCAGGGCGCCAACGCATTTCAGTCGATTGCTAGCGGGTAGCATCACGATGGTGCTGTTCATTTACGTTTTCGTCAATATCGGTATGGTCACAGGAATTTTGCCTGTAGTGGGTGTTCCATTACCACTGCTGAGCTATGGCGGTACGGCCTTGCTGACAATCGGTATCGCTTGTGGAATGTTGATGAGTATCAGCAAATATCGCCCGCCAGTCAGTTAATTCAATAACTTGTCCGCATGCAATCCATCTAGCAACTTTCTGACAGGCGCCGGCATGCCTAGTGCCGAAAGCTCTGTGATCGGAACCCATTTTGTCTGAATGGTTATTTTCTCAGCGACTGGAATGAGGTGCGTGGTGGTTGCCCTGGCTAAGACTGGCTGAATGGTCAGCCGGTAATGTGTAAATACATGCAGAAATGCTGAAAGACTCACAATATTCTGAGCGCTCACCCCAAGCTGGGTGCAGCCATCGCCACCATCTAATGCCGAATCAAACTCGGGCAAACTCCATAGCCCCCCCCAAATTCCGGTGTCCGGCCTTTGCTGCAGCAACACTTTGCCACGATTGCAGGCTATCAGCATGCCTACACTTCGCTCTGGCAAGGTTTTTTTTGCGCGAGGCCACGGTAATTCTTCTGTTCTTCCTTGCGCAAAAGCCGTACAACCCTTGCTGAGCGGACATGCCTGGCATTGTGGTCGTGCGCGGGTGCAAACCGTTGCACCTAAATCCATCAGCCCCTGTGTGAAGGCCGTCATCATCATCGGATCACGCTTGAGCTGCACTGCGGTAGGAACCTCATCACGTGCTAATTGCCACAGCTTTTGTTCAATTGCACGTGTAGTCGGATCACCATCAATTGCAAAATACCTCGCCAGAACACGTTTGACATTGCCATCCAGGATTGCTGCACGCTCGGCATAACAAAAAGCGGCAATCGCTGCTGCAGTCGATGGCCCAATACCGGGTAGTGTCGCCAGGCCTGCTGCGTCGGGTGGAAAGCGGCCACTCCAGTTTTGCAGGATCTGTTGCGCGCAGGCGTGAAGATTGCGTGCGCGGGCGTAATAACCCAGCCCAGCCCAGTGGGCCATAACCTCTTGCGAGCATGCGCGCGCAAGGCTCTCCACATCGGGAAAGCGCATCAGAAACTTTTGGTAGTAAGGAATGACCGCTGTCACCTGAGTCTGCTGCAGCATGATTTCAGACAGCCAGACCCGGTAGGGATCACGTGTCTGTTGCCAGGGCAGTCCGTGGCGACCCTGCGCGCGTTGCCAGGCAACCAGAGGGGTTGCAATTTTCATGCGGGATGGCACCTGGTGTGTCTCTTAAAAGCGTGTATTGCGCTGTACGGACCAGCGGGCTGACAGTGCACCCAAAGCCGCGACTGCGACAACCGCGATGACAAGCATCGCTACAGGAGGAAGCGATAGTGCGAAGTCAGCGTCGTAACTGCGGGCAAGACTTGAAAGCGCATTGTTAAGCGGAATCAACGCCAGACGTGCAACCCCAATACCTACGACCGCGGCCAGACTACAGGTGATCGCGCCAAGATACAAAAAAGGTCTGCGAACGAACGATTCGGTTGCTCCCACAAGTCTGGCAACGCCGATTTCTTCGCGCTGAGACAGTGCTTGCATCCTGACCGTGTTGAAAACGGTTGCCAGTACGACCAGTGCAACGCTTAGGGCAAGCAATAACAAACCAATTCGCGCAAAGCGAAGCAACGCCTCGAGTCTTTGCACCCAGGCGCTATCGAGCTGAACCAGTTCGACGCCTGACCATGTGCGCCAGTCCTTTGCGAGTTTGTCTGCTCTGAGCGCCAAGTCCTCGCCTGGTTTGAGCGTGACGATCACAGCATCCGGCAAAGGATTACCAGGCAAGACTTTGAGTGCTTGTTCCCAGGCGGGGTTGGCTCGCAGCTCCTTCAGTGCTGCATCTTTTGTCATAACCCGTACAGAAGATGTTTGTTCGCCGTGTTCTTTACGAATTTTTGTAGCGATCTGTTCGGCCTGTCCGCTGGCAGCGTCCATTTTCAGAAACACCGTGAGCTCAGGCGTGACGGAAAGCTCTCTGGCAACGGGCTGGACAGAGATGAGCAAGGACGCTCCGAGTAACGGCAATGAGAGTGCGAGGGCAATGACCAGTAAATTTGCCAGAGATGAAAAGGGTTGTGAAACCAGCCGTTTCATTGTGACGGCAAGGGCGTAGCGATGCTGACGCAGAAGAGTTTTCATGGCTTGCTCCGACCTGAAAGATCGGTGAACTTACCCGGATCAATCCTGAAAGTGCGGCTAGCGTATTCGGCCATGAGGGCTTCATCATGCGAAGCGATCAGCGTGGTCACGCCTACGCGATTGAAGTCCCTGAAAACCGACATGATGCGATGCGCTGTATCACGATCAAGGTTGGCTGTGGGTTCGTCCGCAATCAAAATCGCGGGCCGGTTGACAATCGCGCGTGCGATAGCCAGGCGTTGCTGCTCCCCCCCGGACAACTCGATCGGATTCATGTCTTCTTTGGAGGATAGTCCTACTTTTTCAAGCGCCGCACGTGCGCGTGCGCGAGCAAGCTCTGGCGCCAGACCTGTAACAGCAAGTGGCAACAGCACATTATTGATCGCGCTACGGTCATACAAAAGATGCGTGTCCTGCAAAATCACACCCACCGCACGCCTTAAATATGGACGCGCGCGTGCTGACAACTCGTCCAGGCGCTGTCCGTTGACCTCAATTGAGCCACGGCTGGGTGGCTCAAGACCGCCGATCATTTTTAGTAAAGTTGATTTGCCAGCGCCGGATGGGCCCGCAACAAATACAAACTCACCAGCCGTCACGCGAAAGGTGATGTCGGAAAGAATATTGCGGCCACGGCCGTAAGATTTGAAGACGTGCTTGAATTCAATCATGTTTTTACTTGAGTTAAGCACTAATCATAACTCCCTGCGTAACTCCATACGTAAAATGGCGCATTGACGGCAAGGGATTTCCCTCATACATTCAAAGGCCCCATACCAGTTACGATCCCTTACTTGCACGAAAGACCCACTTGGATCGCCCACTTGGCATCCATATATTGTTGTGACTCGGAGATTAATCCATGAAATTTCTTAAACTTGCCGCCATTGGCGCTGCCCTGGTTGCAGCCAGCTCTGTTGCCCAGGCAGGCGCTACTTTTGAAAATGTTAAAAAGAAAGGCTTTGTCCAGTGCGGTGTATCCACAGGCGTAGCAGGCTTTTCCGCTGCCGATAGCAAAGGTGTGTGGAAAGGGCTTGATATTGACATGTGTCGTGCCGTTGCTGCAACGATGTTTGGCGATTCAACCAAATTCAAAGTCACTCCTTTGACCTCGCAACAGCGCTTTACCGCGCTGCAGTCCGGCGAAATTGATGTTCTGACACGTAACACCACACAGACCATGACGCGTGACACCACGCAGGGCATGCTGGGTGCTGGCGTCAACTTCTATGACAGCCAGGGCGTGATCGTGCGTAAAGACCTGAACATCAAGAGCGCCAAGGAGCTCAATGGCGCCACAGTTTGTGTGCAGCCTGGTACGACCACTGAATTAAATCTGGCAGACTTTTTCCGTGCCAACAAGATCGAGTTCAAGCCTGTCGTGATTGAAAAGCTTGACGAAGTCGTTGGTGCATTTGTATCCGGTCGCTGCGATGCTTACACCACAGACAAATCAGGTCTGGCTGGTTCGCGCTCGACAATGGAAAAGCCAGACAATTACGTCATTCTTCCTGATGACTTCTCCAAAGAGCCACTGGGCCCAATGGTTCGTCAAGGCGATGAGCAATGGTTTAACGTGATTCGCTGGTCGTTATTCGCACTGCTCGAGGCTGAGGAGTACGGCATCACTTCCAAAAACGTTGATGAAATGCTTAAGAGCAACAACCCTAACGTTCAGCGCATTCTGGGTGTCACACCTGGCATGGGTAAGAACCTGGGCGTCGACGAAAAATGGGCTTACAACATTGTCAAGCAGGTTGGTAACTACGGCGAGAGCTTTGAGCGCAACGTTGGTACTGATAGCCCATTGAAACTGCCGCGCGGCCTGAACCAGCAATGGACCAAGGGCGGCATCATGTACGGATGGCCTATCCGCTGATTGTTATTATTGAACTGATTGTTCTATAGGCACAGGGCGACTCAAAGTTTGGGTCGCCCTGCAGTTTTTTTCTTTCTGCAGAATTTTTCATGACCCAGCCCAAATCAAGTGCGCCACTTGCCAGGCGACTAAACTGGAACGATCCAGGAGTGCGCTCGATCGTATATCAGGTGATCGCGCTCTGCGCTGTCGGTGGTGTGGTGTGGTTCCTTGTGCACAATACGTTGCACAATCTTTCAGTACGGAATATTGCTTCGGGGTTTGACTTTTTAAGCCGTGAAGCCGGGTTCGCGATTGGCGAATCCTTGATCGAATATGGCCCGGCCAACGATTACCAGCGCGCCCTGACTGTCGGGCTGCTCAATACATTACGCGTGGCGGTGGTAGGCATTATTTTCGCAACCCTGCTTGGCACACTAATCGGCATTGCCCGACTATCCAAGAACTGGCTGATCAGAAAGATCGCGAGTATTTATGTTGAAGTCATGCGCAACATCCCTTTGTTGCTGCAATTGTTCTTCTGGTATGCGATTATTTCCGAGACGATGCCAGGTCCGCGCCAGGCGCTCAAGCCTTTGCCTGGTGTATTTCTATCGAACCGCGGGATTAAGTTGCCATGGCTACAAGGCGACGGATTGAGCTGGTTGCTTTGGGGGATTCTGCTAGCAATCGTACTGATCATCGGTCTGACTCGCTGGGCACATAAGCGCCAGGAAAAAACAGGTCAGATTTTCCCACTGTGGAGGGTGTCGACCGGGTTGTTGCTAGTGGTTCCTGCTCTGGTCTGGTTATTCAGCGGGACGGCAATCTCGCTTGATATGCCCGAACTTAAGGGTTTTAATTTCGCGGGTGGCCTCACCCTGAGTCCCGAGTTCGCAGCGCTCATTATTGGTCTGGTTGTCTATACCTCTGCCTTTATCGCAGAAGTTGTGCGCTCTGGCATTCAGTCCGTTAATCACGGGCAGTGGGAGGCTGCTGGCGCACTGGGATTAAAAAACTCACTCATTTTGCGGTTAGTTGTGTTGCCCCAGGCATTACGCGTCATCATTCCTCCCATGACGAGCCAGTATCTCAACATCACTAAAAATAGTTCGCTAGCCGTAGCGATTGGTTACCCCGATATCGTCTCTGTGGTGAATACGACTTTGAATCAAACTGGACAGGCCATCGAAGGCATCATGATCATTATGGGCGCCTATCTGACGGTCAGTATCTCGATTTCTCTGTTCATGAATTGGTACAACACGCGCATAGCGCTTGTGGAGCGTTGAGATGAATCCAGCTAATGCCAACGCTGTTGTAAAGAATGACGATGCACCACCTGTGCGGATCTCAGTTTGGATCTGGATTCGGTCCCAGCTTTTTTCGACGCCTTTAAATGCCTTGCTGACGATCCTGTCCGTCTGGTTGTTGCTGGCGACTGTGCCGGCACTGGTGGAGTGGGCATTCATCAAAGCCAATATCAGTGCGACCAGCGCTCAGGCGTGTCGTGGCACGGGAGGGGCCTGCTGGGCATTTATTTACGAAAAGCATCGACTCATCCTGTTTGGTTTGTACCCTTATGACGAGCAGTGGCGACCACTGATTGCGACGTGTATTTTGCTTGGCGTAATCGTGCTCAGTGGCTTCAGATATTTCTGGAATCTCTCCCTTGTCCTGATCTGGACGATCGCGCTGATCGCAGTGGCTGTTCTGATGTGGGGCGGTGTTTTTGGTATGAAGTTTGTCGAAAACAGTCTTTGGGGCGGCTTGCCACTGACCTTGATTCTGTCGACCTTCGGTATCGCCTTTGCCTTTCCGATTGGGGTGTTGCTGGCTCTCGGGCGCAGATCCTCAATGCCTGCGATCAAGTCAATTTGTGTGGTTTACATTGAGCTGATCCGGGGCGTTCCACTGATCAGCCTGTTGTTCATGTCCGCAGTGATGCTGCCATTATTTCTGCCGGAGGGCGTGAGTATCGACAAGCTGCTGCGCGCGCAAATCGCAATCATTATGTTTGCGGCTGCCTATATCGCAGAGACCATACGCGGCGGACTTCAGGCCATTCCCAAGGGGCAGTTTGAAGGCGCGGAGTCATTGGGTCTGAACTATTGGCAAATGATGCGTCTGATTGTTTTGCCTCAGGCACTGAAGATCGTGATCCCACCGCTTGTTGGAATTTTTATCGCGATGTTCAAAGATACTTCACTAGTCGTTGTGATTGGTATTTTTGATCTGACTCAGGCTGCCAAGGCCGCACTGACAGATCAGTCCTGGCGTGGATTCAGCTCAGAGCTCTACATTTTTATCGCACTCATTTATTTTGTATTTTGTTTTTCGATGTCCAAGTACAGTCAGTCGCTTGAAAAGCGCTTGTCAACGGGCTACAAACGCTAGATCTGGAGAATATGTATGGCTGACGCCATCATTCAAATGAAAGACGTCAACAAGTGGTATGGAAAATTCCACGTGTTGCGCAATATCAATCTGGACGTCGCCCGGGGTGAGCGTATTGTGATTTGCGGGCCTTCGGGTTCCGGTAAATCCACACTGATCCGATGCATCAATCGTCTTGAGGAACATCAATCGGGCAGCCTCATTGTTGAAGGCACGGAACTGACCAATGATGTGCGTCACGTTGAAGCAATCCGGCGCGATGTAGGGATGGTTTTTCAGCATTTCAATCTTTTCCCGCATTTGACGGTACTTGAAAACCTCACACTTGGACCGATATGGGTCTTGAAAGTGCCACGCGCAGAAGCTGAAGCACGTGCGATGAAATATCTCGAACGCGTCCGGATTCCGGAGCAGGCGGAAAAGTTTCCGGGTCAGTTGTCCGGTGGGCAACAGCAGCGCGTTGCCATTGCAAGATCGTTGTGTATGGACCCCAAGATCATGCTGTTTGATGAGCCGACCTCTGCGCTAGATCCGGAGATGGTCAAAGAGGTGCTCGAAGTGATGGTGGGTTTAGCGAAAGACACTGGTATGACGATGTTATGTGTGACGCACGAAATGGGATTCGCCCGCAAAGTCGCAGACAGGGTGATCTTTATGGATCGTGGTGAAATCATTGAGCAAAATACGCCTGACGCATTCTTTGATGCACCGCAAAATGAACGAACCAAATTGTTTCTGAGCCAGATCCTGCATTAATGGGTCTAGCGGTTTTAAGTGTAATCTTGCAGTATTGATGCGGATGTTGCCAGTATGAAATTCATGAGCAGACGTGAGACTTTATTCGTTTGTGCCCTGGGCCTGATCGCCAGTGCTTTTACGGTACAGGCTCAAAGCCAGGCGCAAACCCAGAACCAGAATGCTGCCTCACCCGCAACGTTACAGGGCTGGCCTGCCAAATCCCTGCGTTTTATTGTGCCCTATCCGCCTGGTGGCCCGCTTGATACGATGGCTCGCCTGCTCGCTGAGAAAGCAAAAGCTTCGCTCGGTCAGACGATTGTGGTGGAAAACAAGCCTGGTGCGGGCGGCAATATCGGTGCGGATATAGTGGCTCGGGCTACGCCGGACGGCTATACCCTGGTGATGGGTGCGGTCGCGACGCATGCAATCAACCCCTGGTTGTTTGCCTCCATCCCTTATGACTCAGTTAAAGATTTTGCTCCGGTTGCCCTGGTGGCGTCTGTGCCTAATGTGCTTGTCGTGAATAAAGAATTTGCGGCTAAAAATGCGATCGGCTCGCTCAAGGATCTGATCAGCTATGCGCGTGCTCATCCTGGTGAGATGAATTATGGCTCGGGTGGTTCAGGCAGTGCGGGCCATCTCGCCGGAGAGCTTCTGCGCGCGCGCGCCCAGATTAATGTTGTGCATATTCCCTACCAGGGTGCTTCACCTGCGCAGTTGGCCCTGCTTTCCGGCCAATCTAACTTTATGTTTGACAACCTGGCTGCCGCAGCAGGGTTGATCAGTGACGGCAAGGTGATTGCTCTTGCGGTCACTACAACGACGCGTGCTGACTTGTTGCCGCAGGTCCCTACCATGCAGGAGGCTGGAGTGGCTCCTTTTGATGTCGGGACATGGTTTGGAGTGTTTACGACTGCCGGTACTCCTGCAGCGGTTGTTCAAACGCTGCATGACGCATATCAGACGGCCTTGAAGGACCCGGTTGTGTTGGAACGACTCAAGATGATGGGTTCGAGTGCCCCTGCAATGAGCGCTGAAGATTTCGCCAGGATGGTTGTAGTTGAACGCGACAAATATCAGGAGATCGTCAAGCTGTCCGGCGCGCAGGTTAACTGAATTTAGCGACGGTGCAGTGACTCGCCTGCCAGGGGATCCATGCGCCAGAATAAAAGACTGGCGCTCGCACAAATCAGCCCAATCACAATAAATCCTGCTGTGACATCAGAGGTCGCGAGCTCGCTCGCATGGCGCCAGCTCATACTGATGTTCAGCGTACAGGCCGCCACTCCAACCCCCATACTGACCCCGAGTTGTTGGCCCATGGCGGCAAAGCTGCTGGCCCGGCTCATGCCTGCATGGGATACGTCTGCAAAGGTGAGCGTGTTAACTGCGGTAAATTGCAGCGACCTGAAAAAACCACCTAACAGCAATACGCCACTGATGACGAGTACCGGTGTGGCAGGTGTGAAAACGATACATAGCACTGTGCAAGCGGCGGTCAGGATGCCATTGATTGTCAGCACCTTTCGGTAGCCCCAGCGGCGCAGGATGGGAGGGGCGACGAATTTCATGGCCATCGATCCGATCGCGCCTGCAAAAGTAATCATCCCGGCAGATAGTGCGGATAGTCCAAAGCCAACCTGCAACAAAATAGCCATGAGAAAAGGACTGGAGCCGATAGTGAAGCGGCATAGGTTTCCAGCCAGCATGGATGCCCTGAAGGTTGGAATGTTCAGCAGGGTTAAGTCCAGAATCGGGTGTGGACAGCGTTTTGAATGCCAGTAATAGAGCGCTCCTGTGGTGACTCCTGTAGCGATCAGTCCTGCAGTGAGCGCCCAGGAGGCCTGACTGGTTCCCAATGCTTCAAAGCCGCCCATCAAGCAGGCCATGCATAGAGCGCTCAGTAAAAACCCAACAAAATCAAGAGGATGTCGAAGCCCATCGGATGGAAGTTCGATGACATAACGTCTTACCATCCAGATTCCGAACAGTCCGATGGGTAGGTTGATCAGGAAAATCCAGTGCCAGGAGGCATAGGTCACCAGAAATCCGCCCAGAGGCGGGCCGATTAAGGGGCCAATCAGCGCCGGCATGGATAAAAAGGCCATTGCGCGAAGCAAATCGTGTTTTGGTATGGTTCTGAGCAGGATGATGCGGCCAACCGGCACCATCATTGCACCGCCCATACCCTGGGCAATACGGGACAGCACCAGGTGCAGCAATGTGGCGCTGAGCGCACAGGCCAGGGAGCTTAGCGTGAAAATTCCAATCGCGATCATGAACACTTTGCGAGCGCCGTAGCGGTCTGCCGCCCAACCACTGATTGGCACAAATACGGCGAGTGACAATAGATAGGAGGTGATCGCAATATTCAGGCTAACCGGATCTGAATCCAGTGCTAAAGCCATAGTGGGCAGGGCTGTGGTGACGACGGTTGAGTCCAGCATCTGCATAAAAAGCGCACAACCGACAATAAAGGGCAGGACTCGCCGGGCCTGTGGCGAGACAGCAGAAGTGGATGCGCTCAGAGGAGTATTGGGGCTAGGGGTCGACATTGAGTGATGACAAGGCTGCACTACAGTACACTAAGCGCCAGTCTAACCTTTTGCTGGCGAAGCTATGGCAGAGCACTACACCTCAGAAATTACCCAGTTCCTACAGGCCTATAAAAAGGCCCACCCTGATGTCGAGCAACGTCAGCGTGATGGCCGTGCGCGTTTGTGGGACAAGACCCAGGACGCGGAGCGCGCAGAAGAGTTCAAGCAGGCGCGAGTCCGCCAAAATGCTTACGTCTATCAGAACGACTAAGAATCGGCCCAAATGACTCGGACAAAGGTTTCAGGCGAGAGCCTGGAGGCGCTACTGGCGCAACCCTCTGTGGATACGACACCTGATGTCGTGGACGCTGTTGCACTGGCACGGCTATATGGCGAACCTTTGTTTTCGCTTCCCACGGATTTGTATATTCCGCCAGATGCGCTCGAGGTTTTTCTTGAGACCTTTCAAGGGCCGCTGGATCTGCTGCTATACCTGATTCGCAAACAGAACTTTAACGTCCTCGATATTCCGATGGCGGAGGTGACCAAACAATATCTGTCCTACGTGGATCAGATACGTGTGCACAACCTGGAGTTGGCCGCTGAGTACTTGTTGATGGCAGCCATGCTGATCGAGATCAAGGCGCGCATGCTGTTGCCGGTCAAAAAAACCGATACGGGTGAAGAAGCCGAGGATCCTCGCGCTGAGCTGGTGCGCCGGTTGCTTGAATACGAGCAAATGAAACTGGCATCGCAAAAACTCGATGCGTTGCCCCAGTTAGGTCGCGATTTTCAGCGTGCGCAGGCTTTCGCTGATCTGCGCATTGAGCGTGCGCTGCCAGAAGTCAGCGTCGAGGACTTGCGCCTGGCGTGGGCTGACATTCTCAAACGCGCCAAGCTCAATGCACACCACCACATCACTCGCGAACAGTTATCCGTGCGTGATCACATGACGCATATTTTGCGAAGACTCTCGGATGTGCGGTTCATTGAATTTGGACAGCTTTTTATGGAGCGCATTGAAGAAGGCGCTCCGACAGCAGTAGTCGTTGTGCACTTTCTGGCTATGCTTGAGCTGTCGCGCGAGTTGTTGCTTGAGATCACCCAGGCGGAGCCTTATGCTCCTATTTATGTGCGGTTGGCCTATACAAGCGCCGCAGTTTAAAAGCGACAAAGAGCGCTTAGGGAGACTTGATTGAAAGTTGTTCACACTATTGAAGATTTGCGCGATCAATTGCGAGGCCAATTGCGTGTATCTTTTGTGCCAACAATGGGTAATTTGCATGAAGGCCACCTGGCCCTGATGAAACTTGCGCGTCAACACGGCGATCCCGTTGTCGCAAGTATCTTTGTCAATCGTTTGCAGTTTGGACCCAACGAGGATTTCGACCGTTATCCACGCACCTTGCAAAATGACATAGATAAACTCGAGCGTGCACGTGATGTATATGTGCTGTTTGCACCAGATGAGCGTGAGCTGTATCCCGAGCCTCAGAGTTACCGGGTCCAGCCACCGCAGGAGTTAGGCGATATTCTTGAAGGGGAATATCGACCAGGATTTTTTGGTGGTGTCAGCACGGTAGTACTGAAACTTTTTTCCTGTGTACAGCCGCGTGTCGCAGTCTTTGGTAAAAAAGATTATCAGCAATTGATGGTCATCCGTAATATGTGCCGTCAGTTCCAGTTGCCTGTTGAAATTCTTGCTCATGAAACTGTTCGTGAGCATAGTGGCCTGGCTTTATCTTCGCGCAACATGTATCTGCAGCAGACTGAACGTGAAGAAGCTCCGCAGCTGTTTGCCGCCCTCAAGTTTTTGCAACAACAGATTCAAGCTGGCTTTTATGATGTTCCACAGCTTGAGCAGATCGCGATTGCAGGTTTGAATGCGCGAGGCTGGCAGGTCGATTACATCGCGGTCAGAAGGCGCAAAGACTTGCATAAACCCTCTTTTGAAGAGGTGGCAGCGGGTGAGCCTCTGGTGGTGCTCGCGGCGGCAAAGCTGGGCGCTACACGCTTGATTGACAACCTGGAAATTTAATCCTCTTTGTCAATACGTATCGAGGGTAATCCCGCCTGTCAGATCTGACAGCTTCACTGATTTGTCAGTCTCTGCCAGACTCCACTCCGTCATTAAGCGGAGTTTGTATGAAAAATTTTGACGGTATTGAGGGCGCTGGCTGGACGGTGCTGACTGCGCGTGAGCGCGATGTCATTCATCCTGTGGCAGAAGGTAAGTCAAACAAACTGATTGCGATGGAGCTCGGCATCTCGATGCGGACTGTCGAAGCGCACCGCGCACGTATTTTTTACAAAATGGGCGTGCGCAATGCTGTTCAATTAGCCCGGGAAGTCTGCACTAATCCAGAGCCTGCTGCCGAGCGCGACGAGCCCATTATGGATGAGCAGGCCTGAGAAAAGATTAAGGGCAATTTGGGGCAGATTTATTGTTCAGCTCACTGATTACGTCCAGATCGGGCTGTCTTGACAATGTGTAGGTCAGATTCGGGCTATCGCCATTCATTGAAATAAGTCGCAAGCTGTTGCCGGAAGTCATCGACAGTTCAGCACGTGCGTCACCCTGAGTATTGAGCAGCACCACACGTGGCGGGTTCATCATATTTCCGCGCCAGCATCCTTGGTCCAGCTGCACACTGCCATTCTGAGCGCTTTGATCCAGATAGGCGGCGCGTGCGCGCCAGCGTCCATTGGGAGCCAGCGTCAGCGTAATGCGTTGAGCCGAACACTTCATTTCAGGGTGAAAGCATGGCAGTGTGCCGCTAAAGGTCTGGGGCTCAGGAATCAGGCGTTCCTGAATGCTCGAGCCTGAGCTTGTATTGGCTGCATTTACGTTTTGCGTGCTGCTTAAGTCTGCAGGAGGCAGATCATTTGGAGCGCCTGAAGCATCGTAAGGCTTCTGTGACGTTTGCGCCGTAGTGTTTACGGCACTTTTAGTGTCGGCGCTGGCAGCAGGCTGAACGGGTACGGCAGTCGCGCCGGACGCAGACTTGGCTGGAGCGTTTGGCACGGCGGTCGCACTGGATGCCGGGCTGGTCGGTGTCTGTGAAGCTGGCTGACGCAAGTCAAATTGAATCTGGTTCGGTGCGCGAAGAGCCTGATTGGCGTAGGAGCCCTCAGCTTGTGCGAGCGCATCCGTTGCAGAGCTGGCTGCAGGAGGATTGTAATAACCAGGTTGCTGCATTTGTTGCTGCATTTGGGCACAGCCGCCAAGCAACAAGGCTGAAAGGCCAAGCCCCAGAACATGCTTGCGGGGGATAGACAACATAACCAGATTTAATTCAGACATGAGAAACTTTCCAATTCAACAAGCAGCACAGCGCCGATGGGCATATTCTACGCATTTGATTACGCAGATGCTAACCAAACTGAAATATTGAATCGAACCGAGGAGTGATGGCGCATTGAACAATCAGGTAAATGAGGCATGGATTGCCGGACTTGTGCTGGCTGCGCTGGGTTCACCGCTCTGGGTCCTGGTTGGCAGGCAGGTCATGGTCTGGCTGGGGCGTTCATGGACTGATCCGACCAAAGAGGTTTCTATCGCATTGTTCCATGAACAAAAATGGCTGGACTGGGCCTTGATTCTAGGCTGGAGTTTGGTTTGTCTGGCAGCCATGCAGCGCTGGGGGATCAGCAAATCTGGGCTGGCAGCCGTATTGCTTTGTGGCGGATTGTTAACTTTAGCGCGCATTGACCTGCAAACGGGCTTGTTACCGGATGTGTTGACGTTGTCCTGGATGTGGCTGGGGATGTTGTTTCACCTGTCAGGCGGATGGATCAGTCTCTCAGCTTCGGTTGCAGGTGCGGCACTTGGTTACTGCTTGTTATGGATCATTTTTACACTGTATAAATGGAAAACCGGCCGTGAAGGCATGGGGTATGGGGATTTCAAGCTGACAGCGGCGCTGGGCGCCTGGCTGGGTGTGCAGGCTATCCCTTCTCTTGTGCTTTATGCTTCTGTGACTGGTGCCCTGATGGGTCTTTGCGTGCAGTGGTGGCAACGTCTTCCTGTCGCGACCGCTATTCCTTTCGGACCTTTTCTGGCGCTTGCAGGTATTCTCATTCTTTTTTACGACTACGCACCACTTGGATAGACAGGAAAATGTTTAAGCTGGGATTAACAGGCGGGATTGGCTCGGGCAAGACACAGGTCGCGAATTTACTGGCGGCCTGGGGCGCTGATGTGATTGATACGGATTTGATTGCCCATGGGCTGACCGCCCCGGGGGGGCAGGCTATTGAGCCCATCTCGGAGATGTTTGGCAGTGATGTGATTGATCATACAGGTGCACTAGACCGTGCGCAGATGCGGGAACTGGTCTTTGCAGAGGCGACACGCCGTACCCAGCTTGAGTCGATTTTGCATCCTTTGATCGCGCAGGAGGTTTTCAGGCAAGCCGAGCAGGCGCGTGGGTTGTATGCGGTTTTTGTTGTGCCGTTGCTGGTGGAATCGGGCCGATGGCTGGACCGGATTGATCGGCTTTGTGTCGTTGACTGTGAAGAAGCAACGCAGATCGAGCGGGTGCAGTCCCGCAACGCGATCCCGCTTGCAACTATCCGGCGGATTCTTGATGCGCAGGCGACGCGTGAGCAGAGGCTGGCGCTTGCAGATGATGTCATTGACAACTCAAAAAACACTTCAATGGACCAGCTTGAGAAGCAAGTCTTGGTCTTACACAAAGCCTGGTGTAACCTTGCGGGGTAAAATCAATTGTTTTAAGCAATATCTACTCGTATTGCAGGCAATTACGATCCATTTTTCGGGCGTGTCACTATAGTGATTCTTTTTGAATATCCTTTTAACGAACGAGTCCGTGCGCTGATGCGCCTGGAGTCCTTGTTCGATCGGATGATGTTTTTTGCGCGTCCCGGTGATCCAAAGCTGCACCAGGTAGCAATTTCCGCCCTGTTTGATTTGCTTGACGCCACTGAGCGTACCGATATGAAAGGCAGTGTGCTCCAGGATCTTGAGCGCCAGCGTGCGGTGCTGTTGGGACTCAGGGACCATCCGGGCGTAGAGGCCAAGACCCTGAACGCGATGCTCAACGAGATCGAGCGGGTAGCCACTAATCTGAACGCTGCAGGTAAAACTGGCCAAGCGCTAAGAGAAAATGAGTGGCTGGCGAGTTTGCGCGGACGGCTGGCTGTACCGGGTGGTGGCACTCAGGTTGACATGCCATCGTTTCACGCATGGCAGTATCGTACCGAAATCGAACGCTGCGCAGATCTGCAGCACTGGATGTCCTCACTAATGCCGTTACAGGAGGGCATATCCATTGTGCTCAATTTGTTACGTGAGTCCGGCCAGTCTGAATCTGCTGTCGCACCGTTAGGTGCATATCAGCAGATGCTTGCAGGCAAGGTCTATCAGTTATTGCGTGTCTGGATCGACGAGTCGGCCTGTACATTTCCCGAGATCAGTGCGAACAAGTACATGGTCTGGATTCGTTTTGCTTCCCAGGGGGGAGATCAGAAACCACAGGCGATGACTCGCGATATCCCATTCAAAATGGCGCTTTGTTCGCTTTAATTTCTGCGTCACAATATCCCCCTGTTGCATGCTAGATGGAAGCTTTATGACTGAACGTCAATTGGCCTCGCGCGTTTTGCGCGCGCGCTGGGTTTGGACCCTGGTGGTCGCACTGATTGTGGCGACTGCATGGTGGCTCCTGAGCGACTCAAAAAGTAACGTTGCGAAAGGTCCTCCGGCAGGATTTGTTTCTGCGGTGCCGGTCAAAACAGAGGTTGCCCGGATAGAGGACCTGGATATCTATCTCAAGGGTTTGGGTACCGTGACGGCATTCAATACCGTCACGGTGCGCAGCAGGGTGCAGGGTGAAATCGTCGCCGTGCAATTCAAAGAAGGCGAGCAGGTCAAAGCCGGCGATTTGCTGGCGCAGATTGATCCAAGATCTTTCCAGGTGTCATTGAGCCAGGCCCAGGGGGTGTTGCAACAGGACCAGGCGCAATACGAAAATGCCAAACGTGATCTCGAGCGCTACAAAAAACTGCGTAAGCAGGATTCGATCGCACCCCAACTGCTTGATACGCAGCAAGCGTTGGTTCAAAAGTTTGAAGGGCTGATTAAAAGCGATCAGGCGGCAGTCGACAATGCGCGCTTGCAACTCGACCACACCCGTATCACGGCTCCTATCGCTGGAAGGTTAGGATTGCGCCGGGTGGATGCCGGTAATCTCGTTGTCGCAAACGATCCTCAGGGTGTTGTCGTGATTACGCAAACGCAGCCCATCTCTGTGGTGTTCACACTTGCCGAAAGTGATTTGCCTGCTGTGCGCCAACCGATGATCGCTGGTCAGATTCTGCAGGTCGATGCATATGACCGTGCCGATCAGATCCGGCTGGCGCAAGGCACGCTGGTCACGGTTGATAATCAAATTGATGTGACGACAGGGACAATCAAATTAAAAGCACAATTTTCGAATGAAAACGATGCGTTATTTCCTAACCAGTTTGTCAATGTCCGTATGAAAGTCCGCACAGATAAAGACGTATTAACGGTGCCTGCAGGTGCTTTGCAACAGGGTAATCAAGGTGCTTTTCTGTATGTGATTCTTGCCGATGACACCGCAGCAGTCAGGCAGGTCAAGGTCGGTGCGCGCAGCGCGGATCGTGTAGCAATCCTTGACGGACTTGCTGCGGGCGATCGCGTAGTGCTTGAAGGCACAGATCGTCTACGTGCAGGTGCGAAGGTTCGCGTGATTGGCGCGCAGGGTGCTCCTGCCAGTGCTTCTACCAGCGCTCCTGGTCCTGCCGGAAAGCCCGCAAAGTGAATCTCTCACAGCCCTTTATTATCCGTCCGGTTGCTACGACGCTGGCAATGATTGCTTTGCTGTTATCCGGACTGATTGCATATAAGTGGTTGCCCGTTTCATCTTTGCCTGAGGTTGATTACCCTACGATTCAATCCTCAACCTTCTATCCTGGCGCGAGTCCAGAAGTCATGGCCGCGCTCGTGACTTCGCCTCTTGAGCGGCAGTTCGGACAAATGCCTGGTTTGAAGCAGATGAGTTCGAGCAGTTCTGCAGGCGCGTCCATTATTACTTTGCAATTCGCGCTGACTTTGCCACTGGATGTCGCTGAGCAGCAGGTGCAGGCCGCTATTAACGCCGCCAGTAATTTGTTGCCACGCGATCTACCCGCACCTCCGGTTTACAACAAAGTTAATCCGGCCGATGCGCCTGTATTTACGCTTGCGATTACCTCACCCACTGTACCGTTGCCTCAGGTGCGTGACCTGGTCGATACGCGCATGGCACAAAAAGTCTCACAGGTTCCGGGCGTAGGACTGGTGACCGTCGCGGGTGGTCAGCGCCCTTCAATGCGTATCCAGGCCAATCCCCAGTCGCTTGCTGCCTATGGCCTGACCTTTGCTGATGTGCGTACGGCGATCGTTGGGGCCAATGTGAATCAGCCCAAGGGTACGCTGGATGGCGCGATGCGCTCGACAACGATCAACGCCAATGATCAGCTGAAAAATCCAGATGAATATATGAATCTGGTTGTTGCTTACCGAAACAACGGCCCGCTGCGTCTGTCGGATGTAGCTGTCGCAGTGACCGATGCAGAGGACGCAAGGCTGGCAGCCTGGTCTGGCACGCAGCCAGCTATCTTGCTTAACGTGCAGCGACAACCCGGAGCCAATGTCATCGATGTGGTCGACCGGATTCAAAAGCTGCTGCCTCAGTTGCGCGTTGCAATGCCAGCCAATCTGGATGTAACGGTGATGTCGGACCGCACGCAGACGATTCGTGAATCCGTGCGTGATGTGCAAATAGAAATGCTGATCGCGATTGGACTTGTCGTGCTGGTGACATTCATTTTTTTACGCACCTTTACTGCCACCCTGATTCCGAGTGTGGTGGTGCCACTCTCCCTGGTGGGTACATTTGGTGTGATGTATCTGGCGGGTTTCAGCATCAATAATCTAACATTGATGGCTATGACGATCGCCACTGGTTTTGTAGTGGATGACGCAATCGTAATGATTGAAAACGTTGCACGCTATCTTGAGAAAGGTGAAACACCGATGCAGGCCGCGCTGAAAGGTGCATCGCAAATCGGTTTTACGCTGGTCTCGCTCACGATCTCTCTGATTGCTGTGCTGATTCCTTTGTTGTTCATGACGGAGGTTGTGGGGCGATTGTTCAGAGAGTTTGCCGTGACGCTCGCTGTTTCTATTTTGTTATCGTTGCTCATCTCGCTGACACTGACACCGATGATGTGCGCACGACTGTTGCGGGCTGGCGATCACTCAAATGCCGGGTGGTTGTCTCGCCACAGTACTGCGCTGATCGATGGGTTGATCGCGGGCTATGATCGTTTATTAATCAAGGTGCTTGGACATCAGCGCATCACACTTTTTGTGGCGCTCGCTACGTTTCTGGTGACGGCAGGACTGTATACGGTGATACCGAAAGGTTTTTTTCCGCAACAGGATACAGGTCTGATTCAGATCATGACGCAGGCGCCGCAAAATGTATCTTTCAGTGCGATGTCCCTGCGTCAGCAGGAGGCCGTCAAGCTGTTGTTGCAGGATCCGGATGTGGCGACGATTTCATCATTCATCGGCATTGATGGTACGAATGAAACCGTCAATACTGGCCGTCTGCAGGTTGCCTTGCGTCCGAACGCCGAGCGAAAGTCTGACGCAACGCAAATCATGCGGCGTTTGCAGCAGGTATTGACAGGCATGACGGGATTGCAATTTTATCTGCAGCCTGTGCAGGATCTGACTGTCGAGGATCGCATCAGCCGGACGCAATACCAACTGACGCTAGAGAGTGCTGATGCGAAGTTGCTGGCCGAGTGGGTGCCTAAACTGGTTGATCGGTTAAGAGAGAAGCCCGAGCTCGCTGATGTGACCGACGACATGCAAAACGAAGGTATTAATACTTTTGTTGATATTGATCGTGATGCGGCAGCGCGTCTGGGCATTACGGCAGCCATGATCGACGATGCGCTCTACGATGCCTTTGGTCAGCGTCAGATTTCTACAGTTTTTACCCAATCTAACCAGTATCGTGTCGTGCTTGAGACCGCACCTCAGTTTCGTCGTGATCCTTCTGCGCTGGGTTCCGTTTACGTCAAAACAAGTGACGGTAAGCCGGTGCCGATCACAAGCGTGGCAAAAATTTCTGAAGGACGCTCCTCCCTGGTGATTAATCGGCTGGATCAGTTCCCTGCTGTGACAATCTCATTTAATCTGGCGCGCGGTGAGTCATTGTCGAGCGCCGTGGATGCTGTGACGCTTGCACAGAAAGAAATCGCGCTGCCGATTGCCGTGCAGGCACGTTTTCAGGGTGCCGCACAGGCCTTTGAGTCCTCGCTATCCAGTACGTTATTGCTGATACTTGCTGCAGTGATCACGATGTATATCGTGCTGGGCATTCTGTATGAAAGCTTCATTCATCCGTTGACCATCCTGTCGACGCTTCCTTCGGCTGCGATTGGAGCGCTGCTGGCATTGATGCTCAGCGGTCGTGATCTGGATATGATTGGCATCATTGGCATCATCCTGTTGATCGGGATTGTGAAAAAAAATGCAATCATGATGATTGACTTTGCGCTTGACGCAGAAAGGTTGCGCGGACTCACACCACGCGAAGCGATTCACGAAGCAGCTTTGCTGCGGTTCAGGCCGATTCTGATGACAACGCTCGCAGCGCTGTTTGGCGCAATTCCATTAATGTTGTCCACTGGAACAGGCGCCGAGTTGCGTCAGCCTCTGGGCCTGGTGATGGTTGGAGGATTGATGGTCAGTCAGGTGCTGACACTTTTTACGACGCCAGTCATTTATCTGTTTTTTGATCGTATCGGTAGTAGTGCGCGCCGTAAAGTTCAAGCACAGATATCATGAACCTCTCAGGTCTTTTTATCGTCCGTCCTGTTGCCACCACGCTCGTCTGGCTTGGCGTTGTGCTTTCAGGCTGGCTGGCGTTTAGTCTGCTGCCAATCGCGCCATTGCCTCAGATTGAGCTGGCTTCTATCTCCGTGAGTGCGCAGATGGCGGGCGCAAGTCCTGAAGTGATGGCTGCGACCGTGGCCACGCCGCTTGAACGCTCACTGGGTACGATCGCTGGTCTGACCGAAATGACCTCGCGCAGCACGACGGGTCAGACTCGCATCACGCTGCAGTTCGATCTGAGTCGCGATATCAATAGTGCGGCGACGGACGTGCAGGGAGCCATTAATGCTGCGCGCGCCATGATGCCCAGCGGCTTGCGTTCAAACCCTTCCTACCGGAAAGTCAATCCATCGGCAGCACCCATCATGACGCTGGCGCTGACCTCAGACACCTTGTCTCAAGGCCAACTCTACGATATTGCATCGACTACTGTGCAGCAAAAGCTTTCACAGATCCAGGGGGTAGGTGAGGTTGTCATTGGCGGAAGCACGTTGCCAGCAGTCCGGATAGATCTCGATCCCGATGCCTTGTCTCAATATGGCGTTTCACTTGAGACGGTCAGGCTCGCCATCGCCGCTGCAAACTCAACACGTCCTAAAGGCGTGCTGGAAAATGATACGCATAGCTGGCAGATCAAAGCGAATGACCAGTTATGGAAAGCTGCGGACTATCGACCACTGATCGTTGCCTGGCGCGGCCAGGCTCCCGTCAGACTCACTGATGTGGCCCGCGTCGAGGACTCTGTTGAGGACACGTTTAACATTGGATATTTCAATTCCAAACAAGCGGTTCTGGTACTCGTCCGAAGTCAGGCGAACGCGAATATTATCAAGACGGTTGATCAGATCCGTGCTGACCTTCCTGTACTGCGAGCGATGTTACCGGCTGATGTGACCGTCGATGTCGCGCAGGATCGCACACCGAGCATTCGTGCTTCGGTCATGGAAGCGGAAAAAACGCTGATCATTGCAATCGGATTAGTCATGCTGGTGGTGCTGGTGTTTTTGCGAAATCTGCGTGCCTCGCTGATTCCCACCATCGCGGTTCCTGTCTCACTTGTCGGTACCTTCGGTGTGATCTATCTGTGCGGGTATTCGCTCAACACCATGTCTTTGATGGCACTGATCGTGGCGACGGGATTTGTGGTGGATGACGCGATTGTGGTGCTGGAAAATATCACCCGTCACATCGAGAAAGGCGTCTCACCTTTGCGCGCAGCACTGACAGGAACGCGGGAAGTCGGCTTCACCGTATTGTCGATGAGTATTTCGCTGATCGCTGTTTTTATACCGATATTGTTAATGGGTGGGCTGGCAGGGCGCTTGTTCAGGGAGTTTGCGGTGACACTCTCGGTCGCAATCGTGATCTCAATGTTTGTATCGCTGACGTTGACTCCAATGATGGCTTCGCGGATGTTGCGCAGGCATGATGCGCAAGCGGATGCGCTCGCCCTTAGTCAGGCAGGTCGTTTCTCCCGATGGAGCCAGTCCGCGATGCAGGCCGTGGTCCAAGCCTATGCCGTGTCGCTTCAGTGGGCGTTGCGCCATAGTCGCATCATGATGCTGCTGCTGCTTGCTACGATTGGGTTGAATGTGTATCTGTACGGAGTAATTCCAAAAGGATTTTTTCCGCAGCAGGATACCGGGATGATGATCGGGTTTTTTTCAACCGATGACGGCACCTCCTTTGAGTCAATGAAACCTAAGCTTGATCGTTTCAGGCAGGTGCTGTTGCGCGATCCTGCAGTCAATACTGTGACGGCCTATGCCAGCGGGCGAGGCGGCAGTAACAGTAGTTTTCTGGCTGTTCAGCTCAAACCTTTCGATGAGCGCAAACTCGATGTGCGCGAGGTGATTGGCCGCCTAAGACCTCAGCTCTCGGGCATCCCTGGTGCGCGGCTGACGCTCATGGCGCAGCAGGATATCCGGGTAGGGGGGCGACAAAGTGGCGCTCAATATCAGTACACACTGATGGCCAATGAGCTTGCTGACCTTAAAGAATGGATGCCGAAAGTTCAACAGGCACTTGCTGCACTGCCTGAACTAGTCGATGTGGATACGGATGTGGAGGATCGCGGTCGTCAGGTTTCAATTGTGATTGACCGCGATGCTGCACAGCGTTTAGGTGTGCCCATGTCGAGCATTTCCTCGGTTTTGAATAACTCCTTCAGTCAGCGTCAGATTTCAGTGATGTATGGTGATCGCAATCAGTACCGGGTTGTGATGGGCGTAGCACCTCGCCATGCCCAGGATGTCGATTCTCTGAAAGATGTCTATGTACTCAGTGATACCGGGCAGCGCGTACCCATGTCGGCCTTTGCAAAATTCGAAACGACCAATGCTCCGCTAAGTGTTCGTCACCAGGGCTTACAGGCAGCAGACACGATTTCTTTCGATGTGGCGCCAGGTGTCTCGCTTGGTGAGGCGACTCTGGCGATTGAGCAAGCTGTTGCAAGCATCAGCTTGCCGACAGAAAAGGTTCAGGCTAGTTTTCAGGGGACAGCCAAGGCGTTGCAAAGTGCTTTGTCCAACCAGCCCTGGCTGATTCTGGCAGCGCTGATTACGATGTATCTTGTGCTGGGTATGTTGTACGAAAGTACCATCCATCCGCTGACAATATTATCGACTTTACCTTCGGCAGGAATCGGCGCGTTGCTCGCCTTATTGCTGATGAAGACCGAATTCAGCCTGATCGCGCTGATCGGTGTGTTTTTGCTGATTGGTATCGTGAAGAAAAATGCAATCATGATGGTTGATTTTGCGCTGGATGCGCAAAGGCGTCTGGGTCTGACACCACGAGACGCTATTTATCAGGCCTGTATGACGCGTTTTCGCCCTATTTTGATGACCACCTGTGCTGCGATTTTTGGAGCATTTCCTTTAGTGTTTGCTGCAGGCGCAGGTGTTGAAATGAGACGTCCGCTCGGAATTACCATTCTGGGAGGATTGATTGTGAGCCAGTTATTAACGCTTTACACCACACCTGTGGTGTACTTGTACCTGGATCGTTTCCGTTTATGGATGCAGGATCGTTCAAGATGATGGGTTTAATGCGTAATCGATTTGCGCGCAGGATTGTGCGCCCCACAGGTTGGGTGCTTAGTCTGTGTCTGATAAGTGTGCTGTCCGCCTGTAAGGTGGGTCCCGACTACGTGCGTCCAATCGCCGAGGTCGGTGTCACGTTTAAGGAGTCTGCGGGCTGGCAGCCTGCACGGCCGGCTGCCGATGCGCCGCGTGGTCCCTGGTGGGAAATGTATCAGGATGAAACGCTCTCCGAGTTGATGCAGTCGCTTAATCTCGCCAACCAGAATATTGCTGCCGCTGAGGCGCGATTCCGTCAGGCAGTCGCAGTGACTCAGGGCTCACGTTCACCGCTCTATCCCACTTTGAATGCGACGGGTAATATGAACCGTGCGGGTGGTTCGGCCACTAGCGCGGCCGGTGTAGTCTCGAGCAATTCGATCACAACGTATGGTGCGAATGCAGTAGCTGCCTGGCAACTCGATATCTGGGGCAGTATCCGCCGCAATATTGAGTCTACCGATGCCAGCGAACTTGCGCTCGCGGCAGATGTCGCAGGTGCAAGACTGACCGCACAATCCGCGATGACGCTGAGTTATTTACAGGTCCGTATGCTCGATGAGCAAAAGCGTCTGCTGGTCGCGACCGTTGTCGCGTACGAGCGTTCGCTGACCCTGACGACCAACCGCTATGAAGCAGGGGTGTCGGGTCTTGCCGATGTTGCAGTGGCCCGCACGCAGCTCGAAAGTGCACGGGCGCAAATGATCGATCTGGAGCAACAGCGCGCGATTTTTGAAAATGCGGTGGCGGTATTGTTAGGGCAGCCACCCTCGACGTTTTCTATCAAACCCATAACGAATGTACTCGTGCCGCCTGTCGCACCAGTTGGCTTGCCATCTGCTTTGCTTGAACGCCGGCCAGATGTGTCTGCGGCAGAGCGCCGTACTGCATCGGCCAATGCCCTGATCGGTGTGGCGGTCGCAGCTTGGTTTCCGAGTCTGACGTTGAATGCCAACACGGGTTATCGCAGTAATGACTTTACGCAGTGGTTTTCTGCGCCGGCACAGTTCTGGGCGCTAGGTCCGCAGCTCGCCATGCTGATTTTTGATGGTGGCGCGAGACAGGCTTCCATTGATCAGGCCCGGGCAGGTTTTGATCTCCAGGTCGCTCTTTATCGCCAGACTGTTTTAACTGCATTGCAGGAAGTTGAAAATGCGATGGTGCAGATGCGCGTGTTCGAACAGGAGGAGGTCGCTCAGCGCCTGGCGGTCGAAGCCGCGCAGCAAGCACTGAGACTGGCGCGTAATCAATACGACCAGGGGTTAATTGACTATCTGAGTGTGGCGGTGCTTGAGACGGCAGCACTGAACAATGAACGTACCTACATCACGCTCATGGGTAATAGGCTTAGCGCGAGTGTACGTTTGATCACTGCGCTGGGCGGAGGCTGGTCAGCCGAAGATCTGAAAAAGCTCGACGCCTCAGGCAATCCAACCACGAATCCCAGCAATACCGTGCCCACCAACTGATTTTGCCTTGGCAAGTGTCGAGCCTGACTGTCCCCCTAAGGCATAGACAGGAAGTCCCGCTTGCTGATTGAGCTCAGCAAAATGTTCCCAGCCCATGCCGATAGCGTCGGGATGAGAGGGTGTGGCTAGAACCGGACTGAGTACGGCGAAATCCGCTTCAAGTTTCCTCGCCTGATTCAGGTCTGAAAGATTGTGCGTGGAGACGCCGAGTAATTGATGTTTCTCCAGTGCCGGACGTTTGATGCAGGCTTGTGCATCGTTGGCACGCAAATGCAGACCGTCTGCGAGGCTGACCCAGGACTCTGGATGTACGCTATTGATCAGCACGCGTGCACCCCTGGCATGACAGCGCGCGAGGACTGTCTCTAGCGCTACTTTGAGGTCCGGCGCAGCCGTGCCGCCTGGCCAGCCTGGCTCGCGCCACTGCAGTAGACGCAAACCGTTTTCGAGCGCTTTATCCAGACGGTCCAGGAAGGCTGGTAATCCCTCTGGCGAACCTGCTGAGGAAATTGCGTACAACTCGGGTAGTTGTAGCCAACGCAGCGGCGGATAGGTTGCTGGCAGTAGCAGAGGGGTCTCGTGTGCGTGTTTGAGATCGACCCATTGGAGCTGCTGGTTTTCAAGCCCCCGTGGCTCACCTGTCCATCCGGTCACACGACAAAATGCCAGCCTGACGGTGGTCGTCGGATAGTTGTGTACATAGGTGACCCAGGGAGTCGCCTCGGTCATCTCAATATCGATCTCTTCTTTTAATTCCCGCTTGAGTGCCTGCATGACCGACTCTCCCGGCTCAAGCTTACCGCCTGGGAGTTCCCACCAGCCAGGCCAGGGCTTGTCTGCCGGGCGATTGCCTAGCAGCACGGTGCCATCGTCACGCAGCAAGACACCGACAGCGACATCGATGATTTTGTCAGGCATGCCTTGCCGCCCAGTCACGGGCGAATTGCAAGGCGACACGTCCCGAGCGTGAGCCGCGCTCAAGTGTCCACTGCAGGGCCTCGGTGCGGGATTCAGCGATCACCGCCTCTGAGCAGCCCAGGGTCCGCAGCCAGTGCGCCACGATATCCAGGTAGTCGTCCTGACGGAAAGGATAGAAAGACATCCACAGACCAAAGCGTTCGGAAAGAGAGATTTTTTCTTCGACCGTTTCACCTGGGTGAATCTCGCCATCGGACTGATGCTTGTAACTGAGGTTTTCGCTCATGTACTCAGGCATCAGATGACGTCGATTCGAGGTTGCGTAAATCAGTACGTTGTTACCAGTCGAAGCAGCGGAGCCATCCAGTACTGATTTAAGTGCTTTGTAGCCAGCTTCACCTTCTTCGAAGGATAAGTCGTCACAAAACACGATAAATTTTTCAGGACGCGCTGCGACCATGTCAACAATATCAGCCAGGTCTGCCATGTCGGCTTTATCAACCTCAATTAGTCGCAAACCGCGATCCCCATACGCTGCGAGCATTGCTTTGACCAGTGAGCTTTTGCCGGTGCCGCGTGCTCCGGTCATCAGCACATTGTTCGATGGCTTGCCCTCAACAAAATGCAGGGTGTTGCGATTGATGATCTCTTTCTGTCGCTCGATATGCTGAAGATCGTCGGTATTAATCAGCGATACGTTGGCGATCGCTTCGAGCCATCCGTGCGAGGCACCGCGTTTGCGCCAGCGAAAGGCGTGCGCGTTCCAGTTCACTGCTGGCGGAGTTGGTGGGAGCCAGGCCTCAAGCTGAGTCAGCACGCGCACTGCGCGCGCGAGTAATTCAGCCATCTCGGGGGCTGTAGTTTTATCAGTAGAATTCATCAGGATCTGTAGTCTGCGTTGATACTTACATATTCATGCGAAAAGTCGCAGGTGTAAACGGTTTCTGTGACATCGCCACGACCGAGCGCAATGCGCACCAGAATTTCCGGCTCTTTCATGACGCGCTGTCCATCGGACTCCTGGTATTGAGGATTACGCCCGCCATTTTTGGCAACAAGTACATCACCCAGCCATAGATTCACGCCGGCAACATCCAGGTCGGTGATGCCTGCGTAGCCAATGGCTGCCAGAATACGTCCCAAGTTTGGATCAGAGGCAAAAAAAGCTGTTTTAACCAGGGGTGAGTGTGCGACTGCGTATGCAACCAGAAGCGCTTCTTCAGAAGTTTTAGCTTGCTCGACTTGGATGGTCATGAACTTGGTCGCACCTTCTGCATCACGCACTATTTTTTGTGCGAGATCGGTCGCCGCAGCAGCAAGCGCGGCTTTAAGCTGCGCATAGTGCGGATGTGAGGCACTGTCGATGGTCAGGTCGCTCTGACCGGTGGCGATCACAATAAAGGAATCATTGGTCGAGGTGTCGCCATCCACCGTGATGCGGTTAAAAGAAACGTCCGCAAGTTCACGCGCCAGTTCTGTCAGCAGGGTTTGTGCAATGCCCGCATCGGTCGCCAGATAGCTCAGCATGGTCGCCATGTTGGGGCGGATCATGCCAGCACCTTTACTGATTCCCGTAATGGTGATGGACTTGCCACCAACCGTCACGCGCTGGGAGTGGATCTTTGGCAGGGTATCGGTGGTCATAATGCCGTGCGCAGCGCTGACCCAGTTACCAGGTGAGAGATTTTTAATTGCCGCAGGCAGTCCGGCCTTGATCCGGTCTACAGGCAGTGGCTCAAGAATCACGCCTGTTGAAAAAGGCAGAATTTGCTGGCCATCGAGACCCAGCAGTTCTGCGAGTGCATCGCAGGTCTGTATTGCAGCCTGCATGCCGGGCTCGCCCGTGCCGGCGTTGGCATTGCCTGTGTTGATGACCATCGCGCGGATGGCTTTGCCTGTTGCCAGATGTTTCTGGCACACCACCACAGGCGCCGCACAAAAACGATTCCGCGTAAATACGCCCGCAACATTTGTACCCGCGCTGAAACGGAATACCGTGAGGTCACGACGGTCCGCTTTACGGATACCTGCTTCGGTTACACCGATTTCAACGCCTGGGACTGGAAAAACAGCATCATCAGGAGGGATGTACAAATTAACGGCCATGGCTGGTCACAAAAGTAAATGAGGTGAAAGAATCCGCAATTATCGCTTTTTTATGAGCCTAATCGATTGCGATACCTGTAGTTTTTGCGAGGCCTTGCATCTTCAGGATTTCTTTGCGGATGATTTCGCCAAACTCAGCCGGCGTCGATCCCGTTGGAAACAGCCCCATTCCTGCCAGGCGCTCACGCACTGCAGGCTCACTCAAGGCTTTGGCTGCGGCATCCCGGACACGCTGGATATCTTTTTCAGGTGTGCCAATTGGCGCGACCAGTCCAAACCAGGAGGGGTCATTGTTTGAGGCCAGATTCAGTTCTGCGTAGGTCGGAACGTCTGGTAAGGGTTCAAGGCGCGTGGGCCAGGAAACGGCCAGCGGGCGCAGCTTGCCTGATTTGATGTGCGGCATGGCGGAGGCGACCTGATCAAAGTAGACCATCACCTGCCCGCCTACCAGGTCATTGAGTGCCGGGCCTGCGCCCTTGTAGGGCACATGCGTCATGGATGTTTTGGTCGTCGTTTTGAAAAGTTCGGCCCACATATGGCTGACCGTACCATTGCCCGTCGAGGCGTAGCTCAGTTTGTCGGGGTTGGCTTTCAGGTAATCCATGAACTGGGCAAAGTTTTGCACCGGCAGCGTCGCATTGACCAATAACACGCCGGGAGCTTCAACCAGCTCGGTGACTGGGGCAAAGTTTTTGATCGGGTCGTAGGGCAGATTTTTATAAACAGCAGGGTTTACCCCATGCGTTGAAACGGTTGCCACACCAAAGGTTGTCCCATCCGGTGCGGCTTTAGCGACTTCCATCATGCCGATAGAGCCACCAGCACCCCCACGGTTTTCAACGACGACAGTCTGTCCCAGAATGCGTGACAGAGGTTCGGCGAGCACGCGCGCAGCAATGTCAGTAGACCCGCCCGCAGGAAAGGGAACCACCAGGCGGATAGTCTTGGACTGAGTCTGCGCCATCGCGCAAGTCATGCCGGCACAAGCCATTAAACCCGTGACACAGGCCAATACGAGACGTCTTTTCATGCGTGACTCCATTTCAACAAAGTTATAACCACCTGCTACTATTTGAAACCAAATATTAGGCGCATTTTGCCTGATATCGTCTGCAATGACTGAATTTTCTGGAGAGTATTCATGCGTGTGTTTCATCGTTTGCTTCTTGCGGCACTGATGTTGCCCGCCCTGGCCTTGGCGCAGACCCCGATCAAAGTGGGTATCGCCAATGATTTGTCAGGTCCTTTCGCAGCCCTAGGTGCCGAGGCGCGCGATGGCTTTAATCTCGCGATCAAACAGCTTGGTAATAAGCTGGGTGGTCACCCTGCGGAGTTTTTGCAGACTGATATGGGCGGTAATCCTGATCAGGCCAAGCAACTGGTGACGCGTTATATCCAGCGTGACAAGATTGATTTCTTTACCGGACCGATCGGCTCAAACGTAGCGCTGGCGGTCGGCCCTGCTTTATTTGCCGCCAAGATTCCTTACCTCTCGAATAATCCGGGGCCCAGCCAGTTTGCCGGCGCGCAATGTAACGATTACTGGTTTGGTGTTTCCTATCAGAATGATGCGTTCCATGAAGCGGCTGGAAAGGTTGCGGCCGACCGAGGATTCAAGAAAATGGTCATCATGGCGCCAGATTACCCGGCAGGAAAGGACGCTCTGAATGGCTTTAAACGCGGCTATAAAACCAGCGTGAATCAGGAGCTCTACACCAAGCTTGGCCAAATTGATTACGCGGCCGAACTCGCACAGTTGCGCGAAGCGAAGCCTGATGCGGTCTACATCTTTTTGCCAGGTGGCATGGGGATTAACTTTATTAAACAGTTCGTGTCGGCTGGTCTGAATCAAAGCATCAAGCTTGTGGGCCCTGGCTTCTCTGCGGACGAGGATGTGATTCAGGCCGTTGGCGAGCCAATGATCGGGATGTTCAATACCGCTCAGTGGGCGTTCGATCTTGATAACGCCCAGAACAAAAAATTTGTCGAAGCCTTCCGCAAGGAATACAACAATCGCAATCCCTCAGTCTACGCAGCGCAAGCCTACGACGTCGTGATGGCGATTGATGCCGCTGCAAAAGCGACTGGAGGCAAGGTCAGTGATCGTGCGGCCGTTCTGGCAGCACTTAAGAAAGCTGACTTTTCTTCCGTGCGTGGTGAATTCAAATATGGCGTGAATAACTTTCCAATCCAGGCTTACTACGCCCGCGTGATTGAAAAATCTCCCGATGGTCGCATCACCAACAAACTGGTCGGTAAAGTATTCGATGCCTATCAGGATGTCTATGTCGGTGAGTGTAAAAAATAAGTCAGCATGAGTAGCACGCTGATCGCCGAGCAGCTCCTCAACGGGCTGCAGTTCGGCCTAATGCTTTTTTTGATCGCAGCCGGGCTGACGCTGGTGTTCGGTATTCTGGACATCCTGAACGTCGCCCATGGCTCGCTCTACATGGCGGGTGCTTACGTAGCAGCCCAGACCATGCAGTTAACGGGCTCACTACTCGCCTCGGTTGTTGTGGCTGCTCTTGTGACGGGTGTTGTCGGGTTCGTGATTGAACTTGTTCTGATTCGCAGACTTGTCTTGCGCGATCATTTGGCTCAGGTGCTGGGTACCTTTGCGGTGATTCTGATTGCCAATGATCTGGTCAAAATGATCTGGGGACCTGCCCCGATGATGATGAATATGCCAGCAAGTCTGTCCGGTCCTGTTCGTCTCCTGCCGGATCTGCTCTATCCGGCATATCGTTTGCTGATCATTGCCGTGGGTCTGGCGACTGCGCTGGGTCTTTACCTTTTTGTGACCCGCACGCGTGCGGGTGTTCTGGTACGTGCAGGTGCTTCGAATCGTCAGATGGCAACGCTGATGGGCGTGCGGGTACCCTTGCTGTTTCTCGGTGTGTTTGTGCTCGGTGCAATGCTCGCGGCACTTGCCGGAGCGTTGCTCGGACCCGTCACTGCCGTTCAGGCAGGCATGGGCGAACAAATCCTTATCCTTGTGCTGGTGTGTATCGTGATTGGCGGCATTGGTTCGATGCGGGGTGCTTTTGTCGGGGCCTTACTGGTTGGTTTTGTCGACACGGCGGGGCGTGCGTTTTTACCGACCCTGCTCAAAACTTTCTTATCGCCAGCGGTTGCTTCAAGTGTGGGCCCCACGCTCGCGGCCATCTCCATCTACATTCTGATGGCTGTGGTACTGGTGTTCAGGCCTGCCGGACTTTTTCCGGCGCGCGGCTGATGATGCGGATCACACCCATATTGACTGCTGCGTGCGTGGTGGGGTTAGTCGCTTTCCCCTTGATCGCGCCAGCACTTGATCTGACGTTCTACGTATCTTTTGTCAGGCGCGTGTTGATTTTTGCGCTGGCAGCAAGCAGTCTGAATCTGATCCTGGGTTATGGCGGCATGGTCGCCCTCGGGCACGCGGCATTCTTCGGTGCAGGTGCCTACGTTGTCGCCATGCTTTCTGTCGAAGGGGTATCGAACGCGCTGATCGCATGGCCTGCGGCGATCGGTGTGACGGCACTGCTCGCACTGCTGGTCGGAATCGTATCGTTACGCACACGCGGTGTGTATTTCATCATGATCACACTCGCCTTTGCGCAAATGGTCTATTACATCTTTATCTCCTTACGCAAATATGGCGGTGAGGATGGCGTCAATCTTTCTGCCCATTCAAAACTGCCCTGGATCGATCTGGCCCAAGACAGTGTTTTTTATTATTTTGTGCTGATCGTGGTGCTGCTGTCGATCTGGTTGATCAATCGTCTGGTTCAGTCGAAATTTGGTCAGGCACTGCAAGGAATACGTGAAAATGAATCGCGTATGGAGGCTTTGGGCTACCCTGTTTTGCGGATCAAGTTGCTGGCTTTTGTCATCGCTGCGGCGTTTGCTGCACTGGCCGGGGTATTGCTCGCTAATCACAATCTGTTTGTTTCTCCCAGTCTGATGCACTGGACCGAGTCAGCCAATCTGATCATCATGGTGATCGTAGGTGGTATGGGCTTGAGATATGGCGGGCTGGTGGGGGCTGCAGTCATGCTGACGCTGGAAGAATTTTTGCGTCTCTATACCGATTACTGGCATATGCCGCTTGGCGTGCTTCTGCTTGTCATTGTGCTGCTTGCTCCACGCGGCGTGTCAGGATTTTGGAATTCAGTCACAGCCAAAAGCGGGACGATCAAATGAAATCTGTCCTTGTCGTGAATCAGCTGTTTAAGCGTTTTGGTGCACTGGTCGCTTCAGACCATGTTTGTCTGGAGCTCCGGTCAGGAGAAATACACGCGTTAATTGGTCCGAATGGCGCAGGCAAATCGACCTTGATCCATTTGTTGTCCGGGACCATGCAAAGTGATGGTGGCTCGATCCAGCTCAATGGTCGCGATATTTCTGCAATGTCGGCGCACCAGCGCGTAGCTGCAGGCTTATCGCGCTCTTATCAGATTACGAATATTTTCAAAAACATGAGTGTGCTGGAAAATCTGTTACTCGCGGTGCAAGCGCACGCAGGGAGTAGCTTTCGGTTTTGGGCACCTCGCAGCGAGGACAGCGCGCTGTTACAAAAAGCGCAGGCACTTGCAGAACAATGTGCGATTGAGCAAGCCTTATGGAATCGTCCCGCTGGAACGTTGCCGCACGGTGAGCAGCGCAAAATTGAATTTGCACTGGCTCTGGCCGCCAAGCCTTCGGTGTTGTTACTTGATGAGCCCATGGCGGGGATGGGGCCGGACGAAACCTTGCGTCTGACGGCATTGATTGAGTCACTGCGCGGTCGTATGAGCATGCTGCTGGTGGAGCACGATATGGAGGCGGTTTTTCGTCTCGCGGATCGTATTTCTGTACTTGTGTATGGTCGCATCATTGCCACCGGCACACCTGAGGAAATTCGTATGGACCCAGCTGTGCGTGAAGCCTATCTTGGTGAGCAGACATGATGTTGCGCGCAGAACATCTGTCCAGTGGTTATGACATGAGTCAGGTACTGTTTGACGTGTCGTTTGAAATTGCCGCGGGTGAGGTAGTGACTTTACTAGGTCGCAATGGCATGGGTAAGACCACGCTTGTACGCACACTATTTGGTGAGTTGCCGCTGAAACAGCACAACGCTGATATGCCCGAAGGGGCCTTGTACTTTACAGGCCAGAACGTGACCGGCTGGACGCCAGACCGGATCGCCAGATCGGGCATGGCGATTGTGCCAGAGGGGCGGCAGTGTTTTCCTAATCTGACCGTGCGCGAACACCTCACTGCATTTGCTGACCAGCGCAATCCTGGTGCTCAAGAGCTTTGGGATGCGGACAAGGTATTCGAGTTGTTTCCACGCTTGCGCGAACGCGCCCGCAATATGGGCAATCAACTCTCCGGAGGTGAGCAACAGATGCTGGCCATTGGGCGAGCGCTTGTCACGAATCCCCGTTTGTTAATTCTGGATGAGGCCACAGAGGGTCTTGCTCCGCTGGTACGTGAAGAAATCTGGCAGTGTCTGTCGCGACTGCAAAGGTGCGGTCAGACGATTCTGGTGATCGACAAATATGTTGATCGGCTGATCCGGTTCGCTGACCGGCATATTATTCTTGAACGTGGTCGCATTGTCTGGCAAGGCCACTCCAGAGCGCTCGATGAGGATCGATCGCTCTGGACCCGCTATTTGGGGGTTTAAGTGTTGTGCAGCACCGGCAGGTGATGAGCCGGCTTAAGCTTTAGCCAGTTTTGCAAAGACCCGGTCCGCTGCCTCGATGGTTGCCGCGATAACGCTGTCATCATGCGTTGCGGAGACGAACCCTGCTTCATATGCAGAGGGCGCAAAATACACACCCTCATCGAGCATGGCATGGAAAAATACTTTAAACATTTCGATATTGCTGGCTGAAACTTCAGCAAGTGTCGTAGGGATAGTATTTGAAAAATACAGCCCAAACATTCCGCCCACACAGTCACCACTGAATGCAACACCATGCTTGTGTGCGACCGCGACAAGCCCGTCTACGAGCTTGCGTGTGCGCGCACCGAGGTCCTCGTAAAAACCTGGTTTGGAGAGTAATTGAAGAGTGGTGATCCCGGCGGCAACAGCGACTGGGTTACCGGAAAGCGTGCCGGCCTGATAGACGCCGCCGAGTGGGGCGATGTTTGACATGATTTCTTTACTGCCGCCAAACGCACCGATCGGCATGCCTCCGCCAATGACTTTAGCCAGCGTAGTGATGTCGGGTTTGATGCCTGAGAGCCCTTGAACACCTTGTGGACCGACGCGAAATCCTGTCATGACTTCGTCAAAAATCAGTAACGCGCCGTGGGCCGTGCATTCACTGCGCAGCACTTCAAGAAAACCCGGTATGGGTTTAATCAGATTCATATTGCCTGCGACAGGCTCAACGATAATGCAGGCGATTTCCTTGCCATGTTCAGCAAAAGCTGCCTTGACACCTTCGATGTCGTTGTAGTCGAGCACGATGGTGTGCGCCACAAACTCAGGCGGTACGCCTGCTGAAGTGGGGTTGCCGAAGGTCAGCAGACCTGAACCGGCTTTAACCAGCAAGCTATCTGCATGACCGTGGTAACAGCCTTCGAATTTAATGATTTTGTTGCGTCCCGTCGCACCGCGCGCCAGGCGAATGGCTGTCATTGTCGCTTCGGTGCCCGAGCTGACTAGTCGGACCTGCTCGATCGAAGGCAAGCGTTCGATCAGCATTTCCGCGATGACGATCTCAGCTTCGGTGGGCGCACCGTAGGACAGACCGTGAACAGCTGCCTCTTGCACTGCACGCACAACCTCAGGGTGAGCGTGTCCGAGAATGGCGGGACCCCAAGAACCGATGTAGTCAATATACCGCTTGTCATCGGCATCCCAGAAATAGGGCCCCTGCGCACGCGCGACAAAGCGAGGTGTGCCGCCTACTGAGCGAAAGGCACGAACAGGTGAGTTGACGCCGCCTGGAATACTGCGGCTGGCACGGGCAAAAAGCTCAACGTTACGGGACATTCAGAAGCTCCGTTTTGACTGGAAAATCAGTCGATTGAAAAAGAATTCGATAAGGCGCGTGCTGCTGCCTCAATGTCGTCGGCGAGAAATAAGCCGCCAACAACAGCGATGGCGTCAGCGCCTGCTTGATAAATTTGTTTGGCATTGCTCGTGTCAATACCACCTATTGCCACTACTGCAGGGCGGGGTTGGGGCAGGGCAAGACATATTTCACGCCCTGTTTGTAAAACAGATAGTGGTGCAGGGGGCGCGAGCGGCTTGGTTCTGGAGGCGAACATCGCACCGAAGGCGATATAGGCCACCCCGGATTCGATAAAACGTTGTGCGCGTAACGGATCGGCATAGCAGGACACGCCAATGAGCATCTCCGGACCAATTTCTTTGCGCACAATAGCGGGCGTCTCGTCATCACGGCCCAGATGAACGCCATCCGCGCCAATTTCTTTTGCCAGTCGCCAGTCATCATTGATCAGAAAAACAACCCCTAATTCCTGGCAAACATCGCGCATGTGGCTGCCAAGCTTGTGCCGCAGGGCGGTGTCGGCAGTTTTGTGGCGTAACTGCAGGGCGCGCATGCCGCCTCTTGCTGCAGCACGCACGGCATCCTCCAGACGTAATGCATCATTCCATTCGGGTGTAACGCCGTATAAGCCAGCAGGAAATTTCATGTGTGCAGACATTTCAGTTTTCGGTTGCATCAAGGGGGATGCGTCGTGCGATGCGTTGTCCCATGCCTGGTTGAAACGATTGGGAGAGTGCTTGTTCAGCATGCGCGCAGGCAAGCTCTGCGGCCTCGGGTACCGACAGGCCGCGGGCAAGCAGCGTGGCCAGAGCGGTGGCAACCAGGCCGCCTGAGTCGCGCACGCGATCGGCAGGAGCCTGCGAGGGCCAGGAGGCCGTTTCGTTCTCCGGTCCCACGAGAATATTAACCAGATGCCCTGGTCGCTGTGGACTGCCGGTCACGAGCACCCAGTTAGCGCCAATCGCCTGTAAAGCCTGTGGACCAGCTGTCTGACCTGCTGCCTCCAGGACTTCTTCGGTAATCCATTGCGTGAGACGTTTGGCTTGTACAACCACAACATGGGCTTGCGGTACGAGTAACTCCAGCGTGGCACCGACCAGGTCTTCGGCCTGGTCTTCTTCGGGATCTTTCTCGGAGTCGAGCTCGAGCAGTCCGAGGTGCAACACCAGTGGGACATCGCTGTAATCCGCGGCGATCTGTGCAACCGCACTGACAGCCTCGGTCGAGGAAAGTGCGCCGATTTTGATGGCCTGAACCGGCATGTCTTCGAGTACACAGCGCGCCTGATCGTCGATTTGTTCGCCGGAACAGGGGTTGACTGTCTCGGTTTTCGCGCTGTCCTGAATGGTCACGGCCGTCAGCGCAGAAAGTGCATGACCACCCAGGGCCGCACAGGTAATCGCGTCCGCAGGCAATCCATCGGACCCGGTCGGGTCAAACGGGCCAAAAATCAGCGTAATAGGTAAAGAATAATTTGGCACTGAATAGGGTTCCGCTGTCTGTGAATTGCAGGTTGAGAGTGATCTATGTCAAAAAAACACTGATCTTTCGGCATGCAAGTGCTGGTTTGGTTAACATTGACCCCATTGTAAGAGATGACCTGAGTTTATCCGTCTATTGCGGTGATAAAAGGGTTTTAACCAAGAGAGAGCTATGCGTACCTGGATGTGTCTGATTTGCGGTTGGATTTACGAAGAAGAACTGGGTTTGCCAGAGGAAGGCATTGCACCTGGTACAAAATGGGAAGACGTCCCGCCAAACTGGGTCTGCCCTGAGTGTGGCGCACGTAAAGAAGATTTTGAGATGATGGAAATTTGATTGCCTATGCTGCTAAGGACTGCGCATGACCGCTGACACGAAAGGCCCTGACACCACCATTGATCTGTCCAATCAGTTTTTGATGGCAATGCCCGGCATGGTCGGCGGCAATCTGGCGGGAACGGTCATTTATGTCTGTGAGCACAGTTCGAAGGGTGCTCTGGGACTCGTGATCAATCGGCCGACCAATCTGACTGTCGAAGGCTTGCTCGAACAAATCGATTTGAAACTGGAAATAGTGCCTGCAAAAGAAACTTTGGTTTTTTTTGGTGGGCCGGTTCAGACAGATCGCGGATTTGTGCTGCACGCTCCCGCGCGCGATTACAGTTCAAGCATCAAACTCGATGGCATGGCGCTGACGACCTCGCGAGACGTGCTTGAAGATGTTGCGGGCGGTCATGGCCCGGAAAAAATCCTGGTCACTCTGGGTTACGCCGGCTGGGGAGCAGGTCAGCTTGAAAACGAGCTGGCCCAGAATGCCTGGCTGAGCGTTGCCTCTGACAGCGATATTATTTTTGCCACGCCTCCCGAAGAGCGTTACGACGCCGCTCTGAAACTGCTTGGGATTGATCCTGTGATGCTGACGGGTGACGCCGGGCATGCATGAGGAAACCTTACTCGCCTTTGACTATGGCGAAAAAAAACTTGGCGTGGCAATCGGAAATTCATTACTGAAGCAATCCAGACCGCTGGACATCATTGTCGAACTCACCCGTTCAGGGCGTTTTGCCCGGGTTGCTGCGCTGATTGAGACGTGGAGGCCCGAGCGCATCGTAGTGGGGCTCGCCCTCGAATCTGATGGCTCAGAGCACTATCCTGCTGGGCATTGCCGCAGGTTTGCACGGCAGATTGAGGGGCGCTTCGGTATTCCCGTCGTCCTGGTCGATGAGCGGGGCACAAGCGTCGAGGCCCAGAAATTCACTGGAAATAACCCCGATGATGCACACGCAGCGGCTATTATTCTGCAACGATACTTTGATGCCTTACCCTGAAGAGCGCTATGGCCCAATCTCCCCCTACCTACACACCAGAACAGCTTCCAGACGCAGAAACACTTTACGCGAATCTGCTGGCAGCGGTTCGTCATGAAATTCAGACTTTGCCTATTCAGCAGGTCCACCTGGTGGGTATCCACTCTGGTGGCGCCTGGCTTGCGCAAAGATTGCATCGCGACTTAAAGCTCGTGCAACCCTATGGAACGCTGGATATCAGTTTCTATCGGGATGACTTTGACAAGATCGGCCTGCACGCTCAAGTCATGCCGTCGGATATTAATTTCCCTGTAGCTGACAAACATCTGATTCTTGTCGATGATGTCCTCTACACAGGGCGCACGATTCGTGCCGCAATGAATGAGTTGTTTGATTATGGTCGGCCCGCTTCGATCCGGCTGGCCGTACTGGTGGATCGTGGTGGTCGTGAATTGCCGATCAGTGCGCAAGCGGTAGGCGGTCTTGTTGAGCCGGCACCTAAAGGCAGCCTGGTGCTGTCGCAGACAGAAGCCGGGGGTTTGGTTCTCACCGTTGAATCTGAGGAAAATTAATGCGCAATCCACAACTCAACCGCAACGGCGAGCTGATCCATCTGATTACGACCGAGGGGCTGCCACGCAGCATCCTGACGCATATTCTGGATACAGCCGAAACCTTTGTTCCATTGGCCGATCGCGACGTCAAGAAAGTCCCCTTGTTGCGTGGGAAAAGCGTATTCAACCTGTTTTTTGAAAACTCAACGCGTACGAGAACGACTTTTGAAATCGCAGCCAAGCGACTTTCAGCCGATGTGTTTAACCTGAATATCAATGTGTCTTCCGCTGCGAAAGGCGAAAGTCTGCTCGATACGATTGCCAATCTTTCTGCCATGCAGGCAGATCTGTTTGTCGTGCGACACGAAGCAAGTGGCGCACCCTATCTGATTGCTCAGCATGTCGCACCGCATGTGCATGTGATTAATGCTGGTGATGGGCGCCACGCGCACCCCACACAGGCGTTGCTGGATATGTACACGATCCGGCATTTCAAAAAAGATTTTTCAAATCTGACCGTTGCTGTGGTCGGTGACATCCTGCACTCGCGCGTTGCGCGCTCCAATATCCATGCACTCACGACGCTGGGTGTCGCTGAGGTGCGCGCGATTGCACCGCTGACGCTGTTGCCAAGCGGTCTTGAGCAAATGGGGGTGCGTGTCTTTACCGATATGAACGAGGGACTCAAGGATGTCGATGTCATCATCATGCTGCGCTTGCAGAATGAGCGGATGCGTGGCGCTTTGCTGCCTTCATCGCACGAGTATTTCAAGCACTACGGCCTGACAGAGGAAAAACTCGCACTCGCCAAACCTGACTGCATCGTGATGCATCCGGGACCGATGAACCGCGGTGTTGAAATCGCCTCCTCGGTTGCCGATGGCAAGCAGTCAGTGATCCTGAATCAGGTGACCTTCGGTATTGCGGTTCGAATGGCCGTGATGAGTATTGTTGCAGGGGCCTCAGCATGAATCTGGAAATTAAAAATGGTCGTTTGATTGATCCTGTGCACGGTGTCGACCGGATTGCAACGGTCTATGTGACTGACGGAAAAATCGCGGCATTCGATCATGCCCCCGAAGGGTTTAACGCTGCGCGCACCATTGATGCAACAGGCAAACTGGTGATTCCGGGTCTGGTTGATCTGGCTGCACGTTTGCGCGAACCAGGTTTTGAGCATCGTGGCACGCTGGAATCTGAATTGCGTGCGGCGCTCGCAGGCGGCATTACCAGCCTTGTGCTCCCGCCTGATACGGATCCGACTCTGGATGAGCCTGGGCTGGTTGAAATGCTTAAGCATCGGGCCCGTCAGATCGATCAGGTTAATCTTTATCCCCTGGGTGCAATGACGGTAGGATTGAAAGGCGAAGTCATCACTGAAATGGCGGAGCTGACCGAAGCGGGTTGCATTGCTTTTTCTCAGGCCGATACCCCTGTACTCGATACAAATGTTGTGTTGCGCGCCATGCAATACGCCCGTACTTTTAATTACACGCTGTGGTTGCGTGCTCAGGATCCGTGGATGTCGCGTGGGGGCGTTGCCGCGAGTGGTGCCTATGCATCGCGGCTGGGTTTGTCTGGTGTGCCGGTACAGGCCGAGACGATTGCGATTCACACTTTGCTTGAGTTACAGCGTACTTCGGGCGTACGTCTGCATTTGTGCCGGTTGTCGTCTGCGGCAGGAATCGAGCTGGTGCGAGCCGCCAAGCGCGAAGGTCTGCCCGTGACCTGCGATGTTTCAGCTAATCATGTGCACCTGACCGATGTGGATATCGGGTATTACGATAGTAATTTCCGTCTCGATCCGCCGCTGCGTGGCCAGCGCGATCGTGATGCCATACGTATGGGGCTTGCGGACGGCACCATCGACGCTGTGTGTTCAGATCACACGCCAGTCGATGATGACGACAAGATGATGCCGTTTGCCGAAGCGCAGCCCGGTGCAACAGGTCTGGAGCTTCTGCTTTCTCTGACTTTAAAGTGGGCGCAAGACGCTCGCGTGCCCTTAATGGATGCTGTGGCGCGCGTGACATGCGACCCGGCCAGGATCTTATGCGCGTCCTCGCCCAGCGTGCCGCCTTGTGGCCAGTTGGGAATTGGAGATGCTGCGGATATTTGTATTGTTGATGCCGATGCAGGCTGGCACGTCACGCGTGAAGCACTGCTCAGCCAGAGTCAGCACACACCTTTTCTCAACATGGAATTGCCAGGTTGTGTGATCGCCACGATTGTGCGTGGACGGGTGGCTTGGGAAGCCTCTGTCTGATGATCCACGCCCTGCGTTTTCTGATTCGGGCGTTGCTGGCGCTCGTCTGGGTGATCGCAGGGCTGCTGCATATCGCACTTGCTTTTCCCTGGATGCGCTTGTCTGGCAGGCTGTATTCAAAAAAAATCTGGTCTGTGGTGTTACTCAGAATTTGTGGCGTAAGCGTGACGCAATCGGGCACTCCCGTTACGCAGGGACCTGTTTTATTCGTAGTCAATCACGTCTCCTGGCTTGATATTTTTATCCTGAATTTCGCGCGTGCGACAGCCTTTGTCGCGAAAAGCGAGATTCGCCACTGGCCCTTGATCGGTTGGTTAGCGCATGGCGCCGACACCATTTTTATTGAACGCGCCTCAAGGCACGCCGTACATAAAGTCGGCGTTGCGATGCAGGAACACTTCGAACGCGGTCAGTCGGTTGGGTTGTTCCCTGAGGGAACAACCTCCAGGGGCGACAGGTTATTGCCTTTTTATGCCAACTTATTCGAACCCGCGCGCAAGGCAGGTGCGGTGATTCAGCCTGTTGTCCTCAAGTACTACCATCATGGCAGACGCAGTGATTTCGCAGCATTTGTGGGCGAGCAAACTCTTTTGCACAATATGTGGTGTGTACTCGGATCGACAGGTACAGCAATCGAAATGATTTTTGTACCTGTCATCTGGGACGGTCAGGGCGAGCCGCCCGTTCGCGCCGAACTCAGTCGTTCGGCGCACCAGCAGATGGATCAGATTCTGCTGTCCTGAGTGCTGGTCCGGTAGGTTTTCCTAGCACCCCTGGCACTTGGGGTGTGCACGCAAACGCGGATAGACGCCAAGCGCATTGCTTGAATAGATCTGTTTCTTTTGTGCTGCATCCGCAGAGGTCGATGCATCGATATAACGCTTCGTGTCGTCAAAATAAAAATTCGTCAGCGGGTCGATTCCCTGCACGGCACCGACTGTTTCCGAGGCGAATAAAACATTTTTCGAAGGAACGACTTTGAGCAGCAGATCAATACCTGGCTGATGGTAGACGCAAGTATCAAAGAACACGTTATTGAGAATTTTTTCCTCAAGAGGCGGCAAGCCCATGTCCAGAGCGATCCCGCGATAACGACCCCAGTGATAGGGTGCTGCGCCACCGCCATGCGGAATGATGAATTTAAGTGTCGGAAAATCCTTGAAAATATCCGATGTCAGAAATTGAACAAAGGCGGTGGTGTCGCCATTGATATAGTGCGTTGCGACCGCAGGATTGAAATGCGGATTGCACGAGCCGCTGACATGGATCATCGCGGGGATATCGAGCGCAACCATTTTTTCGTAGAGGGGATACCACCAGGTTTTATCCCAGAGCGGCGGGTCTGACCAGTGACCGCCTGAGGGATCTGGGTTGAGGTTCGCACCAATAAATCCAAACTCATTGATGCAGCGATCCAGTTCCTCAAAGACACGCGCGCCTGGCGCTACACCTGGCGCTTGAGGCAGCTGGCAAACACCCACAAATGAATCCGGGAACATAGACACTGCGCGATGAATCAGGTCATTACAGTAACGCGCCCAGATGACGTTTGTTTCTTCGTTTCCTGTGTGGTGATCCATGCCCACAGCGCGAGGTGAAAAAATTGTCAGATCAATGCCGCGCTCACGCATGATGCGCAGCTGGTTGTCAGTGATCCCCTGACGGATTTCCTCGTCGCTGACTGGCGGTGGCGCTAAGGTCGGTGTGATGCCCGTGCGGTTGAATTCTGCAATCTGATCGGCGCGAAATTTAGCGACCTGCGCAGGAGTCGTCGTGAAATGGCCGTGACAGTCAATGATCATGATGCGATGTGTTTGAGAAGTTGATCGGATGAGCGGATAGATTTATATCGGTAAGATACATACAAAGGTAGCCAGACGGAATCAAAATAAGGATGAACCCCTCAGGCTGTAAAGTCGAGTTTGAAATCCGATAGGAATTTTTTCATGAATACGGCTTCATCGCTGATGAACTTATTCGTTTGCGGAATCGTCCAGTTAAGCGGTTCGAGACCATTTTTCCGTAGCTTTTCAGAAATCGCAGGGCTATTGACGACCTTGTTAATGCTGTCATGCAGGCTCAAGACCATTTCGTCTGAAGTACTTGCCTGCGCAAAAATGCCGATCCATGAGGGCACGGAAGAGCCCTTGAATACTTCGACCAGTGAAGGTACACCCGGCAGACTACTAATCGTTTTGGGTTGCGCGATAGCGATCCAGCGCAGTTTGCCGCTCGCGACCATTGGCCCGCCTACAGGAACCGTAGTGAACACCGCATCGAGGTGCCCGCCCGCGGCATCTGCAATCATTGGTGCGCCACCTTTGTAAGGAACCATATTCAGGTTCAGCTGGGCAGAGCGCTCAAGTAAAAGCGCAGCAAGATGATGTGGGCTGCCAATCCCTGCGAGTCCGACGCGTAAAGGCGTGGGCGACGCTTTGGCCTTGGCGAGAAATTCATCCAGTGTTTTGACCCCTAACTGCTCTGTCACGGCGAGCACCAGAATCATGTCGGCAAAGGCGACCACAGTTTTAAGATCTTTCAGCGGATCGACTGACTTTGACGATAGCTGGGGTACAAAGGGATTCGTAGTCAGTGTCGAATTGGCAAATACACCAAAAACACCTGAATCGCCAGGTTGGCGAGCGACAAATTCACAAGCGATATTGCTGGCTGCGCCAGGCTTGTTTTCTACGATAAAGGTGGCCCCAGTTTCCTGACCCAGTCCTTCTGCGATGGTGCGGGCTGCGAAGTCGACGACTCCGCCAGCGGGATATCCCACTACAAAGCGGTATTGCTTACCGGCCCATTTTTGCGCGTAGCTTGTCGGGGCCATTGCAGCCGTGATGGCTGCTACTAAAGAGGTTAAAACCTGTCTGCGATCCATTGCGTCTCCACGGGTGATTGTGATTATTCATTCTTTGAACCAATTGTGCCATGCTCTGAAATTTGTTTCACAGAGATTTGTTGCCTAAACTGCTCAATCGTGCCGAGTCACAACAATCTTTGTCCAATAGGATGACATGCACCCCAATTTAAATGTCTTGACGCTCGACTGGATCGCAGACTACGAGTCCCGGACCAGGCGCCATGTCGTCCAGGTTGGTGAAAATGAGGTGGTCTGGAGGCAGTTCGGTCAGGGAGAACCTCTGGTTCTCATCCATGGTGGCCACGGCAGCTGGATGCACTGGGCACGCAATATCGACGCTTTATCCGAGCACTTTTCTTTATGGTTGCCTAACCTGCCGGGTTACGGAGACTCAAGTACTCCGGAATATGATGATTTACCAACGCTGATTGATGTCACACTTTCGAGTATGGATCAGCTGTTCGGCTCTGAAGCGGCGATCAATCTGGGGGGATTCTCTTTTGGTGGTCTGGTGGCTGCAAACCTTGCCGCCAGACGTCCCGCTGTCAAAAAACTAGCTTTGTTAGGTCCGGGCGGACATGGCGGTCCGCGCCGACCACGCGGCAAACTGCGCAACTGGAAACTTGAGCAGTCTGAAACCGGCATAACCGAAGCGATGCGACACAATCTTTGGGTGCATATGTTGTATGCCGATGAGCAGATCGATCCCCTGGCTGTCGGGATCCATACGGACTCCTGCATCAAGACTCGCTACCGGAGTCGAGGGCATTCATTCAAGGGCGATTTGTCTCAGGCTCTGGACCTGTACAAAGGGCAGGTTTTATTTGGCTGGGGTGAGCATGACGTCACCGCTACACCGGAGGTGCTCGCCCAGACATTCGTTCAGACGCATCCTGACAGGAGCCACCATATTATTGCTGGTGCGGGACACTGGGTGCAGTACGAGGCTGCGCAAAATATCAACCAGACGCTGATCGAATGGTTTAGTCGTGCTCAAACGGATTAAGACTTTGTTTGCAGGCAATTTGTACGATGCGACGATCCTGCATGCGTACAGCGGTTAAGTGACCGCCCCAGACGCATCCAGTATCCAGGCAGACAACATCCGAGCGCATCAAGAGTCCGAGGGTCGACCAGTGACCAAAAACAACGGTCACATCGCGTGTGGCCCGCTCTGGCACGTCAAACCAGGGCATCAGTCCGTCATCGCGCAGACCGGGCTCACCCTTGACAGGTAATGCCATCCGTCCTTTTGTCGTGCACATGCGCATACGCGTCATCGCATTCACAATGACTCGAAAGCGTTTGCCGCCTGTGTGATCTTCTTTCCAGTGATCGGGCTCATTGCCATACATCTTCTCGAGTGCTTTTTGCCAGTGATTACCGCGCAATGCGACTTCGACCTCGTTGGCAAGCTCAAGAGTTTTTGTGACGTCCCATTTCGGTAATACCCCTGCATGAACGAGCAGATGACCCGCTTCATAATGTGCCAGAGGCCGCCAGCGTAACCAGTCGATAATTTCCCGGGCATCAGGTGCTTCGAGCACTTCGAGAAGCGTGTCATTTTTACCAAGTCGTCTGACACCGGCTGCGACGGCCAGCAGATGCAGGTCGTGATTGCCGAGAATCGCAACGCTACGCTCCTCCAGTGCCATGAGACGGCGCAGGGTGGTCAGTGATTGCGGCCCCCTGTTGACAAGGTCCCCGGCAAACCAGAAGCGCGCGTAGGGTTCCTGAGCGATTTCCGGATGCTGGAGGAGTTCATCCAGAGACCCGCAGCAACCCTGTATGTCACCAACCATCCAGATGCTTGGCATACTCATATCGGGGATTTGCCCCAGAACAGAAAGTTTTTGTTACTCGCTGCAAGGGCATTGCGATTTTCCATCAGCCAGACACACCCAAGGGCGATCAGCATGGCAAGGATGTTCGGCATCAGTGCCGTGACGACGGGCGGCCATTTGTAGAGTAGACCGACATTCAGGGCCAGCTGATTAATCATGAAAAAGCCCGTACCCATCAGAATGCCAATAAAGACTTTGGCACCCACGCCTCCGCGGCGTGTTTGCATAAAGCTGATGGGCGCCGCGATGGTGAGCATGACGATGAGCGTGAATGGATACGCGAGCTTTCGCCAGACCGCAACGACCTGGCGGTCTGATTGCAACTGGTTTTTATGCAGATAGTCGATATAGTCATGCAGCGCGAGCAATGACATGCGCTCTGGTGTCAGGATCCTGGCAACCAGACGCTCGGCGGTCAGTGTGGTCTCGACAGTGCGTTCTGGGAATCGTTGTACGGCCATGAGTGGCTCGTCATCTATTTTGGCATCGGCAAGCGCATTCTTGGCTGCTGGAGAGATTTTGTTTTCAGTGACGTTTTTCATGACGAGTTTGCCGTCAACAAAACGACCTGCATCGGCCTGGGACATGGAGACAAGTGTGACTCCATCCGAATATTCAAATATGCGCAGGTTCACAACATTGCCTGAGGACTGAAGTTTGCCAATGTTAATGACACGCATACCACCGGTTGAGGTGGGTTCTTTAAACCAGTAGCCTGTTGCGAGCATACCGCCCTCGACACGGCCGCGTAACAAAAGATTGGCCTCGCTGCTTTTGGTTTCGGCATACGGGGTGAGGACTTCAGATAGCAACAAGGCCCCCGCGATAAGCGGGATTGCAATCGTCCAGAGCATTCTGATCAAGCCCATACCGCTGATGCCCGAAACACGGAAAATCACTAATTCATTACGCTGGGCAAGACCGGCCAGGGCCAGAATCGCACCAATTAGCAAACCAATCGGCAGCAAGTCGTAGAGCCTGGTGGGCATAGCGAGCATTTGCAGATAAAACAGCGCTGTCAGGGGGAATTTTTCACCGACAGTGTCAAGTTCGTCGACCACCGTGAAAAAAGTAAATAGCCCGAGCAATGCAATGACTACAACAGAGGTTGAGCGGAAAATTTCACGGGCGAGGTATCGTCTGGCGGTGCGCATAGTTAACAGTGTAATGCCATCATTGCTCTTTAAGAGATGCTTGCATCGAGTTCAGCGCGAATAGCTTTTAACACTGGCGCAATATCGGGCCTGACGCCATGCCAGATATAAAAACTTTCAGCAGCCTGACCGACCAGCATACCCAGACCATCGCAAGTCGATTGCGCACCATCTGTGTGAGCCTGGTGCATAAATGGCGTGGGCTGTCCACCATACATCATGTCGTAGGCTTGCGCCCCCTTTGCGTAAAGGCCTTCAGGTAATTCTGGCGGCTTGTCTCCCAGGCTGCTGGAGCTTGCGTTGATCACAATATCCCAGCCGCCTGTTTTTTTCGCGTCGGCTAAGCCGCCAGCTGAAATATGTTGCCGGGTGTCTGGATAAGCCTGGCGGCAAATACTGATGAGTTCGTCTGCGCGCGCTGCGGTACGGTTCACAATCATTAATTGTGCGCAGCCAGTATCCAGTAACGGACCCATTACGCCGCGCGCAGCACCCCCCGCACCAATTAAAAGAATACGAGCCTCCCTGCAATGCACACCCAGGCGTTCGAGGTCGCGAACGAGACCCACGCCATCTGTATTACAGCCATGCAGGGTATTATTTTCAAGCCACAGCGTGTTGACCGCTTGCGCCAGCCTTGCGCGTGGACTCAGGTGTGCGATGGCCAATTGCCAGGCCTGTTGTTTGAAGGGGACTGTTACGTTGAGCCCGCGGCCACCTTGTACAAAAAAATTAACCATCGTTGATTCAAACTGATCAACAGGTGCCTCGAGTCTGTCATAAACAAGACTTATTCCCGTTTGTTGCGCAAACAGCTGATGAATAGAGGGCGAGCGACTGTGCCTGACCGGATTCCCTATGACTGCGAAACGGGTCAGCTGGATCTTTTGTTCGATATGAAAGTCAGATGTTGTCATGGTTCTCGGGTTTGCAGGATGCCGTTGACGAAGTGCCAGGTTCTGGTGAGCACCAGTTGATCGATTTCTTTGGCCATGTCCGGAGGAAAGGGAGCGAATGGCGCCGATAGCTGAGCGATGCGTAATACTGACTGGTTCAATACAGGTTGATCCGACGGCCGATCGATCGTGATATCGCTTAGCGTGCCGTTACTGCGGATAGTCAGCGTGGCCTGAACTTTGCCGTAGAGTGTTTTGCCCGAACTGTGCGGATAGTGCTGTGCGCCGATTTGTTCGACGCGCTGGCGCCACTGGTCAATGTAAGGCGCATAACGAATCGCCTGTGTTGACGGGGCATCAAAATGTTTGCGTGGCCGTTGGTTGTAGTCCTGGACTTGCTGTGAAAGGATGGCAAGCTTGGCGTTTTGTAATACGCTTATCCGGTCCTTGTCATCCATGCCAGGTGCGTTGCTCTCTTTCATGAAATAAGGCGTTGTCCGTGCAAGCGACACAGATTCGGATGATTGCATGCGCGTGAGCAGGTTTTGTTGTTCTGACTCCAGTTGCATCTGTTTTTTTGTGAGCGACTCAATCTCTATGCGTGCGCCTGTGTCACCTGTGCGAGGCAATGCTTGTGATGCGTTCAGAAGATCAGCCTGCCCGCCGCCATCCATATTGTTTTGAGCGAGTAGCTTGGCCTGAGTGGGTGAAAGCTCCGTCGCAGCATTGACCATCACCACCTCAAGGGTCTGAGGAGTTTCAGCCGCGTTAGAGGGGATGTGGCGATGCCAGGCCAACAGCCCCAGATGAAACAAAATCGACAGACCGATTGCCCAACGTAAAAAACGCTGTTCAGACTGGCGCCAAATTTGGCTGGGCGTCAACGATGGAGGCAGGCTGGGCGTATTCACTCTTCCAGACTCAATATTAATTTTCAGTTTCAGTGCTTGCTGTTGTGTCCGGGCTATCAGATTGAATCTGGGCTGCTTCCCCTGATTCAACACTCTCAGGCTCAATGCTCGCAATCATTGTGCAGTCGAGCTCAAGTCCCAGTTCATCAAATCCCATAATTTTTAATTGAATCTGCTGGCCGCGGTCAAGCTCAGGCAAACCCAAAACCCGGGTCACCAGTGGCGCATGACTGAAACGAACCAAATCCTCTTTCAGAACGGTCGCGTTGCACTGATCAATACCCTGCTGCTGGAGCCACCTGAGGCACCAGTAACGCTCCATGCTGTTTTGAAAATCATTCCACGCGGTGTACTGCGCTTCGAACCCGCCAATAATCGCAAACAGATCCGCATCGCGCGGCTTGAAGGGGGCAACCAGTGGTGCAGACACGCCGTGGGTGATTGCAGCAATCAATTGCCATTGATTGACCAGATCAACATAGCGGCGCAGAGGTGAAGTGCACCATGCATATTGCGCAACACCAATTGCCTCGTGTGGGAGCGCGTGCGTACTCATACGTACCCGGCCTGTCTGCTGCGAGCGATATATGCCGGGCACACCGAGCGAGGCGAGTAAGCCTCCCCACGTGCTATTGGCCAGGATCATGTATTCCGCGACCAGTCGATCCAGTGGTGCATTGCGCTGTCTGGGTAAAATCCGAACAGGACTGTCAGGATTGTCGGCAGGACCATCCAGATAAAAACTGTACTCAACCCGATTGTTGTTTTCGGGTTTGCCGCGTACGATTTCGCGCTGCTTGGCGAGTTGCAGTGCCAGCTTCCACAAAGGCCGGATCCAGTCGTTATAAGGCAGGACGTGGTCGGGATCATCTAGCGCGCTTTCAGTAATGTCGGCGTCAAGTAAATTGTGGCGTAGATTTTCAACGACCACTACACGTTCCAGCTTACTTTCATGCGAAATAATTTCACCCGTATCCGCATTGGCGGTCACGTAAAGTGACAAGGCCGGGACGGCACAGCCCGCGTCCAGCGAGAACGCGCTGATGACGTCGTCCGGCTGCATTGGAATTTTCTCACCCGGTGTGTAGACCGTTGACATGCGGACGCGGGCGAGTTTGTCGAGCTCGCTGTCGCGTGTGACTGCGAGTCCGGGTGCTGCAATGTGAATGCCGACGCGTACATTTCCATCTGGCAAGATGCTGACAGAGAGGGCGTCGTCGATCTCGGTGGTTGAAATATCATCAATCGAGTAGGCCTGGACATCTGCCAGAGGGAGTTCTTGACCTTGTTCGCTGATCTCGCACGCAGGAAAGCTGGTGCCGCGCGGGAAGTGTGTCGCCAGGAATCGACCTTTATGCAGCGCCAGGGCATGCGGCCAGGCTCCGAGATCGAGTAGCAGACGCTCCGGTGTCTTTTGCGTTTGCGTACAAGCCGTCTCAAGTGCTTTCCATGCTTGTGAGTTTTTATCCGGACGGGTAATTAACTGCATTGCGATGTCTGCGATACCTTGAGGCAATCGGCCTGCGATCATCTCGTCAGCCCAGCCCTGAATTTCAGCCGCCGCGCGCTGTTTCTTTTCCTGTGCTGCCAAAGCCGCTGTCAGGATTTCGGGTGGCGCGGCGCGATAGCGACCCCGGCCACGACGATGAAAGTAGACAGGCGAGGCATGCAGGCGCAGGAGCAGGGATGTTTTTTCGAGCGTATCGGGGGCGTGGCCAAAATACTCGTTGCCGAGCTCTTGAACATCAGACTCTTCCTTGGGCGCGAACTCCCACAGAAATGGAACGTCGATACTTTCGGCAAGCTTTTCTGCTTGCGCGAGCAACAGTTCTGGCGCGGGGCTCGCAAACGTGAACAGACAGTTCGTGCGTTTGATCTTGCTGCGTTTGCCAGAGGCTGACTCCACTTGCAGCGCAGCTTCCGTTTCAGTCATGATGTGACCTGTTTTAAAGGCGCCATCTTCTTCATACAAAACAAACATGCGTCATTCCGGTTAAATCGTGAGCGGCCATCAGGCGGCGGCAGTGTCAAGCGCAGCCAGCAATCGGCGATGAATCCCGCCGAATCCGCCGTTGCTCATGACAAGAATGTGGTCCCCAGGTCTGGCGGCCCGTGCAATAGCATCCACTAGCTGATCCATCTCGTCGAAAGCCTGCATACGGTCACCCAGACCGGCCAGCACGACAGCCGGATCCCAGCCCAGAGCATGTTTGCCCGCATGCTGACCAAAGCAGAATACGAGGTCAGCTGGCGCAAGCGCTTGAGGCAGGCGAGCCGCCATCGTACCCAGTTTCATGGTGTTGGAGCGTGGCTCCAGCACTGCCAGGATACGCTGCGCACCGACTTGTGCGCGCAGACCATTGATGGTGGTGAGGATCGCGGTGGGGTGGTGGGCAAAATCATCATAGACCGTGATCTGGTTGACTGTGCCGCTGATTTCCATGCGGCGCTTGACGCCCGCAAAAGAACACAATGCTTTGATACTCGTTGCCGCATCGACCCCGGCATGTTGCGCCGCTACGATCGCGACAAGTGCGTTGTGTCGATTGTGCGCACCTGTCTGACCCCAGCGAATCTGGCCCAGATTCTGTGTGCCCAGATGGATATCAAACGTCTGCGGGTCTTTTTCAATGGTATGCCAACCGTCAGTTTGTCCGGTACGCTCAATCTGCGACCAGCACCCACGCGCGAGCACGCGTTCCAGGGCTTGATCCTGTGACGGCACAATGACACAGCCTGTGCTCGGGATTGTGCGAATCAGGTGATGAAACTGGGTTTCTATTGCACTCAGATCCGGAAAAATATCGGCGTGATCGTATTCAAGATTGTTCAGGATGGCGGTGCGAGGGCGGTAGTGCACAAATTTTGAGCGTTTATCAAAAAACGCGGTGTCGTATTCATCGGCCTCAATGACGAACAGCGCTGAGGCCGCATCAAAACGTGCAGAGACTTGCAGGCCTGGCGCCACGCCACCGATCAGGAAATTTGGCTTAAGACCTGCACACTCCAGAATCCAGGCCAGCATGGAGCTGGTCGTTGTTTTGCCATGCGTGCCGGCTACCGCGAGCACGTGCTGACCTTGCAGAACGTGCTCGCCCAGCCATTGGGGGCCAGAAATGTAAGGCGGGCCTGCGTTGAGTATGGCTTCCATGAGGGGATTGCCACGTGACACGACATTGCCGATCACAAAAAGATCTGGCTTCAGGGCAAGCTGTCCCGGATCGAATCCCTCTATGAGCTCTATGCCTTGCTCGGTGAGCTGGGTGCTCATCGGGGGGTATACGCCTGCGTCGCATCCGGTGACACGATGTCCGGCCGCCCGCGCAATCAGCGCGAGTCCGCCCATAAACGTGCCGCAGATACCTAATATATGAAGGTGCATGAACAATCTCCTGACTACATTGTAGAGGGAGATAACAAGGCTTCGTTCCTGTTTTCATACGTCCGCAGGGAAAGCGCTCAGGGTTATGATTGTCACTATGAAGAGAAGAACATTGATACTGGGGGCGGCAGGCTTGAGTGCCATGGCAGCAACGGGCTGGCTGGCATGGCACCAGTCATCTCGCAAGGCGCCGGGTGCGAATCGCGCTGTTTCCGTTACTGCGCAGACCAAGCCAGTCGTCAACCCTGACGCTTTGCTTAATGCGTCGTTGCCGGATATGGAAGGCCGCGCAGTCTTATTCAGGCAGTATCTTGGTAAGCCCGTGGTAGTGAATTTCTGGGCAACCTGGTGTGCGCCGTGCGTGGAAGAGATGCCAGAGCTCAATATAATGGCCGAATCCATGCCAGATATCCAGTTTGTTGGTATCGGAATAGATACGGCAGATAAAATCCGTCAATTTGTAGTTAAAATACCGGTATCGTACCCATTGCTTGTTGCGGGGCATGCTGGGATTTCGCTTTTGAGGGAGCTCGGCAATCCGACAGGGGGCTTGCCTTTTACCGTCATGTTTGATGCAAATGGCAACATGATCGACACAATTCTCGGTCAGGTTCAATCTGCTGATTTGCGTGCACGGATCGATGCGCTCGTTGTCAAATCGAAGACGTAAATGGACAAATCACGGTTTTTAGCTTAAAAAGAGCTCTTGTTAGATAAAACACATCGCTTAATGGCTCAACGAATCCTTGTTCTGCATGGTCCCAACTTGAATTTGCTGGGTACACGCGAACCTCATCTATATGGCTACACCACGCTGCCAGAGCTTAATGCCCGGCTAAGCGGTCTGTCGTCGAGTCTTGGAGCGAGTCTGGATGCCTTCCAGAGCAACCACGAGGGTGAGCTGGTAGACAGGATTCAGGCGGCACTTCTGGACGGTACGGATTTCATAGTGATTAATGCGGGTGCTTATACACACACCAGTGTTGCCATGCGTGATGCGCTGGCCGGTATCAACATACCTTTTGTTGAAGTACATCTTTCAAACGTATATAAGCGAGAAGCTTTTCGTCATCACTCCTATTTGTCCGATTTGGCGCAAGGTGTGGTGGCGGGTCTTGGCCCTCAGGGCTACGAGGCCGCTGTGCGGTTTGCCGTGCAGTACGTCCAGCCAGCCTGATAGTTAAGCGCTGGTCAATCATCATTTTACGGAAAAACCACTATGGATCTCAGAAAACTGAAAACCTTGATCGACCTGGTTGCAGAGTCTGGCATTGCCGAACTTGAAATCACCGAAGGTGAGGGCAAGGTTCGTATCGTCAAGTTTTCTCAGGCTGTGCAGCCTGTTGCTTACGCACCTGCCCCGGTTGCTCCCGCCCCGGTTGCCGCTGGAGAGGCCGCCCCTGCTGCTGCCGCACCTGCCGCACCGACAGGTCATACGGTAAAGTCACCCATGGTTGGTACGTTCTATCGTGCCTCCAATCCGGGCGTGCCTGCCTTTGTTCAGGTTGGCCAGGCCGTCAAAGAAGGCGAGCCTCTTTGCATAATTGAGGCCATGAAGCTGCTCAACGAAATCGAAGCAGACAAGACCGGTGTGATCCAGGCAATTCTTGTCGAAAATGGTGAGCCCGTTGAATACGGTCAACCTCTTTTCGTGATTGCCTGATATGTTTGAAAAAATTCTGATCGCCAATCGTGGCGAAATTGCCTTGCGTATTCAGCGGGCCTGCCGTGAAATGGGCATCAAAACTGTTGTTGTCCATTCAGAGGCCGATCGCGACGCCAAGTACGTTCGTCTTGCTGATGAGTCAGTTTGTATTGGTCCTGCTGCTTCGCGCGACAGCTACCTGAATATGCCGGCAATTATTGCTGCGGCTGAAGTTACTGATGCAGAAGCCATTCATCCTGGTTATGGTTTTCTTTCTGAGAACGCTGATTTTGCCGACCGTGTCGAGAAAAGCGGGTTTGTCTTTATCGGTCCTCGTCCAGAATCAATCAGACTGATGGGTGATAAGGTCAGCGCCAAGCGAGCCATGATTGAGGCCGGTGTGCCGGTCGTGCCAGGCTCTGAGGGTGCATTGCCAGCCGATTCTGCAGAAATCCTGCGTATCGCAAATGTTGTGGGTTACCCGGTCATTATTAAAGCTGCCGGTGGTGGCGGTGGTCGAGGCATGCGCGTTGTACATACTGAGGCAGCCTTGCTCAATGCCGTGACCATGACCAAGGCTGAGGCCGGTGCCGCTTTTAATAATCCTGAGGTTTACCTCGAGAAATTCCTCGAAAATCCACGCCACATTGAAATTCAGGTGTTGGCCGACGGCGAGCGTAATGCTGTCTGGTTAGGTGAACGTGATTGCTCGATGCAGCGTCGTCACCAGAAAGTGATTGAAGAGGCGCCTGCTCCTGGAATCCCTCGCAAACTGATCGAACGGATCGGTGAGCGCTGCGCAGAGGCATGTCGCAAAATTGGATATCGTGGTGCGGGTACATTTGAGTTTCTGTTTGAAAACGGCGAGTTCTTTTTCATCGAAATGAACACCCGTATTCAGGTTGAGCATCCCGTGACTGAGCTGATTACCGGGATTGATCTGGTTCAGCAGCAGATACTTGTGGCGGCAGGTGAAAAATTCACACTGCGCCAGAAAGATATCGTATTCAAAGGCCATGCACTTGAATGCCGTATTAATGCAGAAGATCCCTTTACCTTTATGCCGAGTCCGGGGCGAATTACAAACCTTCATACACCTGGCGGTCCTGGTGTGCGGATTGATTCGCATGTATTCAATGGATATTTCGTACCACCTCACTATGATTCGATGATTGCCAAGGTGATTACCTACGGTGAGACGCGGGACCAGGCACTGGCGCGCATGTCAATTGCGTTGTCGGAAATGGTCGTAGAAGGGATTAAGACCAATATCGCCTTGCATCGTGAATTGTTGGTGGATGCCAAGTTTGCAGCAGGCGGCACCAGTATTCACTATCTGGAACATAAACTGGCTGCTCGCCCCACTTGATTGCGGGGCAGTTGTCGCACCGGACCTGTGATGGTCCGGTAATCGGAAATTTACATGCGTGAACTGGTTTTGCTTTGTCCCGGCGGATTAGCTGAGTCCCTGTCTGATAGTTTGCTCGATGCGGGTGCGCTGTCGGTATCTGTTGAAGATGCCGACCTGGACACGGATGCTGAACAACCCTTGTTTGGTGAACCTGGAAGCGAGCCCAATACGCAAGCCTGGATGCGCAATCATCTGGTGGTGTTACTTGCCGATGGCACAGATCCGGAACAATTACTGGCTGCGGCGCTGCAGGATTTCGAGTCTGTTCCCGAGTTACCCAGGCATCTGCGTGATGTTCCCGATGCGGACTGGGTCCGTCTGACGCAATCCCAGTTTGGTCCGATTGCTGTGGGTGACAGAATTCTGATTATCCCGAGCTGGCACGCCGATCAGATGCCTGCCTCACCTGAACCGAACCGTATTGCTATTCAATTGGATCCAGGTCTGGCTTTTGGCACAGGCAGTCACCCCACCACGCATTTGTGTCTTGAATGGCTTGCAGATTGCTTGCCAGCCAAAGCAACCGTACTGGATTATGGCTGTGGATCTGGCATCCTGGCGATTGCTGCGTCGATGTTTGGTGCTTCGCAAGTTGTTGGTGTTGATATTGACGAGCAGGCTGTGCAGTCCACGCGGGACAATGCCCTGGCGAATCACGTCAAGGTGGACTCGATGCTGCCTGACGCGCTCAAGGACGGTTTGTTTGACGTAGTCGTTGCCAATATCCTGTCTAATCCGCTCAAGGTGCTGGCACCGATGTTGGCAGGCCGGGTGCGCAAGGGCGGTCAGCTGATTCTATCCGGCGTTCTGGAAAGGCAGGCAGAAGAGGTCGCTGCTGCCTACGCACCCTGGTTACCTATGACTGTTTGGCAGGCCCGAGACGGATGGGTGTGCCTGTCAGGCACCAAGCCCTGAGCAGCCTCGATGAGCCTGATTACACGTTGCCCAAAATGTCAGAATGATTTTCTGGCTTCGCTCGACCAGCTTCGTATGCACGAAGGGCTTGTGCGTTGTGGCACGTGTTCCAACATATTCGATGCCTATTCGCATCTCGAAACCGAACTACCTACGCTGACCCGTCGTGCAAGTGATACCGCTGAGCATGTCACGCCCGCACATGTCACTGCACCTGGAGCTACTGATCCGGACCACGGCTCAGCGTTTGATACCATCACGGATAATCTGAGACATCCAGAGTTTCAAGAGCCTGTTATTCATTACCCTGAGCCTGAGCCTGCCGTTCTGAGACATCGAACGTCCCCCACACACGAAAGCACGATGGTATCGCAGCCAGTATTAGATGAGCCTTCCATATCCTTGCGCGGCGAGTCACGTAGCCGAGGCGCAGATACAACAAGCTTTGGACGCAGACCACCTGGTTTCCTAACAGAGGCAGAGGGACCTGGCGCACTGGTGCGATTCTTCTGGGGCGCGTTAAGTCTTTTGGTTCTGCTGGGGTTGCTGGCCCAAGGTGTCTATATCTACCGTAATGACATTGCTACGCGGGCACCATTTTTACAGCCTGTGTTAACAATACTCTGTGCAAAATTAAATTGTGATGTCAGTTTGTCACGTCATCTTGAACGTATTTCGATTGAGGCTTCCTCGCTGCAACAGTCGGCGGGTCAGACGCCCGAAGGTCAGCCTGTCGAACTGTCGCTGCGTCTGACGATGCGAAATCGTTATGATAAGAATCAGCCCTGGCCACACTTAAGCCTTGAGCTAAAGGATGCCTCGGGCGCCACCGTGGTGCGCAAAACAATTGCTCCATATCAGTATCTGCCCCCCACTCTGGTGGATCAGCCATTCGCTGCGGGTCAGGAAGTTAATCTGTTAATACCTGTCACGGTTACTGGATTACAGATTAATGGTTTTCAACTCGATAAATTTTTTCCTTGAGGCAAGAGCATGAGCGCTCCCGTTCTGATTTGTGGTTCCGTTGCATTTGATACGATCGCGGTTTTCGAGGGTCGATTCAAAGATCATATCCTTCCTGATCGAATTCACGCGTTGAGCGTATCGTTTTTTGTGCCGACAATGCGGCGCGAGTTTGGTGGTTGTTCTGGCAATATTGCCTACAACTTGAATTTGCTGGGAGGCAAACCGATCCCCGTTGCCACAGTTGGTGACGATGCCGCGGACTATATCAAGCGTTTCAAAGAGTTAGGTATTGATACCAGCAAGATCCGTACCGTTGCGGGCACACTGACTGCCCAGTGTTTCATTACGACAGACCTTGATGATAATCAGATCGCTTCGTTTCATCCGGGGGCGATGGAACACGCGGCGGATAATGACCTGACAGGTCATCAGGCTGCCTGGGCGATTGTCGCGCCTGATGCCAAATCCGGCATGATCGCGCACGCCAAACGACTGCACGCGCAAGGTACCCCTTTCATATTTGACTTGGGTCAGGCTATGCCATTGTTTGATGGCGACGATATTAAAGAAATGATTGCCCTGGCTCAGGTTCTTTGTGTCAATGATTACGAGGCCAGCGTTGTTGAGCAGCGTACCGGTCAGACCGTGGAGCAACTGGCCGCGGGTTTGCAGGCTGTCATTGTGACGCGTGGTGCAGAGGGCGCGACTCTCTACACAGCAGGGCGTACTGAGCATATAGACGCTGTTATCCCTGCTGCAGTGATTGATCCAACCGGTTGTGGCGATGCACATCGCGCAGGCCTGCTGTATGGCCTGACAATCGGCTGGTCCTGGAGCGATGCTTGTAAACTGGGTAACTTGATGGGGTCACTCAAGATTGCATCGCGCGGGCCACAGAATCACGCACCCTCCCGCGCCGAAATAAGTGCGCACTTACATGCTCAGTTCGGATTGAATTTACCAGGATAATTCTTGTGAAAATTTTTGTCGGTTTCGGTATGGTTGTGGCGAGCGCTGTGATCATTTCCGGCTGTTCGACCTCTGGGAAATCAACTTCTGCAAGCAACTCGCAACCATTGCAGACGACTCAGAGTGTGCAGAGCGGTGTGGTGATCAAGCTGCGTCAAATCAGTCTGCATGATGATCGCGCTCCCCTGGTTACCCGGACCGAAACACAAGGACGATCACTCGCGCAGGTTGGTGGGGCGATACTGGGTGCGATGACTGACGAATCAACCGATGATCATACCGTTCGGGCTGACAGTCAGGAAATAACTGTTCGCTTTGATAACGGGGCAATCAGAGTGGTGACACAACCCGGCATTGAAAAGCTTCAGTTGAATCAGCGCGTGAAAGTTGTCAACGCCACGCAAAGCACTCAGGTTGTGCCATTTTAAGGTTGTGCCATCCTGACTTCAATGGATGCGTTTTTATCGAATTGCATCATCCGCTGCGGAAAAGGTAGTTCAATTCCTGCTGCATTGAAGGCTTCCAGAATTTGCAAACGCAAATCACTGAGCACCTCAAGTGAGTTCAAGCCAGCCTCGACTTTCATCCAGCACTGCAGATTAAATACCAGCCCATTGTCACCGAAGTCTTCAAGCGTGACGAGCGGCGAGGGAGTGCGGATGACCCTTGGGTGCGCATTGCTTAGTTTGAGCAGAAGTTCTTGGACCTGCTTCGCATCGGAGTTGTAGCCGACTGTGATTCTGATGTCTTTACGAACATCGGGGGTCGAGTAGGTCCAATTTACAAGTTTGTGCTCGACGAGCGAACTGTTTGGAATCAGCGTGTCTGTGCCCTGCGATCCGTGTATGGTCGAGAATCGGATTCCAATCGATGTGACAGTACCCGTTACGCCGTCTACTTCGACCAGATCACCAATACGGATGGGTTTTTCAATCAGTAGCATCACGCCACTGATTAGGTTTTTAAGTAGATTCTGTGTGCCAAAGCCGACGCCGATAGCCAAAGCACCGCCGAAGAAAGCAAACGCACTGAGCGGAATCTCAACCAGATTAAAGGCTGTGATGATCAGGGATATACCCGCAATGATCGCCATCCAGCGTCCGATTACGACGGATTTGCTAACCCCTAAATTACCCTTGCTCACTGCAAGTTCCAGCGTACGGCGAATAATTCTGGTGATCACCATGAACCCGACGATCAGGATGGTGAGTGCACCGATGCTTTTGCCGATTGTGACACTACGCTTGATCTTGACCTCGCGTCCGTCAACGAGCATGACATCATCGATCGCGATGATTTCATAGTTCCAGATACTTTTCCCTATGGACCAGGCTTGCGTTTTGAATGTGCCCAGTATCTGGCTCAAACTGCGCCTGGACTCATGCCCTGTAATTTCCTCGTCCGTGATTTGAAGCATTTGTCGGACACGTCCGACTTCAGAATAGACCTCCCGTGTATTGTCGATTTCTTCGACGACAGGCTTCATCAGGTTTTTAATGTATTCGCGCTCAGCAGGATCTTTTGCCGACTTGAGTTGTTCGCTAAGTTCGAAAGATGATTGTGATCTCTCGGCAATCATCTGTGTCAGATATTGCAAACCCTGATCAAGTCGACGAATCAGATTTTGCTGTTTGGTTTTAATTTCGTTGAAATCTACGCTTTCTTTGTCAGAGGCATATATCTGGTGGCGTAGAGTCCACATTTGAATCAGGATCGAATTCAGATCAATCAGTGCCCGATATTTTTCACGCTCAATTCTGGCTGCTTGCGCGATAGTGTCAGCCATGCGCCAGTTTTGCTTGGCCTGTGCGAGTGACTCTGCAGAGGCATTAGGCGTTCGCTCAATCTGATCAATTTTTGCCCTTGCCGTGGCGGCCTGATCAAGCGTGCGATTGATCTTCGTGCCTGCTTGTTGTTCTTGTGTGCGCAGGCCAGCAATTTTCTTGTCTAGTTCACTCAGTGTGTTTTTAAGATCGTCATCAGAATAGATAAACTGATTGTCATAAAAGGCCCAGGTTCTATTGAGGATCGAAAGTTTAAGCGTGGTGATCTGCCGCTCGGTTGAGACGAGATCACGATCGAGTAATGCATTCGATAGCGAGAGATTGATTGATTCAAGATGACGTTTTGCCACCTCAGTATGTTGTGATCCCGCTGCCGCTCCAGGTGTTGGCGCTGTAACAGCATCGCTGCGACCAGTACTTTGTCTGAGATCAATTTCAGCTTTAGTACGGTCCTTTCTCCAGTCCTCTACTTCCTGATCAAGAATAATCAGCCTCTGGTCCAAGTGGCGACCCTGAAATTCAGCCTGCAGGATCGACAATCTCAAATCATCGGCAATTGAAATTTTCCATGGAGGAGAACCAGGTGGAGGTGCCCAGGTATCCCGTTCCTTTTGAGTTAAGGCCAGCTTGTCGTTTAGCCGGCGCATGTCCTTTAGCGTATCGACACTTTGGGCATAGCCGTCATATTGCTTCTGTAAATAATTCTGGCGCTCAATTCCAGCCTGCCGCAGCGCTTCATCCCCAGCATTGATTTCTTTTAATTCATTTTGTAGTTTGATCAGCGCGGCACGCATCGTATCCCGGCGTTTTTCCATATCCGCCTGATATGTATCGATGACTGCCGCTTTTTCATCATGCGTTTGCGCAGCAGAAAAAGATATCTCATTGATGGCGGTACTGGGCGCTGGTTTGGCTTGTTGCGTCAGCGCACTAGTCATGGGCGTTTTGGGGATGCCCTGGGAGTGGGCGGGTCTGCTCTCTATAACCAGAGCGCTGGCAGTGAGCAACAACACGACTAGTGACGCACGCATGACTTTTACCATTTAAATCAAACTCCCAACAGTGTGAAGCTGATCCGGTTGAGTACCATCATTGCGATTTGTGCAAGGATGAGCAGAGCGAATGGCGACAGATCCAGTGAGCCGAAATTTGGCATGATGCGCCGGATGGGAAGAAGCAGGGGCTCAGTCAGCGTACGTAAAACCGGCATGATGGTTGCCAGTGGATTGACCCAGGACAGCACTGCCTGAATCAGGGTCATCCAGACTATCAGGCTCAGAGACCAGCGCGCGACGGCGATCAAGGCTGCAAGCAACATGGCGGGCAGTAAGGTTGGAGGAGGAAGTGTGCGTGTCGAGACGACCCACATCAGCAGCAGATAGACCAAAGCGACTATCAAGGCTGCAACCAGACTTGCCCAGTCAAATGACTTCACCCCAGGAAGAATTTTGCGCATAGGCACAACCAGCCAGTTGGTCGCCTGGTGGATAGCCTGAGACATTGGGTTGAATGGATGCAGTTTGACCGCATAAATCCATGCGCGCGCCAACAGCAATGCACCGAAAAGTGATGAGCCAATTTCGAGTAAAAAACGAAGAATTTCACTAAGCATGAGGACGGGATCTCCGATAGCCTGACATGGGTGATCATTGTCGCATGTGAGCAAGATGCATGGATCATCGCTGCAACAACTTGAAATAAAAAACCGCCCGGCGAGCCGGGCGGTCTAAGCTTGCGTCTTTAAACTAAAAGTTTAAGGACGGCCACCCGTAGGAAATGGCCATGATGCTGCTGGATTCAGTGCAGTTTTTGCCACTGGAGCTGCTGCGACCGAAGGGGCGGCTACTGCCGGTTTTTTAGCGGCAGCTTTTTTAACTATTTTTTTTTTGCAACTGGTTTAGCTGCTGGTTTTTTTGCTACAACTTTTTTGGCTGCTGGCTTTTTAGCTGCAACTTTCTTGGCTGCTGGCTTCTTAGCTACAACTTTCTTAGCTGCAACGGGCTTCTTTGCTACAACTGGCTTCTTAGCCACAACTTTTTTAGCTGCTGGCTTTTTTGCTGCTGCTTTCTTAACTGCTTTTTTGGCTGTTGCCATGGTAATACTCCTTAGTTCAGGGTCCCAAACATTAAACCCGTGCTTGACTCATCCCACCATGGGATTTCATGTCGCCCGAGTTATTCATAGGAACAAACCACTACCCATCCTGCGGTAGAACAACGGTTTGTGCTAATGAATACGGCACAGCCATTTGAACTGCCTCTCGCACCTATTGCGCGAACCAATTCAAATGGCATCGGTGGGTTAACCGCACTCCCGCCGACAAAGTACTGCAGTGTGTCAAGACTCTGACAAAGCGAATTATTCCCAGTTCAGGGCACCGCCAGTCTGATACTCGATCACACGTGTTTCGAAGAAATTACGTTCCTTCTTTAAGTCAATCATTTCAGCCATCCAAGGGAACGGATTTTCTTCCTGTGCGAATAATGGCTCAATTCCAATCTGTTGGCAACGACGATTTGCAATAAAGCGTAAATATGATTTGAACATTGGTGCATTCAAACCCAACACACCGCGCGGCATCGTGTCTTCAGCATATGCATATTCAAGGTCAACAGCTTTCGCAAACAGACCGCGAATCTCTTCACGGAACGCTGGTGTCCAGAGGTGTGGATTTTCAAGCTTGATGGTGTTGATCAGGTCGATACCGAAATTGCAATGCATGGATTCATCGCGCAGGATGTACATGTATTGTTCGGCGGCTCCTGTCATTTTGTTCTGACGGCCCAACGCAAGAATCTGCGTGAAACCTACGTAGAAGAACAGTCCTTCCATCAGGCAGGCAAAAACAATGAGTGACTTCAGCAGTGTCTGGTCGGCCTCGGGAGTACCTGTTTTAAAGTTTGGATCCGCGATCGCATCGATAAAGGGAATGAGAAATTCATCTTTATCGCGGATGGATTTAACTTCGTTGTAAGCATTAAAAATTTCTGATTCGTCCAGATCCAGACTCTCAACAATGTATTGATAAGCATGGGTGTGAATCGCTTCTTCGAATGCCTGACGCAGTAAAAACTGGCGACATTCGGGTGCTGTGATGTGGCGATAGGTACCCAGCACAATGTTGTTTGCAGCCAACGAATCAGCTGTCACAAAGAAACCGAGGTTACGCATGATGATGCGACGCTCATCATCGGTCAGGCCATTTGGATTTTTCCAGAGAGCGATGTCGCGTGACATGTTGATCTCTTGGGGCATCCAGTGATTCGCGCAGGTCGCGATGTATTTTTCCCAGGCCCATTTGTACTTGAACGGTACGAGCTGGTTGACATCGGTCTTGCCGTTGATGATGCGTTTGTCTGCAGCATTGACACGCGTTGCGGGATCAGCCGCAACGGGTTTCTGTGTGAGACCGGGTGTAGGTAATGCAGAGTCTCCAAACACGCCCGTTGCGCCACGCATCGGCTGCGAGGCCGAAGCGGGTGTTGCACCGGGAGGTGGTGTGGTTGACTGGAGAGGTTCGTCGTTCCAAGTAAGCATTTTTATATTCTCGATATTGTTATTGGCAGGCTTCGCATTCTTCGAAACCTGGATCGCCAGGTCTCATCGTGCAGGCAACACCGAGAATTTCCGGCTCAGGCATGACCTGAGCGGAAGCGAAAGTACCTGTTGTGGAGCTTGCACCTGAGGAATTGACGGCATTGAGTTCACCACCACGGCCAGTAGATTTTTCAGCGCTCGTTGCACCCAGCGTGCGCAGATAGTAGGTTGTTTTGAGACCGCGCAGCCAGGCGAGCTTGTAAGTGTCATCAAGTTTTTTGCCCGAAGCGCCTGCCATATAGATATTGAGCGATTGTGCCTGGTCAATCCATTTCTGGCGACGTGATGCGCATTCGACGATCCAGCTGGGTTCGACTTCAAAAGCGGTAGCGTATAGGGCTCTCAGATCAGCGGGAACGCGATCGATGCGGGACAAGCTGCCGTCAAAGTATTTCAGATCGGCGACCATGACTTCATCCCAGAGTCCGAGTTTTTTGAGGTCACGAACAAGGTGTTCGTTAACGACAGTGAACTCGCCGGAGAGGTTCGATTTAACGTACAAGTTTTGATATGTTGGTTCGATGCACGCAGACACACCGATAATATTCGATATTGTTGCGGTTGGGGCAATAGCAACACAATTCGAATTGCGCATACCTTGTTGTTTGATGCGTGCACGCAACGAATCCCAATCCATTGTGATGGAATCATCAACTTCAACATAGCCACCGCGATGTTTGCGCAGCAACGCAACGGAGTCGTGCGGCAGGATTCCTTGTGACCACAACGAGCCATCAAAGCTTGCGTAACGACCACGCTCTGCTGCCAGATCGCTTGATGCGCCGTATGCGTAATAGCAAACTGCTTCCATCGAACGATCTGCGAACTCAATCGCTTGCTGTGATGCGTAAGGCACGCGCATGACATGCAGGCAGTCCTGGAATCCCATGATGCCCATACCGACAGGACGGTGACGTACGTTGGAGTTGCGCGCTTTGTCGACAGCGTAATAGTTGATGTCGATCACATTGTCGAGCATGCGCATTGCGATTTTGATGGTGCGCTGCAGCTTGTCCTGATCGAGTACGTGCGAACCATCAGCGTTTTGCTTGAGGTGAGCTAGCAGGTTCACTGAACCGAGGTTGCAAACTGCGATTTCGGATTCGTTCGTGTTGAGCGTGATCTCGGTGCAGAGGTTTGAACTATGAACGACACCGACGTGTTGCTGTGGTGAACGGATATTGCAGGGATCTTTGAATGTGATCCATGGGTGGCCGGTTTCAAACAGCATCGAGAGCATCTTGCGCCACAGATTGATAGCGGGCATTTTCTTGAACAGCGTGAGTTCGCCACGCTCGGTTTTTGCTTCGTAGCCTGTATAGGCTTTCTCAAAAGCTTCGCCGACTTTCTCATGCAGGTCAGGACAGTCTGATGGCGAGAACAGCGTCCAGTCGCCACCCTCGATGACGCGTTTCATGAACAGGTCGGGAATCCAGTTAGCGGTGTTCATGTCGTGCGTACGGCGACGCTCGTCACCGGTGTTCTTGCGCAGGTCGAGGAATTCTTCGATATCGAGATGCCATGATTCGAGATAGCAGCAGACTGCGCCTTTGCGTTTGCCACCCTGGTTCACTGCGACTGCGGTGTCATTGACGACTTTCAGGAATGGCACAACGCCCTGACTTTCGCCATTGGTACCCTTGATGTGACTGCGCATCGCACGCACCGGTGTCCAGTCATTGCCCAGACCACCCGCGTATTTGGCAAGCAGCGCATTGTCTTTAATGGCTTCGTAAATGCCATCCAGGTTATCCGAAACGGTAGAGAGGTAGCAGGAGGAGAGCTGCGAGTGCAGCGTGCCTGCATTGAACAGCGTCGGGGTTGAGCTCATGAAGTCAAAAGACGACAGGATCTGGTAGAACTCGATGGCGCGGGCTTCGCGGTCGATCTCGGCGATTGCCAGACCCATCGCGACGCGCATGAAGAACACCTGGGGCAGTTCGATACGCTGACCACGGATATGAAGGAAATATCGGTCATACAGTGTTTGCAGACCGAGATAGTCGAACTGCATGTCACGGCTCGCATCGAGTGCGGCGGCCAGACGGGGCAGGTCATAGCGCGACAGCTCAGAGTTGAGCAGGCCGCCCTCAACGCCGCGCTTGATAAAGGTAGGGAAATATGTCGCGTAGCGTGTGTTCATGTCCTCCTGGGAGACTTCTTCGCCCAGGACTTCATTACGGATCGTGTGCAGCAACAGGCGCGCAGTGACTTTTGTGTAGGCAGGATCGTTTTCAACCATCTGACGTGCTGCAAGAATGGCTGATTTGTAAACTTCTTCGATCGGCACGCCGTCGTACAGGTTTTTCAGTGTTTCTTTCTGGATTGATACCGTATCGACAAAATCACCCAGACCAAAGCCTGCAGATTCAATCGTCGCTTGAAGCTTAGCCAGATCAAGCGGTTTACGGATGCCATTGTCGGTCACGTGCATGGTCGACGCAGCAACAGGAGCCTGCTCGGCATTAGCCTGAGCGCGCTCTTGTGAGCGACGCTCACGATACAGAACGTAAGAGCGTGCGACATCATGCTCGCCTGAGCGCATCAAGGACAGCTCCACGGCATCTTGCACGTCTTCAATATGGAAGGTGCCGCCATTTGGACGGCTGCGCACCAGCGCAGACACGACCTGGCGTGTTAAGGACTCAACGATCTCTCGCACACGTGCCGAGGCTGCGCCTTGGCCGCCATTGACCGCCAGAAAGGCTTTGGTCATGGCAATACCAATTTTGCTCGGCTCAAAATTCACGACTGAGCCATTACGCCTGATGATGTGGTACTGGCTCCAGATCGCCTCGGTAATAGGCGCATCTGATTGCGCGAAATGAGGGACGGTATCTGATCTGGACACTGTGCTGGAAGTTGTTTGCATTAAAGCGCTCCTGCAAATTAAGCGAGGCCTGTGCCTCGCAAGAAGTATGGTTTTGAATAGTTTTCGAAGGTTTTTTTTGGCTTATTGCCGATGCACAAGACATCGCAATGGCCTGTCCCAGCTACTACATGTAGTGTTTTTCTATCCAACTGACACCAATTCTAGTAGGTTGGCGCTATCCCGGCAATAGTCTTTTCCAATATTTTTTGACTATCGTTATCCCTAGTGAGGTTCTGGGTGCGCATTCACAAGATCCTGGATGAAGTCATTGCGCAGACACTGGTAAAACATAGTCATTCTGGAGTGCATGTACGCCTGCAAACGCTCGCACCTGAGTTCGGGGGCGAAAGCCAGAGTGTGGTGTAAAAGCCAATAATGCGTACAGCTAAGTAAATAGATATAAAAATTGTCGTGGCACGCCTCCATATTTACTGCAATATGTCGATATCGCGCTGGTTTAGTTCAAACGTAATTTATGGAGCTGTAATGTCGGGAGCAGTCTTGTTCGGGATGGTTGGAAGCAGGCGGTTTGTTCGCGCCAGCCTGATGTTGACATTATTCGGATTGTTGACCGCATGTGGTTTGCCCAGACATCAGGATTCTCCTGTGATTCCTGCGCCTGCCGGAGCTGTCGAGCCTGTTTGTGTAACGCCCAATGCAGGCAACCCTTTGATTGGAACCTGGTATCTGGTCAGCAAGCAAGCTGGCGTGGCTGGTGAGATGCAGACCCTGCTCACGCTCAGTGCAGATGGCAAACTCAAGCAGCAGACACGCGTCAAGCAGGGGCGCAATATCCGCTCCGAACTGCGTGAGACCGGCTGCTGGGAAGCCCCCGCGGGTAAATTCATAACTCGAGTCAGTCGGTCCAACGGTGAGTTGGTCGACTTTAAAGATCCGATCTATTCGTCAACCTACATCGTTGATAAAGTGGACACTAACCGGTTGACTTACCGCCTGGATCGTCCCGACAGCAAGCCATCCTTTGCAAAAAAAGTTCAGGACAGTTTCAGACTGCTCTAAGTTCTCTTATATTGCCGCCAGTCGGGCAAGCACGGTTTGCTTGCCCAGTATTTCCAATACCGCATCAATGGCAGGCGTCTGGGTCGTACCAGCCACCGCAACGCGAAGAGGTATGGCCAGTTGTGGCATTTTCAGGGTGTGACTGGCCAGAATGTTCTTGATCACTACTGAGATGGCTTCACGCGTCCAGACAATATCTTCGGCCTGAACAGCAAAGTCGCGCAGCGCATTGCGTGCGGTTTCAGTCAGGTACTGGGCCGCCAGTTCTTCTGACGGTTGCGCGAAATCTCCGCAAAAAAGCATGGCTGCATCGGCCAGTTGCTCTAGCGTTTCCGCACGGTCTTTCAATAATTTGACGACTTGCAGCATGTCTGCACGTTGTGTGTCGCCCCCGCGGGATGCGATGCGGTGAGCGATGGCCTGGACCAGCGCTGCATCATCGCTGTGTTTGATGTAATGCGCGCTCACCCAGTTAAGTTTCTTTGGGTCCCACTGCGCAGCTGATTTGGATAAGTGCTGCGGGTCAAACCAGCTGACCAGTTGTTCGCGTGAGAAGAGTTCGTCATCACCATGGCTCCAGCCTAACCTGGCCAGGTAGTTAATCATGGCCTCTGGAAGATATCCGTCGCGGTCGTACTCCATCACACTGACTGCCCCGTGGCGTTTAGAGAGCTTTTCGCCGTCCGGTCCCAGGATCATTGGCACATGACCATACTCTGGCACAGGAGCACCCAGTGCACGCAGGATCGTAATCTGGCGCGGCGTGTTGTTCACGTGATCATCACCACGCAGCACGTGGGTAATGCGCATATCCCAGTCATCGACCACCACACAAAAATTGTAGGTCGGTGTGCCGTCAGGACGCGCAATCACCAGATCGTCGAGCTCTGTGTTGTCAAAACTGATTGGTCCTTTGACCAGGTCCACCCACGAGGTTGCGCCACCCTGCGGGCTTTTAAAGCGCACCACAGGTTTGCGGTCTGCAGGAATGGCAGGCAGTGATTTGCCAGGTTCCGGACGCCAGGTGCCGTCATAGCGTGGTTTTTCGCCTTTCGCGCGGGCACGTTCCCGCATGGCCTCGACTTCTTCAGGAGAGCTGTAGCAATGATAGGCGGTGCCTTCAGCCAGCATGGATGCCACCACTTCGCGATAGCGTTCCATGTGCTGCATCTGGTAGAAGGGACCTTCATCGGGCGACAGGCCCAGCCATTGCATGCCATCGAGTATCGCCTGGACCGCCTGAGGAGTCGAACGCTCAAGATCAGTGTCTTCTATACGCAGGATAAATGTGCCGCCAAAATGTCTGGCGAAGGCCCATGCAAACAGTGCCGTGCGGGCCCCTCCCAGATGTAAAAAACCTGTTGGAGATGGGGCAAAGCGGGTACGGACGGGTGTGCAGGAAGTTGTCATTGCTAAGGTCATTGAAAAGGGCCAGTTGTTTGATGTAGATCACTACGCATCAAACGTAAGTTGTTAAGATGGGGTCTATTTTAGTAGAGAGCGCCGACTATTATGCTGCGCCATGCTTTTGACCCATTGTTCGAGCCTCGTACCCTGCTGGTAGTGGGGGACAGACCTATTCCGATTGCGCACACGCAACCCGAAGGATTGCGCGGTCATTTCACGCGCGTCGAGTGTCAATACGGTCAGCCAATTATCGTGCCTGAGGCGCTTGAGGGGGTCGCGCCTGGTGCACGCCTCGACCTTGCGCTGGTCTGCATGGCGCCGCAGAGGCTGTCAGAGACGCTGATGCAACTGGTGCGCGCACGGCCGCGCGCAATGATTCTTTTGCCTCACGATGTGGTTGACCCTTACCCCGAGCGCACCCGGGAGCTTTGCCGGGAATGGGCGTTGTTGCACGACTGTGCGCTGCTTGGTCCCAATGCTGGTCTTCAACGGCCACACGCAGGATTAAATCTCTCGCAATATCCGAATATTGCGCGCAGCGGCCGTCTGGCTTTGGTCGCGCAATCGCGCGGCATTGCCTCTGCACTGATGGATTGGGCGGAGGATGTGCATCTCGGGTTTTCCACTGCAGTCGCAATCGGGGAGGAGGCCGTCACCCGCTTGCCGCAAATCCTGGAGTATCTTGCAACCGATCCTCGCACCGATAGTATTGTTTTGTATCTCGAAGAAATCGATGTAGGGCGTGCGTTCATGAGCGCATTGCGTGCTGCGGCCAGCGTCAAGCCGGTGGTGGTGCTTAAGGTCGGACGCGCTCAAGACTCTGCGCTGGCAGATGCGACTTTTGATGCTGTATTGCGCCGGGCAGGTGCTGTACGCGTACGTTATTTTCTCCAGCTGTTCTCCGCGCTGAAAGTTCTTGGTTATGCGCGTCGCCCAAAAGGCCGGCGACTGGCCATCATGTCCAATGCCAGTGGTCCAGCTCAAATGGCACTGGACATGATTGCTACAGGCGTACCGTTTTTAAAGGCTGAATTATCTGCTGCGACGCGCAAAGTACTGGGCAAGTTGCTTGAATCAGGCGCCTCGCCAACGAATCCTGTTATTACCAAGCAGCCCATGAGCGCCGGGTTGACGCGGGTGATGCTTGATTCATTGCTGGAAGACCCTGCGGTGGATGGTGTGCTGGTATTGTTGACACCTGATGCGCGTGCAGATTTAGGTGCCGTGACAACGGAGCTTGCGCTCATCGCTCCGCACGCGAGAAAACCCGTGATTACTTGCTTCATGGGAGATGCCGGGATGCGTCCTTTGCGACGCAGGTTAGACGAGGCGGGTACACCTGCCTTTCGCACGCCCGAGTCTGCGGCACATGCTTTTGGTGTTTTGGCGAGCTATCACTACAACCAGCAGTTGTTGCAGCAAATGCAACCGCCTGAGCCTGAAGGACGTTTGCCTGATTTATCGGCAGCCCGCAAATTGATCTCCGATGTGCGAGCTGAAGGACGTTACAAATTATCCGATCAGGAGGCACAAACCTTGTTTGGGATATTTGATATTCCGATCAAGCTTTCGCCTGAGGCCGAGTCGCAGGATGCGTTGCATCTTGTTCCAATGGCTATTATTGTCGAGTGTGACAGGCGATTTGGTCCAGTCATCCGTTTTTCCGCTGGTGGTCCGGCGGCCAGTCTGTTGGGGCCAGATGAGGCGATGGATTTGCCTCCCCTGAACCGCTATCTTGCCAGGCAGCTCGTCAAGCGCAGTCAGCTTTGGCAGCGCAGCCTTGCTTCGCATGTCACACCAGACGTACACGAGTCGTTGCTCGTGGCACTGGAAAAAGTTTCCACACTCATTTCAGAATTACCTGATGTTGAAGAACTGCGGGTCGATCCGCTATACGCCAATCTTCACGGTCTGTATGCCATACGCGTATCGGTCGGATTGCATCTTCAAGCCAGACCGCAGAATCCGCAATCCAGCGGCTACCCGCATATGGCCATCCATCCTTATCCCTATCGGTGGGTGCAGCACCTGCAGTTTTCCGATGCGCGAGAATGGACCTTGCGTCCGATTCGACCAGAGGATGCCCAGGCACTGCAGGAATTTATTCGAGGCTTGTCTGACCGGTCCAGATATATGCGTTTCGTCTCCATGATGCGTGAGCTCACGCCACGCATGGTGGCGCGCTACACGCAGATTGACTATCACCGTGAGCTGGCACTTGTGGCCACCACGAGCGTCCCCAATCCTGCCAATCGCGGTTTACCAACTGACGCTGTAATTGGCCTGGCGCATTATTTGCGTCATGCCGATGGCAGAGGGGCAGAGTACGCGCTTGTGATCGGTGATGACTGGCAGCGCCAGGGCCTCGGGGCAAAGCTGATGCGTAAACTCATCGATGCCGCCACTGAGCAGGGGCTGGAGTATGTAGATGGGCTGGTGCTCTCGGAAAACAAACCCATGCTGGCCTTGATGACCAGTCTGGGATTTACCAATGATCCTGATCCGGAGGACCCTTCACTGCGCCGCGTCTGGCTGAAGTTACAGGTTACGCGACCAGTGAGTTAGGACTCCCGCGCTGCAATTTAAATTAAGTTAAAACTTTATTTAAAAATGCTGAGATATCACTGATCTCTTCTGGACAAACGGAGTGCTGCATGGGGTAGGTATGCCATTGCACCTGATAGCCAAGCGAGGTGAGTTTTTGATGCGAGGCTTCGGCGCGATCGAGCGTTACAACCGGGTCATGCGTGCCGTGTGCCATGAAAATCGGCGTGTCGGTGTTGGCAGAATGATGCTCTGTATCTGCCATGTCAATGAGCGGCAGATAGCCGGACAGCCCCATCAGGCCTGCTAATTTGTAAGGTGCACGCAGACCCGTGTGCAGTGTCATCGCACAGCCTTGTGAAAATCCTGCGAGGACAATTTTTTCAGTAGGTATGCCGCGTGCGACTTCACGCTGAATCAGCGCGTCAACGGACCGTTCGGATTGACGAATACCTTTTTCGTCTTCGAGGCGAACCAGATTGGGCACCAGAATGTCGTACCAGGAGCGCATCGCCATGCCACCATTGATTGTGACGGGCTGGACTGGCGCATGAGGAAATACAAAACGCACTGCAAGCGAGTCCCGTAAGCGCAACTCCGGAACGATTGGTGCAAAATCATTGCCGTCCGCACCCAGACCGTGCAGCCAGACCACGCTGTGGGTGGGGTGGGGAGCGGTTTGGATTTCAATGCACTGAAGCAAATTATCCTGACTCATTTATGTTTCTTCCGCATCATGCAGTGTTTTGATGGCCTGAAAAAGCGCACGATAATGTTTACGCTGTGGCTCCTGTCCCTGGCGCAGCACGGCGTTAGCAGCGAGTTCTTTGCGGCCTTCGCGAATCAGGGTGCGTAAATGCTGAATATCCGCATTTGGGAATTTTGTCAGCAGCGTGGTCAGCGTTTCGTCGTCTTTGAGCAGCTTATCGCGCAGATTTTCCAGGCGATGCATCGCCTGCGTCTGGACTTTTGATCCGTTTTTCCACGTATCGAGCTGAATCCGGATTTCCTCGGCAGGCGCATCGCGCATCAGTTTGCCGACGAAATGGACTTGACGGCGAAGCCCCTCGCGGCTAGTGGTGCGTTGAGCCAGCCGAATCGCCTCGTACAGGCGTTCGGATAGGGGCAGCTGCTTGAGCCGTTCGGGGGACAGGTCCACCAGCTCTTTGCCCAGGTCTGTTAACGCAAGCATGTCGCGTTTAACCTGGGATTTGCTGGGGCCGTCATAGACGGGTTTATCGTCGTCTTCGAGTTCAGGTAAATCATTTGTCATACGGCTATCATAAAGCCTCACGTGGATGGACCCAAATGGCAACCTCAATTTCTTCTCTCCCTATTGCAGAAAACCGCCCGATTTTTGAAGATCTGGTGACTCAAGCCCTTTCTTACGCTAAAAAACTGGGGGCCAGTGATGCGGCTTCCGAGGTATCCGAAGCGCAAGGACTGGCCGTCTCTGTTCGTAAAGGACAGGTCGAAACCGTCGAGCAGACGCGCGACCGATCCCTTTCGATTACCGTTTTTGCCGGACAGCGCCGTGGTTCGGCTTCAACCTCTGACTTCTCCTCCGAGGCTTTAAAGCAGACAGTTGAAGCTGCCTGGCATATCGCCCGCTATACCGCGGAGGATCCTGCCGCAGGATTGCCAGACCCTGAATTGTTGGCGATAGGGGTTAAAAATAATCTTCAACTCCACCATCCCTGGGCGGTCAGCCCGGATGAGGCCAGTCAGCTTGCGATCCGCGCCGAGCGTGCCGCACTCGATACAGATAAAAGAATCACGAATACCGATGGTGCCTCGGTCGATACGCACGAGGGGCACTTTATTCTGGGCAATACACGCGGCTTTCTGGATGGGTACGCCTATTCGCGCCATGGTTTATCCGTGGCGCCTATTGCCGGTCGAGGCAAGTCCATGCAACGCGATGACTGGTACACCAGCAGCCGACGTGCAGACCATCTGGCAGACCCTGCCGCAGTGGGGCGTTATGCGGCAGAGCGGGCTCTATCCCGACTCTCCGCACGCCGTATTCCGACAGGGCATTTCCCTGTCCTGTTTGAGGCACCGCTCGCTTTGGGCCTGCTTGGTGCCTTAACGCAAGCAACTAGCGGTGGCGCCATTTATCGCCAATCTAGTTTCCTGGTTGATGCACTGGGCAAAGAAATCTTACCTTCCCATGTCGATGTCAAAGAAAATCCGTTTATCAAAGGTGCGATGGGTAGTTCGCCATTTGATGAAGAGGGCGTTCGCACCAGTGCGCGTGAACTCGTGACCGGTGGGGTGCTGCAAGGCTATTTTCTGTCGTCGTACACGGCACGCAAGCTCGGGATGCAGACAACAGGTAATGCGGGTGGCTCACATAATTTATTTTTAACCTCGCGCCGCACTAAACGTACGGACGATTTTCAGGCCATGCTGCGCAAGATGGGCACTGGACTGCTGGTCACGGAGTTGATTGGTCAGGGCGTCAATTACCTGACTGGAGATTACTCTCGCGGTGCCTTTGGCTACTGGGTAGAAAACGGGCAGATCAAACACGCAGTCGAGGAAATTACGATCGCGGGCAATCTCAAGGACATGTTCCGCCAGATCGTGGCGATCGGTGCTGACACAATCAATCGTGGCAGTAAGACCACTGGTTCAATCCTGATTGAACAAATGTCTATTGCGGGGACTTGAGTGTGACTTGAGCGTGTGAAATCACTTTGAACAATGGGGTCGACTAGGTGAAAACCATGAATCCCATTCTGTTTAAAACCGTCCGGATTTCATATTCAGGGGTGTAATATCCACCCCATCGGGCCACAGATGCCCGCATCATTTTGTCTGGAGACATCGAATGCAACGTCGTTCATTCCTCAAAAAAGCCAGTATCGGTGCAGTTGCTGGCGGTGCTGCGGTAGCAGCCCCAGTATTTGCGCAGGATATGCCAACTCTGAATTGGCGTCTTGCTTCGAGCTTTACTCGCAGCCTCGATACCCTTTTTGGTACCAGTGAGCAATTCGCTAAATACGTAAGCGAAGCCACAAACGGAAAGTTCAATATCCGTTTGTTCCCTGGTGGCGAAATTGTGCCTCCTTTGCAGGTGCTCGACGCCGTGCAAAAGAACACAGTAGAAATGGGTCATTCCAGTGGTTACTACTACTATGGAAAAGATCCATCCCTGTGTTTTGATACCGCCGTTCCATTCGGACTGAATGCCCGCCAGATGAATGCCTGGATGTGGGAAGGCGATGGAATGAAAATGATGCGTGATCTGTACAAGGATTACAGCGTCGTGAACTTTCCTCTGGGCAACACGGGTGCGCAGATGGGCGGCTGGTACCGTAAGGAAATCAAGACACTTGACGATCTCAAAGGTCTAAAAATGCGTACGGCTGGTTTTGCCGGCGAAGTTCTGTCGCGTCTTGGCGTGGTTCCCCAGCAACTCGCTGGCGGTGACATTTATCCTGCGCTTGAAAAGGGCACGCTCGATGCAGTTGAATTTGTTGGTCCCTACGATGACGAAAAGCTGGGTTTTGCAAAAGTCGCCAAGTTTTACTATTACCCCGGTTGGTGGGAGGGTGGTGCCCAGACGTCACTCTACGTGAACCAGGGTGAGTATGAAAAGTTGCCAAAGGCATATCAGGTCATTATTGATGCAGCCACGCGTGCATCGACTGTCACCATGACTGCCCGCTACGACAACCTGAATTCGCTTGCGTTGCGCCGTCTGATCGGTCAGGGCACCCAGTTGCGTGCCTTCCCTCGTGCCGTGATGGATGCCTCCTGGGATGCATCACAAAAGGTTTATGCTGAGTTTTCAGCTAAAAACCCGCGTTTCAAGGTGATTTACGAGAACTACATGGGTTACCGGGATCAGCTCGTGCCTTGGTTCCGCGTAGCGGAAGCCGCTTATGACCAGTATCTGGGCAGCGCGCTTTCACGCCAGAAGTAAGCCGAAAATGCTTCCTGCCCCAGTCTGGGCAGGGCATTGAGGAATGAACGGATGCAGCGAATTTGGCTTGCATCCGTTTTTTATTGTAGAATCATGGGCTTTCCTGCATAAATAGTTCCAAGCACGGGCGGTTAATAACGCTTTGGCAAGGGCACATTTGTTTCATCCGACGTACGCTTATTTTGGTGCGGAAGTTAAATCATCGTTTATGCGGGGAGATTTCACAGGGGCGTTCCCTGTGATTCAGACGCTTGTCGGGGTAGTCCTGATGAGCAAATTTTAGGATTCCATCATGAAGACATTTGTGGCCAAGCCGCATGAAGTCAAACGTGACTGGTTCGTGATTGACGTCAAGGGCAAAGTCCTCGGTCGTGTGGCCAGCGAAGTCGCACACCGTTTGCGCGGTAAGCACAAACCAGAATTCACGCCCCACGTTGATACTGGCGATTACATCGTCATCATCAATGCAGCCGATATCATCGTTACCGGAAACAAGTCGCAAGACAAAAAATATTTCCGTCACACGACATATCCAGGCGGTATTCGTGAAACCAATTTCATCAAGATGCAAGAGCGTTTCCCGGGTCGTGCATTCCAGAAGGCCGTTAAAGGCATGTTGCCTAAAGGCCCCCTGGGTTATGCCATGATTAAAAAGCTGAAGATCTATGCGGGTGCTGAGCATCCACATTCTGCTCAACAGCCACAGACCCTCGAACTCAAAGGATAGGCGCCATGATCGGTAATTGGAATTACGGAACCGGCCGCCGCAAGACTTCGGTGGCACGTGTTTTCATGAAAAAAGGCGCAGGCAAGATTGTTGTGAACGGCAAGCCCGTTGACGAATACTTTGCCCGCGAAACAGGTCGTATGGTCGTGCGTCAGCCGCTCGAACTCACCGGTCACCTCTCATCGTTTGATTTTCATATCAACGTGCACGGTGGCGGCGAAAGTGGTCAGGCTGGTGCAGTGCGTCACGGTATTACACGTGCACTGATCGACTATGACGCAACACTGAAGCCTTCGCTGTCAAAAGCTGGCTTGGTTACGCGTGATGCCCGTGAAGTCGAACGTAAAAAAGTCGGCTTCCACAAGGCGCGTCGTCGGAAACAGTTCAGCAAGCGTTAATTGTTTTTCGACAGAGGCCTGTAGTTTGGGCTTCTCACAAAAAGGCCGCGCAAGCGGTCTTTTTGTTTTTGGGCCGTATTCGCATAGCAGCCTTCAGCGTGGGATAATTCACGCAAATATCATTTACTTTTTACCCGGTTCACGCGGGACAATGCATTGAGGTGTTCATCCATGACAAATTCATCTTCCAAGCGTATTAAGGTCGGCATTGTTGGTGGTACCGGTTACACCGGTGTCGAGCTTCTGCGCATGCTGGCTCAGCACCCTAATGCACAATTGACCTCCATCACCTCCCGCAAAGAAGACGGGATGCTTGTCGCAGAAATGTTTCCTAATTTGCGTGGTCATGTTGATCTGGCTTTCTCTTCGCCTGATCGTGCGAATCTGACCGATTGTGATGTGGTCTTTTTCGCGACTCCTCATGGCGTAGCGATGGCGCAGGCGCCTGAGCTGCTTGCAGCGAATGTGCGCATCATCGACCTGGCTGCCGATTTTCGTCTGCAGGATGTCAGTGTCTTTGAGCAATGGTACAAAATTCCTCATACCTGCCCCGACGTGCTGGCATCGTCGGCCTACGGACTGGTCGAGCTCAATCGTCGCGCGATCGAGCAAGCCCGCGTCGTTGGCAATCCTGGTTGCTACCCCACAACAGTATTGCTGGGCCTGGCCCCCTTACTCGGTGGGGCGCCACTTATTGACACGACAGACATTATTGCCGACGCTAAATCCGGCGTAAGTGGTGCGGGACGCAAGGCTGAAGTCTCAACACTTTTTTCAGAGGCGAGCGATAACTTCAAGGCATACGGCGTGGCCGGTCATCGCCATCACCCGGAGATCAAAGCTCAGCTGGATCAGTTAGCGGGTAGCGATGTTGGTCTGACCTTTGTACCCCATCTGGTTCCGATGATTCGGGGCATGTTCAGCACCATTTACACGCGCATCCTTCCTGAGGCGCGGGATGTCGACTTCCAGGCGCTTTTCGAAGCGCGTTATGCCAATGAGCCGTTTGTTGATGTGATGCCTGCAGGCAGCCTGCCAGAGACACGCTCTGTTCGTGCTTCGAATACCCTACGCATTGCTCTGCAGCGTCCGGGTAATGGTGACCGTCTGATTATTCTTGTTGTTCAAGATAATCTGGTCAAGGGTGCGGCTGGGCAAGCGATTCAAAATATGAATCTGATGTTCGGCTTGCCTGAAACTACGGGTTTGAATCAAGTTGCGATACTTCCTTAATCACCTTGCGTTTTAAAATGACTGCGTCCATTCGTCGCACGCTGATTGCTTGGTTTGGTGCAGCGCTGCTTCTGGTGGGAGTTGGTGCGTTAATGGGGGCGTTTATTGCCCAGCGTCCAGGTGCCGAGTCTGCCGCGCTGCAATTGCGTTCTGATCGGGTGGCGCAGGCAATTGTCCGCAGCGAGTTCGAGATGCAACTGCAGCTCGCACAGTCCCGAATCGATCAGGCCCAGAACGAAGTTGTGATTGAACGCGCAGCCCGTGCGGAGCTTGAAAAAAACTTGTCTGCTACGCAGGTGGATCTTGGCCGGCTAAAAGATCAGCTTGCTTTCTACGAGCAGCTTCTGCCGCCTGGACCGCAGGGGGCAATTGATCTGCGCGCAGTGGATATTTCGCTGCAAGGACGGGCACTCACGTATCGCGTACTTTTAATGCGCAGCGGTAAACCTGGAGAGCGCTTCAGTGGCAGGCTGGAGTTTGAAGCCCAGGGGCTCGATGAGCTGGGGCAGGAGGCCACGCATATTCTGAGCCCCTTGCAATCCGCGCCGCCTGTCACCTCGCTCACCCAGGACTCACAAGCTAAAACATTGCTTACAGATGCTGCACCAGACTCATTAAAGCTTGATTTTGAACAGTTTCAACGCAGTCAGGGCATATTGGCTTTGCCTGCTGGTTTTGCGCCTGAGGTCATAACGGTCAGGGTGCTTGAGGCAGATATTGTCCTTGTTTCCCGAAGGGTTGATCTTTAATATAGCTTAGGGTTTGCGATATACTTGAGCAATGTAGTCAAGTATGGCGCTGGAATACCGATTGCGTTGCAATGCCCGGTACCGCGCTGAAACAGGAGTAACGCATGAATACGGTCACAGAAACAGTTAATTTACAGGCGCCACCAACGCCAATCATTTTTACCGACTCCGCGGCAGCTAAGGTTAAAGACCTGCTGATTGAAGAAGGTAACAACAACCTCAAGCTGCGTGTGTTTGTGCAGGGTGGTGGATGTTCGGGTTTTCAGTATGGATTCACGTTTGACGAAGACGTCAACGATGACGACACGACCCTTGAGAAAAATGGCGTTGCTTTACTGGTTGATCCGATGAGTTTTCAGTATCTGGTTGGCGCAGAGATCGACTACAAAGAAGATATCGAAGGTTCGCAATTCGTGATTCGCAATCCAAATGCCACCACAACCTGTGGCTGCGGGTCTTCATTTTCTGTATAAGTTTCTAACTAAGTTTCTAACTAAGTTTCTAATTGGATAGCCGGTCGTTCTGACCCCTGGACCCCCACCCCTGGCCTAAAGCCTCAGGCAGGCCAGGTGGCGCCAAGGATACGCGCCCCGCGGGCGCCTGTGACCGAAGGGTTGCCGACCGCTATGCCCTGCTGATGGGCCCAGGCTAGCCAGGCGAAGGCGAGCGCTTCGACGTCTTGTGTGCCGATGCCTGCAAAGTCGGTCGGCTGCACCGGGCAGGGGATGCGTCGTTGCAGTTCATTCATCAGTGCTGCGTTACGCGCACCACCACCACAGATAAGTACGTCAGCTGCACCCGCTGCATATTTTGCAATTGCATCTGAAGCGGATTGAGCCGTCAGGGCACGCAGAGTGGCTTGTATGTCCTGAGGTCTGAAGGGTGTTTGTCCGCCATGCAAGTTTTTTACGTAATCAATACGACTTTCAAGCCAGGATCGGTGAAAGAGATCCCGACCTGTTGATTTGGGGGCGTTGAGCGCAAACCAGGGTTCTGAATTAATCAGGTGTGCAAGTAATTCTGCATGAATTTCTCCGGACATTCCCCATTTTCCGTCATGATCGTAGGGTGCACCGGTATGCATCTCACACCATAAATCCATCAGCACATTGGCCGGGCCCGTATCGAAACCTATCGGATTATCTCCGGGTATCAGTACCGTTACGTTAGCGATCCCACCCAGATTAAGGACTGCACGCGTGTTTGTTGATGCGAACACGCCAGCGTGAAACATCGGGACAAGTGGTGCGCCCTGTCCACCCGCAGCAATGTCGCGGCTACGGAAGTCTGCAATGACCGTGATTCCGGTTAACTCCGCCAGATATGCCGGAGCATTGAGCTGAATGGTGTAGCCCTGATCAGGCTGGTGCCTGACAGTTTGTCCGTGCGCGCCGATCGCACGGATTTCGCAGGCGTTCACCTTAGACTTTACGAGTAGTTGTTTGACTGCTTGTGCGTAGACTTCGGCAAGCGTATTGGCAGCGAGCGCGCTTCTGGCGAGTTCGTCAGACCCAGCGCGGTTGAGTGCTAAAAACTCATCCCGCAAGCTCCTCGTAAATGGAGCATCGCTGCGTTCAACGACTTGCGGCTTACCGAGCGGGTCAAAGGAAGCCAGCACGGCATCCACCCCATCCATACTGGTTCCTGACATCAAACCAATATAAAGAGTGTCTGCCAACGTGCTGCTCCGGGCTTAGCGGCTGGCGACGCTGTTTGATTCAGGAACAGCTTCCTGAAATTTAGCCAGTACCTGGAGCTGCTGTTTGTAGGGTGATACAGCCAGAAAGAACTGTTCGCGCTGTTCGGCGCTCATAGGCATTGATTGTGGCATTGCAACAGCTGTCAGGGGATCGATTGGCTTGTCTGCAACGCGGAATTCGTAATGCAGATGCGCACCGGTTGACCAGCCTGTAGATCCAACATAACCAATGAGCTGTCCCTGAGAGACTTTATTGCCAACGCTAAGACTTTCTGCAAAACGACTTTGGTGTGCATAAAGTGTTGAGATTTTGCTGTGATGCTTGATGACAACTGTATTGCCATAACCATTTTTCCAGCCTACATGCTCAACTGTGCCGTCCGCTGTGGCATGGATAGGGGTGCCGGTTGGGGCTGCATAATCAACTCCGGGGTGATGACCGGACCAGGCTTGATGGCCTGCCATGGTACGCATACCAAAGGTCGAACTGATACGCGAAAACTTTATCGCATTGCGCAGGAACGCACCCTGCAGACTGTCACCGTTCGCGTCATAGTAGCTGCCTGACTTGCCATCGGGGCTGTGCCAGATTGCGCTGTAAGCACGACCATTGTTGACGAATTCAAGGGCGAGGACGCGTCCCGAACCAACATTGCGTCCTTCATTTGTACGTGTCTCGTAGACCACGCGAAACTGATCGCCGCGTTTCAGGCCACGCAGAAAATCTACTTTACTGCCAAGAACCTCAGCC
>JAUSCY010000139.1 GCA_030650995.1 Sheuella sp. | reverse complement strand
GTAAATCAGAACGCTCCTGGAGAATTTCAATACCAAGCGCTCCCTGTCCTGCCGCAGGCAAAGAGTCTTCAACTGAAATATGCGCACGGATGCGATGCGCCAGACCGAGTCGCTCCAACCCCGCCACGGCAAGAATAATCGCCGCGTACTGACCGCTATCGAGTTTGCCTAGCCGCGTGTCGAGATTGCCGCGCAGAGGTTCAATTTTGAGATGCGCAAAGCGCGCACGCAGCTGCGCCTCGCGACGCAAACTAGATGTGCCAACCACGGCTCCCTGGGGTAAATCTGCCAGAGAATCATAATCATTGGACACAAATGCATCACGACAATCTGCGCGCGCCATAATGGTGGACAACTCAAAAGGTGGCTGCATATCAACAGGCACATCTTTCAAAGAATGTACGGCCAGATCAGCGCGTCCATCGAGTAGCGCGTTCTCAAGCTCTTTGACGAACAACCCTTTGCCACCAACTTTGGAGAGGCTGCGATCAAGGATTTCGTCACCCCGGGTACTCAGCTTGAGCAGCTCAACCGACATGTCCGGATAGATTTCTAACAGACAGGCCTGAACATACTCAGCCTGCCAGAGCGCCAGGCGGCTCGCACGTGTTGCGATCACTAGTTTACGTTGGAGCGTCACAGAAAAAATTACCTGAAATAATTAAATATTACTGTCAGCACAATGCCAATTACAGCCAGAATCCCTAAGCCCTGCAGGATTGTCCAGCCACCTTGTGATTGTTTGGAAGATTGCATAATCAGACTCCTAAAATGTCAGCGCTCAGGTTACATCGGAACATGAAAAACGCCGGCAATGGATGCATGCCGGCGTTTGACAAATCGCAATGAAACTTACAGAACTGACTTAAGCAACTTAGCCATTTCCGATGGGTTCTTTGTCGTACGGATGCCGCAGGCTTCCATGATTTCGAGTTTGGCGTCTGCAGTATCTGCACCACCTGAAATCAGGGCACCAGCGTGGCCCATACGCTTACCGGCAGGAGCAGTGACGCCAGCGATAAAGCCAACCATCGGCTTTTTCATGTTGTCTTTTGCCCACAATGCAGCATTGACTTCGTCTGGTCCGCCGATTTCACCAATCATGATGACAGCGTCGGTCTCTGGATCGTCATTGAACATTTTCAGCACATCAATATGCTTCAAACCGTTAATTGGATCACCACCGATACCAACCGCACTGGATTGACCCATACCCAGCTCAGTCACCTGGGCGACTGCTTCGTATGTGAGTGTGCCTGAACGGCTGACGATACCGATACGACCTTTACGATGAATGTGACCTGGCATGATGCCGATCTTGAGCTCATCAGGCGTAATGAGGCCAGGGCAATTAGGTCCGAGCAGCAATGTTTTGCTGTTCATCTTTGCCATACGGTCTTTGATCTCGAGCAAGTCACGTACTGGAATACCTTCGGTAATGCAGATGACCAGTTCCAGTTCGGCTTCGATGCCTTCCCAGATTGCTGCTGCAGCGCCTGCGGGCGGTACGTAAATCACTGAAACAGTGGCGCCGGTCTCTGCTTTTGCGTCTTTAACAGAAGCAAAAATCGGGATGCCTTCGAAATTTTCGCCAGCCTTTTTAGGATGGACGCCTGCTACGAATGCTTCGCGACCATTAGCGTACTCGCGTGAAGTGCGAGTATGAAACTGGCCTGTTTTACCCGTAATACCCTGGGTAATGACTTTTGTATTTTTATTGATAAGAATCGACATATCTGAATCCCTGGCAGAATTATTTGGCCGCAGCAACAACACGGGTGGCAGCTTCAGCCATCGTGTCAGCACTGATGATAGGCAAGCCGGACTCAGCCAGCATTTTCTTGCCCAGCTCTTCGTTAGTGCCCTTCATGCGCACAACCAGCGGCACAGACAGGTTCACGGCTTTGCAAGCGGTGATCACGCCTTGGGCGATCACATCACAACGCATGATGCCACCGAAAATATTGACCAGAATCGCTTTCACGCTCTTGTTGGCCAACATGATCTTGAATGCTTCAGTCACACGCTCAGCTGTGGCACTGCCGCCCACATCGAGGAAGTTAGCGGGTTCGCCGCCAAACAGTTTGATCGTATCCATTGTGGCCATGGCCAGACCTGCGCCATTGACCAGGCAAGCGATATTGCCGTCGAGCTGGATATAAGCCAGTTCATGCTTACTGGCTTCGATTTCAGCTGGATCTTCTTCGTCTAGATCGCGGTAAGCCACGATCTCAGGATGACGGAACAAAGCATTACTGTCGAAATTGAATTTAGCGTCGAGTGCGATGATATCGCCCTTGCCTGTGAGTACCAGAGGGTTAATCTCAGCCAATGAAGAATCAGTATCCCAGTAGGCTTTGTAAAGCTTCTGGAATTCTGCTGCAGCTTTGGACACAGAGGTTTCTGGCACACCAATACCACGGGCCAGATCGGTGGCTTCAGCATCAGTCAAACCTTTTGCAGGATCCACAAACACCTTGAGTATTTTCTCTGGATGATGCTCAGCGACTTCTTCGACATCCATCCCGCCTTCGCTAGAAGCCATGACGCACACCCGCTGGGTGCCACGGTCCGTGACAATACCAACGTAGTATTCTTTTTTGATGTCGGCGCCTTCTTCGATCAGCAGACGACGTACTTTCTGGCCTGCGGGCCCTGTCTGATGCGTGATCAATTGCATGCCGAGGATCTCTGATGCGTACTTACGCACTTCGTCGATCGACTTGGCGACTTTTACGCCACCACCTTTACCGCGACCGCCAGCGTGAATCTGAGCTTTTACAACCCAAACTGGGCCGCCAAGCTTTTCAGCTGCTGCAACTGCGTCCTCGACGTTGAACACTGGAATGCCACGTGGCACGACAACACCAAATTGTCTAAGTAGTTCCTTGCCTTGATACTCGTGGATTTTCATGGGGCTCCTGTGATTTCAGAAAAGTACTTAAAAAAGGAACTGACTGCATTGTGAACATCTAGCCAGTAGTTGTAGATTGGGTCTTATCAGGCAGTACATACCATTGCGGATAATGCTCTTTGGTTACCTCACCATCCAGGCGCCATGCGTGACAGCCGCCTAGATGAAAAGGTTTTTTAGCAGGATCTCCGCCGGTACGCTGACGTGTCATGGTTTGTACCGCAGCAGTCGGAAAGACAGCTGCGAGCTCACTCATGTGCGTGCAGCCATCTGTGCGTGCGAATCTTTCTTTAACCTGCTGACGAAAACCTTTGAGTAGATTCATGCCAATCAGATCACGGTAATCGTCTGAAATCGAAGTGCACAACTCGCCAAAAGGCGCTGCATCATAGGCAACGACAGCATCAAGAATCGTGAAGGTTTTGTCGATTGTCACACGCATGTACATGTGATGAAATGCCTGGCCTGCGTAGCGAACCTCGCCGCTGCGCCTTGTGAAATCATAGGCTTTGCTGTCAATTAACTCCGCCTCAACGTCCCAATTGCCATCTTCGCGCTCAAAAGAATGCAC
>JAUSCY010000131.1 GCA_030650995.1 Sheuella sp. | reverse complement strand
AGAATTCCAGATGATCGATAAACCGATCAGTGCCGCCACGATAGGAATCAACCAGACCCAGGCAAGATTTCGTTTAGGTTTGCGCGACACGCGTGGCAGAGGCAATGAGCCAATTGGGCTAGATGACTCAGGCATGCAGGCAACTCCTATGATCGGAAACTAAAAAAAAACTAATGTGTTGATTCAAGGTCACCCCGTGAGAGGTGCTTGCGATGCCCAGCCAGACGCCAGGCCAGACGCGGATCAAAACCCATCGCCGCCAGCATGGTAAGGATGACGACCCCTCCGAAGGCAGCAGCACCACCACCCGGCTGGATACTTAGCAAAGAGCCAAAATGACCCAGAGCCGACAGTAGTATAACTACGAAAACGTCGAGCATTGACCACTGACCAATGAACTCAACAATGACATACATATGCGTTCTTTCACGCAGCTTAATCCCGGCACGTTGCTGAGTCAGAAAAACCAGCACGCCGAGAGCGATGAGTTTGAATAAAGGCACCACAACACTCGCGATAAACACTACCAGCGCAATATCCCATGACCCCATGTGCCAAAGCTCAATCACACCACCAAGAATAGTGTGCGAAGACACGCTTCCCATCGTCGATACACTCATGATGGGTAACATATTTGCGGGGATATAAAGAATCGCTGCGCCCAGCATCAGGGCCCAGGTGCGCGTGATGAGCGTTGGTGAAGGTGGCTTGGGAACCTCAGCTTGCTTAACATCAAGTCCGAGATCGTGCGCCATAAAACGGATCTTTTCAGAACTCAGCCGAGACAGTGCCGTAATCAGAATAGCTGTGATTGCCGTGGCAAACAGCCCTATTCCAGGTTTGAGCGAAGCAAGTCCCGCTAGTTTGACAACAGCAACCAGTACACCCATCAAAAAAACAGGAATCATGCACCAGGGCTTGAGTCGGTCGATCCAGTGAACAATGGATTCAAAAAACAATGGCAATCGTCCAAATGCCATCGCACCGAAAATCCAAATCAATAAGCCCAGCTGACAGGCAGGAAGAAAAAAACCAGCGGCAAAGGTAATGACCGCGACTTCTGGATAACCTTCCTGCCACGTCACAACAACCGCATCGATGAAAGATGCAGCCTGCCCTGCGCCTTGCACAAACAGTGTGGCGACAGGGAAAGCATTTGCAAGGGTAAAGGTGATCACGGTTGCGATCAGCACGGCTAACCAGGCTGCAGCGGAAAATGAAGCATAGGTCTCAAGCGTACTGCCGCAACGTATGCAGGTCGCCCACTCTCCTGGCGAGAGCTCAGGACGACGATACGCCACACCACAATGATGACAGGATAATCTTTGCGGTGTTGCGTTATCAGACATCAATGAACCAGTGCTGTTTCCTGATCTGAGCCAGCAGTGCGGGAAGGTAACTTGGAGGGGGGCTCACCAAACGTCAGAACCACCTGATCTTTTTCATCCACATCAACGACGACTGTGCCACCATCGACAAGTTTGCCAAACAACAGCTCATCGGCCAAGGCACGCCTCAAGGTATCCTGAATCAAACGCTGCATGGGACGAGCGCCCATCAGTGGATCAAAACCGGCCTTTCCAAGATAGGCACGCAATGCAGAAGTAAAGCTGGCATCCACGCGCTTTTCATGCAGCTGATCCTCAAGCTGCATCAGGAACTTGTCAACGACACGCAGAATAACTTCCTGATTCAACGGTGCAAACGGCACGATCGCGTCCAGTCGATTACGGAATTCTGGTGAGAACAGACGCTTGATATCAGCCATCTCATCACCGCTTGCACGTGTGTTGGAAAAACCTATGTTGGGCTTATTCAGCGCCTCTGCACCAGCATTGGTCGTCATAATCAGAATGACATTGCGGAAATCTGCTTTCCGCCCATTGTTGTCCGTCAGCGTGCCATGGTCCATGACCTGCAGCAAAATATTAAATACATCCGGGTGCGCCTTTTCGATCTCATCGAGCAACAGCACGCAATGCGGTTGTTTATTGACGGCCTCAGTGAGCAAGCCACCCTGATCAAACCCGACATACCCAGGCGGCGCACCAATCAGGCGTGAGACCGTATGACGCTCCATATACTCAGACATGTCGAAGCGCAATAACTCGACACCCATAGTGAAGGCCAGCTGGCGTGCCACTTCAGTTTTACCCACACCAGTCGGTCCTGAAAACAGGAAAGCACCAATCGGCTTTTCTGGACGACCCAGTCCCGAACGCGCCATTTTGATCGCAGAAGCCAGTGCATCAATAGCAGCATCCTGACCATAAACCACTGTTTTCAAATCCCGATCGAGAGACGCAAGCTTGCTGCGATCATCATTGGAAACCGTGGCAGGCGGAATACGCGCGATCTTGGAGACAATCCCCTCAATCTCGGTCTTGCCAATCACCTTTTTTTGCTTGGAACGGGGCAACAACCGCTGCGCAGCACCCGCTTCGTCAATTACATCAATCGCTTTGTCTGGCAAATGACGATCGTTGATATGACGCGCCGACAACTCCGCTGCTGCGATCAGCGCCGCAGAGGAATACTTCACGCCATGATGTGATTCAAAACGACCCTTGAGTCCGCGCAAAATCTGGATTGTTTGCTCAACACTCGGCTCAGGTACATCAACCTTTTGAAACCGGCGTGAAAGCGCCGCATCTTTTTCAAAGACACCGCGAAACTCTGTGTAAGTGGTAGCTCCAATACAGCGCAACTGCCCGGAGGACAAAGCGGGCTTAAGCAGATTCGATGCATCCAGCGTTCCACCCGAAGCAGAGCCGGCACCAATCAGCGTGTGAATTTCATCGATGAACAAGATTGCTTGCGGATTGCCCTTGAGCTGCTTGAGCACGCCCTTCAGACGCTGTTCAAAATCACCGCGGTATTTAGTACCCGCGAGCAACGCCCCCATGTCGAGCGAATAGACGTGTGCGTCGTGCAAGATCTCGGGCACTTCGCCACGTGTAATACGCCATGCCAAACCCTCAGCAATCGCGGTCTTACCCACACCCGCCTCACCCACCAGCAGAGGATTATTCTTGCGACGACGGCATAAGGTCTGAATCACCCGTTCTACTTCGAATTCGCGACCAATCAAGGGGTCAATCCGCCCGGCAACAGCGTCAGCATTAAGATCCTGCGCATATAAATCCAGTGGGGACTGGCGGGCATCCGCTGAATCCTCGCCATTGATCTGCGGCTCTTTATCTGACAGAGGTGCGGGGTCCGCCCCCTGCTTGCTGATGCCATGCGATAAGAAATTCACCACATCAAGACGCGAAATCCCCTGCTGCTGCAGGTAGTACACAGCATGTGATTCTTTCTCGCCAAAAATAGCGACCAGTACGTTGGCTCCGGTCACTGGCTTTTTGGATGCGCCACCTGCAGACACATGCATGATGGCACGCTGAATCACACGTTGAAAACCAAGTGTGGGTTGCGTATCAACATCAGAGCCAACAGGAATGACCGGCGTATTGTCGGTAATAAATTTACGTAACTGGTTACGTAACTCGTCCATGTTGGCAGAACAGGCTTTTAACACCTCGATTGCCGCCACATTATCGAGCAGGGATAGCAGTAAGTGCTCGACGGTAATAAATTCGTGACGAGCCGAACGCGCCTCGACAAAGGCCATATGCAGGCTGACTTCAAGCTCTTGAGAAATCACATTTCCTCCGACATTCCGGAAAATATTACGTTCGGGATGAGTACCATTCTATGCTTATCGGCACTCAATTAATTTGATACTCAAAGTATTTATTTTTTACAAACATCCGTTTGCATTGCTCTTTACTCATCAACCGGCTCCATCACACACTGCAAAGGATGCTGACTAGCCCGGGCATACTGCGCGACCTGGCCGATTCTGCTTGCTGCAATATCATGCGGGTAAACCCCACTCACACCTTTTCCTTCGTGGTGAACTTGCAACATGATGCGCATGGCATCCTCCTGCCCCTTGCCAAAGAACTTTTGCAGCACTGCGACCACGAACTCCATGGGGGTGTAGTCATCATTCAATAAAAGTACCTTGTACATAGGAGGAGGAGCCGTTCTTGCGGCCTTTTTATCTACAACTAAATCGGGTGGTAATGTGACTTTACTGGGCATATTGAGGTCGATACAGTCAGTACAAAGTGAATAGTTTTTGTAACAAATAGCTATATGGGGGTGTTTTCACTAATATCAAATCACAATTGAAAGCTTGACGCATGTATCAATTCTGACGATTATCACGTTACGCGCCCTATTTTGGGGGGTGAAATACGCAGGAAAGCTTCTGAATTGTTATTTTGACTCAAAAGCTTTTCAAATAGTTTATACAACGATTAAGAGGCAGTCCGAATGTCAGACTCGACGAGCAATGGTCCTAAGGTCACCGGTACAGTTAAATGGTTTAACGATGCTAAAGGTTTTGGTTTCGTAACACCAGATAATGGTGGCGAAGATCTGTTTGCGCACTTTTCTGCGATCAACATGGATGGTTTCAAAACGCTTAAAGAAGGACAAAAAGTTGCGTTTGAAGTGACCCAGGGTCAGAAAGGTAAACAAGCAACAAATATAACCGCCGCGTAAACTGTCGGGGTGAATAACCCCATGGACGGTATGCGATGAGTCAATTGCTTTTGTTTATAAAGCAGCGCACCCTTTTGGCTGCGCTGTTTGCATTTGTGTCGGTATATTCCGTCACCAGTGCGTTGAGTATCAGATCCGCACTGGCACAAACCCTCCCGGTTAAAACGCTCACCGCGGGTATGCATGTCATTCAGGCCGAGGTTGCATCAACGGATGCGACGAGATCAAAAGGACTGATGTACAGAAAAGAACTCGCGCCTAACAGCGGCATGCTGTTTGTATTCGAGCAGCCTAATGTTCAATGTTTCTGGATGCGCAACACGCTCATCCCCTTGTCTATCGCGTTCATTCTGGATGACGGCACCATCACAAATATCGCAGACATGGCGCCAATGACTGAAAACTCTCACTGTTCAACCGCAGCTGTGCGCTATACGCTTGAGATGGAACAAGGCTGGTTTGCCAAACGAGGCATTACTGCCGGCAAAAAAATTACGGGTATCCGTTGAATTAAAAAAACCGGGAGTCCAGTTCATTCTGGCCTCCCGGTTTGTCATACAGAAATATTTTTACACACGCGTTTTTATACGCGCATTTATTTACACGCGTTCTTTACACACGCTCAACAATCATCGCAATACCCTGCCCCACGCCGATACACATCGTGCACAACGCGTAACGCCCGCCAGTGGCATGTAACTGATGCACGGCAGTCATCACCAGACGCGCACCACTTGCGCCAAGCGGATGACCCAGAGCAATCGCACCGCCATTGGGATTGACGCGAGGATCATTGTCAGCAAGACCCAGCAGTCGCAATACAGCCAGACCCTGTGCGGCGAATGCTTCATTCAACTCAATCACGTCCATCTGGTCCAAGGTCAGACCTGCAAGCTTGAGGACTTTTTGTGTCGCTGGTGCCGGACCGATACCCATAATGCGTGATTCGACACCTGCAGTTGCCATCGCAACCACGCGCGCACGTGGCACCAGGCCATGCAGTGCTGCAGCACGCTCATTGGCCAGCAACATCGCAACTGCACCGTCATTGACGCCTGAAGCATTGCCAGCGGTCACAGAGCCGCCCTCACGCACAACACCTTTGAGTTTTGCAAGCGACTCCAGACTTGTCTGACGTGGATGCTCATCACGCGTCACGATCAGAGGATCGCCTTTTTTCTGAGCAATCGTGACAGGCGAGATTTCGCTATCGAAAAAACCAGCTTTTTGGGCCGCTGCGGTTTTTTCCTGACTCGCCATTGCAAACAAATCCTGATCTTCGCGCGAGACCTTGAACTGATCCGCTACATTTTCAGCCGTCTCGGGCATGGAGTCCACACCGTGATTGGCTTTCATCTGTTTGTTGATGAAACGCCAGCCAATCGTCGTATCAAAAATCGAGGCACTGCGTGAAAAAGCCGAATCAGCCTTACCCATCACAAAAGGTGCGCGCGTCATGCTCTCCACACCACCGGCCATCATGAACGAGGTATCTCCCGACCGAATCGCGCGAGCGGCAGTGCCAATTGCATCCATTCCTGAGCCACACAAGCGGTTAATGGTGCCACCAGGTACGTCGACAGGTAAACCAGCCAGCATGGTGGCCATACGCGCGACGTTGCGATTGTCTTCGCCCGCCTGATTGGCGCAGCCCATCAGCGCATCGTCGAGCTGTTCCCATTTAACGCTGGGGTTACGTTCCATCAGCGCGCGAATCGGTATAGCGAGGAGATCGTCCGGGCGCACAGATGCGAGTGCACCACCGTAACGTCCAAAAGGGGTTCGCATTGCATCGCAAATCAGGGCATCGTTGCTCATGTCTCTATTCCTGCTGTTTAGTTTGAATGGCGTAATGTTATCGCAACAGACCCGGCTCACCAAAATGAAAAAACCGGCACAAGGCCGGTTTTTATGCGCCAAATCAAACCTGATGCAAAATCAACCCAGGTTTTTCGCTGCAAAAGACCAGTTAACGAGATTCCAGAAGCTCTCGAGGTACTTAGGACGCGCATTACGATAATCAATGTAATAAGCGTGTTCCCAGACGTCACAGGTCAGCAATGGCTCATCAGCGGTGGTCAGCGGTGTTGCTGCATTGCTGGTGTTGACGATATCCAGTGAGCCGTCAGGCTTTTTAACCAGCCATGTCCAGCCTGAACCGAAATTGCCCGCAGCCGACTTGTTGAAGGCTTCTTTAAAGGCAGCAACGCTACCCCATTTGGCATTGATGGCATCTGCCAGCTTGCCTGAAGGCTCGCCACCAGCATTAGGAGCCATACTGTTCCAGTAGAACGTGTGGTTCCAGACCTGTGCCGCATTGTTAAACACACCACCTGAAGATTTTTTAATGATTTCTTCAAGGCTTGCAGATTCGAACTCTGTACCTGGAATCAGGTTATTCAGGTTCGTCACATAGGTCTGATGATGCTTACCGTAGTGGAACTCGAGCGTTTCTTTTGAAATTGTGGGTGCCAGAGCATCCATGGCATAGGGCAAAGCTGGCAGAGTATGGGCCATTGCAAAATCCTCTTAAATTGGGGTGGGACGAACAACTCGCCTATTGTATCGGAGTGAAGCAAAAACTTGCAGCCAACCCTGATTGAACAAGGGTTAAAACAATATTAATCTGCCGTCGCATGCACCACGCCTTTGGCCAGCGTGACTTCCAAAGCCTGACCTGTCTGTATATGGGCAGCATCACGCACAATCAAACCATCCTGTGTCTGCACGATCGCATAGCCTCGGCCAAGGGTGTGCTCAGGGCTCAACGTCCTCAATTGCACGTGGGCATGTTCAAGACTTGCAGCACGCAATGCAATCATGCGTTGCTGCGCTTGCACGAGATCCAGGGCGAGCCTTGCCAGTCGGGTTCGTGCGGGCGCAACATCCGGCAACCTTGCCGCGAGCCTGGCGACCACGCGGTCCTGCCTGCTCACCCGCAACTGGGCCAAACGCTGCCAGGCGCTTGACATGCGGTAGGTCAGGCTCTGCAGCCGCTCTTGCTGATGGGCGAGTCTTTGCGCGGGCGACACCAGAGCAGCCGCTGCCCGGTCGACACGTTGTGAAAACCGGTCAATCTGACGCTGCAACTGATCGCTCAGCCGTGCGTGGGCGCGTGCCACACGCTCAAGCAATACGGCTCGCGTCACGCAGGCAAGTTCTGCAGCGGCGGTGGGGGTCGGTGCCCGTAAATCCGCTACAAAATCAGCAATCGTGAAGTCTGTTTCGTGGCCGACGCCTGAAATAACAGGAATCAGACTTGAAGCGATGTCGCGCGCCAGTGCCTCATCATTAAAACTCCAGAGATCCTCGATACTGCCTCCGCCCCGGACCATCAGAATCGTATCGACCTCATTTCTTTCATTGGCGTGCGCCAAGGCCTGCCTGAGTTGGATCGCAGCATCCATGCCCTGCACGGGAGAGGGATAAATGATGACCGGAACATGCGGGGCACGTCGTGCGAGGGCTGTCAGCACATCACGCAATGCCGCGGCCCCTAAAGAAGTAATAACACCAATCGCTTTTGGGAATGGCCTGACCTGCCTTTTTACGTCCTCATCAAACAGGCCTTCCGTGGCAAGCTTTGACTTGAGAACCATAAAGGCTTCGAATAAAGACCCCATCCCAGCACGACGCATCTGCTCGACCTGGAGTTGATACTCGCCACGCGCTTCATATAGAGAAACACGACCCCGTAATTCAACTGAATCACCAGACTTGGGTGTAAATCCAATTGCCGCAGCACGGCTTCTGAACATCACTGCCCGCACCGAGGCCGCCTGATCCTTAAGCGTGAAATACCAGTGGCCTGAAGAAGCTTGGGTAAAGTTGGAGATTTCTCCCCGAACCCACGTCGAAACAAAGCTTTTTTCAAGCAACTGCGATACAGCTTGATTCAGCTGTGTAACCGTCAGGATATCCCGCAAGGACAGCTGATCTGAGACGTGACTTTCAATTGTCATAAGGCTCTCCCAGCAGAATGTGTCCACAGGCTGAGGTTTTTATTCGCAAGTGTCTGGCAGACATGAAAAAATTTAAATACATTAAAAACCTTATAACAAAAGTCTCGTAAGATACTGATATATATAAAACTATTAAAATATGACATTTTTATGATCAGTTTTTGAGCAGCACTAGCGCAGCGAGTGTTTGTCTACCTGTGCGAAGATGCGCACAGAATTATCCACAGCTTCTGTGGATAGTTTTTCAAACCAATCCAACGCTTGCCAGAGACGCTCTCGCGCCCTTACGATGTCATCATTATCAATGATGTCGTCATTATTGACCAAATCGTATCAAGCATTCCTTTTACCTGACCGAGGTTATCCATTGCAGTCTATCTTTTCTGAAGCAGGTTGGCCGATTTTTCTTCTGCTGGCACTATCAATCGCAGGCCTGGCCATTATTATTGAACGCTCCCTGAGCTTGCAGACCCGGCGGATCTGCCCCCCGGAGCTCAGCACACAAGTATTACAGATGGTGCGCGCGGGTCAGGACCTCCCCGCCAACCTTGAAAAGTTGCAAACCTTATCGCCATTGGGACAAATCCTGGCCCAGGTCGTGCGAAAAAGACACCTTCCTGATGCAGAATTCCGACTTGCAGTCGAGGATATCGGGCGTGATGTCGCACATAATCTGCAACGTTACCTGCCCGCACTGGCAACAGTTGCGACGATTGCGCCTTTACTCGGTTTGTTTGGCACGGTCGTCGGCATGATCGAAATATTCGCAGCCTACCGGCCAGACGGCTCTGATCCAACGATGCTTGCACGGGGTATTTCAGTCGCTCTCTACAACACAGGTTTTGGCATCCTGATTGCCATCCCCTGCATGATCGCCCACCGTCTATTCAAATCCCGCGTTGAAGCGCTTTTACTGCGCATGGAACAGGCCGCCCGTCGTCTGAACGATGCCTTAAAGGATTAAGTCCATGCGCTTTAGACAAAACAACCCGGACGACTCGCCTGAAATCAATTTGATTCCCCTGATTGATGTGTTGCTTGTCATGTTGATCTTTCTGGCTGCAACCACCACCTTTACGCGACAGGGTGTTCTGAAGATCATGCTTCCCAGAGCGGATGCTGAAAAACAGATACAAACAACTATTGATATCACCATCAGTCAGGATGGCCGCTACGCGGTCGGTGATCGTCTGGTCGATGGTTCCGATAGCCTGTCACTGACAGAAGCCTTGCGGGAAGCCAAAAAAGATCAGCCAGATCCAATTGTGATTATTTATGCCGATGCCATGGCCGCTCACCAGTCTGTGATGACAGCCATGCAAGCCGCTCGAACTGCTGGCATCGGCAAAGTACATTTCGCCACGCAGGCGATCGATTGATACGCCCGGACATTCATACCCAACTCAGCCAATGGTTACATCACCAGTGGCTGGTCCGTGGCTGGCTCAGCTTGGCAATGCTCCCGTTTTCGTGGATTGTTCTGGCGATTCTCTCGATCAGGCGGTGCTTTTATCGAATCTTTCCCAGTCAGGTCTACCACGCGAGCGTGCCTGTTCTGGTGATCGGTAACATTTACGTGGGCGGTACAGGTAAAACACCGGTTCTCATCGCACTGGTCAACGCCCTGAAACAGAAAGGCTGGCACCCTGGAGTAATTAGCCGTGGTTATGGCGTAAAAATCGGACCTATGCCACGTACAGGCCAAGGCGCGCTGGACCCGACGGAATTCGCCGACGAACCAGCGCTGATTGCCCGGCAGAGCGGAGCACCGATTGCTGTGCATCCCAATCGTCGCAAAGCAATCGAAGCCTTACTGACAAACTCGCCCGAAGTGAATCTGATTATTTCGGATGATGGTTTGCAACATCTGGCACTCGCCAGAGACATGGAAATTATCGTGCAGGATCAGCGCGGCGCAGGCAATGCGCGCGTCATGCCTGCGGGTCCCTTGCGAGAATCCACGCGCAGGCTGAGTCAGGTTCAGGCGATCATTACAAACGTTCCGTCATTGCCCGCAGAACCGCTCCCGGCATCACGCACGACACGACAGGACGCAGCACTAACAGCGCATTGTTCCCACCCGCAAAACAACAGCGCCCCCAGAACAACATACATGGCATTGCGTGCGGTCGCGTTCAGACATCTCACCAGTTTGCAGAGCTTAAGTCCCACCGAGTTTAAACTCAAGATTATGAGCCAGACCCTTGGTGCAGCTGCAGGAATAGGCATGCCTGAACGATTTTTCAATAGCCTCAGACAACAGGGACTGACGCTTGCTGAAAGCCTCGCACTGCCCGACCACCATAGCTTTGACGCTGATACTTTTTCAACTTTTAAGACTCAGCATATTCTGATCACTGCCAAGGATGCGATTAAATGCGAACAACTCAACGACACGCGTTTATGGGTGGTTGAAGTCGACGCGGTATTTTCTGACGCTGGTTTTACTGACTGGCTCAGCGCCACACTGCAAAAACATGCCTGCAAAGGCTCCCACAATCCGGCTGAGTCGATACAATAAGCGCATGGAAACAAGACTGATGAACATTCTCGTATGCCCCCTTTGCAAAGGGCCTCTGGTCGCGAACGCGCTGCATACCGAACTGATATGCAAAGCAGATTTACTCGCGTACCCGGTGCGTGACGGTATACCCGTCATGCTGACCAATGAGGCGCGTGTACTCAACGATACAGAAACGGTATGACCGGATTTGTAGTCATCATCCCGGCTCGGGCTGCTTCGACACGCTTGCCGGGCAAGATGCTTGCTGACCTTGCTGGCAAGCCGATGGTAGTGCGTGTTGCCGAGCGTGCGGCCGCCTCTCAGGCCAGCCGTGTTGTGATTGCTTGCGACCACCCTGACATCGCGCAGGCTTGTCAGTCTCACGGTGTTGAGTACCTGATGACGCATGTCGATCACCCCAGCGGCACAGATCGTCTGGCACAAGCCGCACAACTAATGAATTTAAGCGAAGACAATATCGTGGTGAACGTCCAGGGTGACGAACCACTGATTGATCCAGCACTGATTAATGCTGTGGCGAGGTTGCTCGCGCAGGATGCCAGCGCGGCAATCGCGACTTGCGCAACACCGCTGCGCAGCGCTCAAAGCCTGTTTAATCCCAATATCGTCAAGGTCGTCTGTGATGCGACGGATCACGCACTCTATTTTTCGAGAGCGCCGATTCCCTGGTGCAGGGATGTTCCTGCTGATCCGCAGCAAACGAACGATTTATCCATACCTGCGTTGCACCATCTCGGTTTGTATGCCTATCGGGCAGGCTTCCTGAATCGCTACCCTGCTCTGCCTACGGGCATTCTTGAACGCCTGGAGTCCCTTGAGCAACTGCGTGCACTTGAGCATGGTTTCAAAATAGCCGTACACAGGGTCGACACGCATCCTGGAGCTGGTGTGGATACGCTTGAGGATCTGATTCGCGTGAGAACAATTTTTGAGAATATGGCAACATCCGGGTAAGCCAGTAGGAGTTTGCCCTGCAAGACGTGCTGCAATGCGGCATAATGTTTAGCATTCACAATACACTTTCAAGACTCTGGAGTTTTCATGCGTCTCATTTTGCTCGGCCCACCCGGCGCTGGAAAAGGCACGCAAGCCGCCTTTATTACCCAACACTTTGGCATCCCTCAGATCTCCACCGGAGATATGTTGCGTGCCGCAGTTAAAGCGGGCACACCTCTGGGCATTGAGGCCAAGAAAATCATGGATGCTGGTGGTCTGGTGTCAGATGACCTCATCATCGGACTGGTCCAAGACCGTCTGAAGCAAGCGGACTGTAGCAACGGCTACCTGTTTGATGGTTTTCCACGGACGATCCCCCAGGCAGATGCACTCAAACATGCAAACGTTGCTCTGGATTTCGTGGTCGAAATAGCCGTTCCCGAACAAGACATCATTGAGCGCATGAGTGGCCGCAGGGTTCACCCTGCAAGCGGACGCAGTTACCATGTGCGCTTTAATCCTCCCAAAGTCGCTGAGCACGATGATCAGACAGGTGAACCACTGGTTCAGCGTGACGATGACAAAGAAGAAACCGTCAGACACCGCTTAACTGTCTACCAGAATCAGACACGTCCTCTGGTTGACTACTACTCGACCTGGGCGAAAGAGCAAAATACCGCGCCCAAGTATCGCAAAGTGCAAGGCGTAGGTTCGGTAGAAGACATCAAGAATAAAATTTTCCAAGCTCTGGCTTGATTTTTCAGGTGCTGGCGTAATTTTTTTACCAGCGCTTCACTTAATTTTCAGCGACACACCATGGACATAGCAAATAAAGTATTCATCGTGACAGGCGGCGCCTCTGGTCTCGGTGCAGGCACTGCAAAAATGCTGTCAGAGCACGGCGCACACGTTTTGCTGGCTGATCTGCAGGATGAGGCGGGCGAGGCTCTGGCCAAAGAACTTGGACAGCGCTACATACATTGCAACGTCACACAGGAACAAGACGCTCAGGGAGCCGTTGCCGCAGCACTCCAGATGGGTAAACTTTTCGGTCTGGTCAACTGCGCAGGTGTAGCACCCGCTGCAAAAACCGTTGGTAAAAATGGGGCCCATGCTCTGGACTTGTTTCAGAAAGTGGTCAGCATCAACCTGATCGGTACGTTCAACATGATTCGCGTGGCCTCCGAGGCCATGAGTAAAAATGATGCAGAACCCACTGGCGAGCGCGGAGTTCTGATCAACACCGCTTCGGTTGCGGCCTATGATGGCCAGATCGGTCAGGCTGCTTATGCTGCCTCAAAAGCGGGTGTTGTCGGCATGACCTTACCTGTCGCACGCGATCTCGCGCCCCTGGGCATCCGTTGCGTGACAATCGCACCGGGGATTTTTGGCACGCCAATGATTTTTGGTATGCCGCAAGCTGTGCAAGACTCACTTGCAGCCAGCATCCCGTTCCCCTCGCGCCTGGGTCGTCCTGAGGATTACGCAAAACTCGTCCACCAGATCATCACCAACGAAATGCTCAACGGTGAAACCATTCGTCTGGATGGTGCGATCCGCATGCCACCACGATGAGTTTGTTGCGCGCCGCAGCGACCGTGAGCAGCCTGACGCTGCTCTCCCGTATCACTGGTCTGGCGCGTGACATCATCATTGCCCGTGCTTTTGGTGCGGGCTCGCTGACCGACGCATTCTGGGTTGCCTTTCGTATTCCCAACTTGCTGCGCCGATTATTTGCCGAAGGAGCCTTCGCACAAGCGTTTGTGCCGATTCTCGGCGAAGTGCGCAATCAGCACGAATCCGATGCGGTCAAAATACTTCTGGATCGCGTTGCACTGACCCTGTTTTTCGTACTCTGCCTGGTTGCCGTTGCCGGAATTATCGGCGCACCCTGGGTTGTCATGACGATGGCAAGCGGCCTGACCGAACCTGCACGCGCAGAGGACTTTCTCGCTGCGGTGTGGATGACGCGTGTCATGTTTCCCTACATTATCTGCATGTCGCTGATTGCGTTTGCCTCTGGTGTACTGAACACCTGGCGACATTTTGCCGTACCTGCTTTCACACCTGTTTTACTTAATCTCTGCATGATTGCAGCCAGTCTGCTGCTCACACCCTATGTCAGCCAGCCGATCTACGCTCTGGCCATCGGCGTCATGTGCGGTGGTGTTGCACAGCTTACGGTTCAATGGATCGCACTCTCCAAGCTAGGTTTGCGTCCAAGATTTTCCTGGCGTATCGGCCCGGCAATCAAAGACCCCATCGTGCGTCGCATCATGCGGCAAATGTTACCGGCCACACTAGGTGTATCGGTCGCTCAAATTTCCCTGCTCATTAATACAAATATTGCCACCTGGCTGGCGGCTGGCAGCGTGACCTGGCTGTCCTTTGCCGATCGACTGATGGAGTTTCCAACGGCATTGCTTGGCGTGGCCCTTGGCACGGTCTTGTTACCGAGTCTGGCGAAGGCAAATAAAGATCAGTCAGGTGAACAATACAGCGCCATGCTGGACTGGGGTCTTCGGCTGGTTTTACTGCTGGGGCTACCCGCGGCGCTCAGTATGGTGCTGATGTCCGATGGCATGGTCGCAACACTTTTTCACTATGGGGCCTTTACCGCGAGCGATGTCATGCAAACTCGTTCTGCCGTCATGGCTTACTCGGTTGGCCTGGTCGGTCTGCTGATGGTCAAAATCCTGGCGCCCGGGTTTTATGCCAAACAAGACATCCGCACACCCGTAAAAATTGCAATTGTGGTGCTGATCGCTACCCAGTTACTCAATATTGTGCTCGTCCCATGGCTGGCTCATGCAGGTCTGGCGCTCGCAATTGGACTGGGTGGCTGCCTGAATGCGCTGGCTCTGCTGGTCGGTCTTCGCAGACAGGGCATCTATACCCCTACCCCCGGCTGGCTAAAATTCCTGACCAAGCAACTCGTGGCTCTCATCATCATGGCGATCCCTCTAGCCCTGAGTGCCCATTATGTGAACTGGATCGCCTTACAGGCTCAGCCAGCCCTGCGGGTCCTCTGGCTGGGACTGGTTCTGGCAGGGTCGATGGCCGCATACCTGGGTATCCTTATGCTGCTGGGCTTGCGTGCGAAAGACTTCAGACGTGCTCCGCATGCAAATACAGTTGGCAAAACAGGGGCTTAGTGCTATATTAGCGGGCTGTAGTTCTCATTTTTCGCATTTAACTTTAATAAGATTGATCTCATCACATGGCTAATACCGCCCAAGCTCGCAAACGCGCACGCCAATCCGTGGCAACCAACTTGCACAATTCAAGCCTGCGCTCGATGCTGCGCACTGCTATCAAGCGTGTCCGCACAGCGATTGATGCTGGTGACAAGGCTGTTGCAAATGAAGTTCTCCAGAAAGCTACCAGCGTGATTGATCGCGTAGCAGACAAGAACATCATTCACAAGAACAAAGCAGCTCGTCACAAGAGCCGTTTGTGTGCCGCTGTTAAAGCGCTTGCTTAATTCACTTGCTTAATTCGCTTGCCTAATCTGCATGCTTTGATTTCTGGCAGTTTCTAGCACTTACTGGTGTTGACCTGTGGTTGCTTTTAATTGTCTGATGTATTGCTGATTAAATGTATTGACTTGGTCTGACAGGCCGCTCTTATCGCGTTGATTATTTTCTACGTTGACAAGACCTATGCTTTGACCTACAAACAGCCCTTTACGGGCTGTTTTGCTTACAGGTTTAAATAACATGACAAAAAAACGCATCCTGCAGATCGGCTCACTTGCTGGTCATGCTCCCGCCAATGCAGAACTCTCTGAGCGCTACGAAGTACTCGAGCTCTGGAAAGCACCTGACCAGGAGGCTTTTCTGCGCGAGCATGCGCAAGATATCGAGGTCATCGCTACTTCGGCCAATATTGGCTGCAAAACCAACGTCATTGATGCATTGCCCAATTTGCACGCGATTTGCAGCTGGGGCGTAGGCTACGACTCCATTGACGTCGATACCGCCTTTGCAAGAAAGATAAAAATCAGCAACACACCAGATGTACTGAATGACTGCGTAGCAGACATCGCCTGGGGTCTGTTACTCGCCTGCGCTCGCCATATCGCGTGGGGCGACCGTTTTGTGCGCGCAAACCACTGGGAGAACAAAGGTGGTGCCCTGCCCCTTGGCACACGCGTAAGCGGGAAAAAACTCGGTATTGTCGGTCTGGGCCGTATCGGAGAAGCCATCGCGCGTCGTGGCCTGGGTTTTGATATGCAAGTCGGCTATCACAACCGTCGTGCGCGCAATGATGTCGACTACCAGTACTTTGACTCGCTCGTTGAGCTGGCTAAGTGGAGCGATTTCCTTGTGATCGCAACGGTTGGTGGCGCGAGTACCAAGCACCTGATTAACGAAACAGTGCTGCGTGCACTGGGTCCCAAGGGAATGATTGTCAATATCGCCCGCGGTTCAGTCATTGATGAGACCGCAATGGTGCGATTGCTTGAAGAAGGCGCGATTGCTGGCGCAGGACTGGACGTATTTGAATTCGAGCCTAAGGTTCCTGATGCGTTGAAAACCATGAATCAGGTTGCTCTCATGCCGCATGTTGCAAGTGCCACCCACGAAACACGACGCGCCATGACGGACTGCCTGCTTGAAAATCTGGAGTCGTACTTTTCAACCGGAGAGATGGTCACGCCTGTTGCGTAATACATACAGCGCGGTCATTTTTTTGGCAGCGGACCAAAACTTGTTTTAAGTTTGTTGTCTTGTGCGAAATCATGAACAAATTTCCAGGCGAGCGGCTCGATATCCCTGAGTCGCTCGTCAATCAAGACAGCGCGAACGTTGTCGATACTGGTTGGAATCGCGTATGGAGAATAGCTGATGTGGCTGGCACGCACACCGGCAGGGCGATAAGGCGCAAGAACGCCGGCAAGGCGTTCAGCCCAGTCGCTGGGTCTAAAAGTACTGCCAGATTCTGTTACGCCATATAAGACGAAGTAGCGGACTTCTGATGTCATGCACAACCCGTATCGCCAAAATCAGGTGTCGCAAACTTCTGATTCGCGAACCTGTCACTCAGATTGTATATGATTGATCCTTTACGCCCTAAATAAGCGATCCTGCTTAACGGGTTTATTACTGTGGAGCCTCGGCGATGACCTCAGCCATTTCTAATACCTACTCAAGACTTCCTGTTGCCTTTACCCATGGCAAAGGCGTATTCCTGTGGGATGCTGAAGGCCGACGCTATCTCGATGGCCTTGCCGGCATTGGCGTGTCCTGCCTGGGACATGGCCACCCTAAGCTGGTTGCTGCAATCAGCGAACAGGCGGCACGCGTCATCCATACCTCGAATATTTATGAAGTCCCCCAGCAGGAGACGCTCGCTGAACGCATTATCGCGATCTCGGGCATGACAGAAGTGCTGTTCGGTAACAGTGGTGCCGAGGCAAACGAAGCCGCCATCAAACTTGCGCGCTACTTTGGCCACAAAAAGGGCAACGACCTGCCTTTCATCATCACGATGGAATCCTCCTGGCATGGCCGCACGCTTGGCACCCTGGCGGCAACCGACAGTGAAAAAGCACGCAAAGGATTTGGTCCCTTGCCGGAAGGTTTTATTAAAGTCGCCTACAACAATCTGGACGCGATCAAAGCCGCCGGTGATAAAGAATCCCGCGTTGTCGCCGTTCTGCTCGAAGTGCTTCAAGGCGAAGGCGGCATTCGTCCTTCAGACGTGGCTTACCTGCGTGACTTACGTAAGCTCTGCGACGAGCGCGGCTGGCTCATGATGATCGACGAAGTCCAGTCAGGAATCGGACGAACAGGTAAATGGCTGGCACATCAGTGGGCAGACATCCTGCCCGACGTAGTCGTACTGGCTAAAGGCCTGGGCGGCGGTGTGCCGATTGGGGCGATTGCTGCGCGCGGTCCTGCAGCGAATGTGCTGGGCCCAGGATCACATGGGACTACTTTTGGTGGTGGACCACTGGTATGTGCCGCAGGCCTGGCCGTGCTCGGTGCGCTCGAAGAAGAAAAGCTTCTGGAAAACGCTGCGACAGTTGGTGCATACCTCAAAGCGGGTCTTGAGCGCGAACTGGCGGGTAAGCCTGGCGTCATTGAGGTCCGTGGCCAGGGTCTGATGCTCGGTATCGAACTCGAAAAACCATGTGGTGAACTGGTCATGCGTGCTCTTGAGGCTGGCCTGCTGATTAACGTGACGCGTGATCGCGTGGTGCGTTTATTGCCCCCGCTGATTTTGAATAAAGACGAAGCAGACCAGATCATTTCAATTCTGGTTCCACTGATTCTGGCGTTTAACGCGCAATAAAATATTGAGTCCATCATGTCACACGCCGCACAACCAACCGGCCCGCTCAGGCATTTTCTGCAGTTCAGCGATCTCAGCTCGACTGAAATTCTTTACGTGCTGGATCGCGCACGCCTGATTAAAGATAAATTCAAGCGCTACGAACCGCATCACCCCCTGCATGACCGTACGCTGGCCATGGTGTTCGAAAAAGCCAGCACGCGCACGCGCGTGTCGTTTGAAGCGGGCATGTATCAGATGGGAGGTTCGGTCATTCACCTGACAACGACCGACTCCCAGCTTGGACGTTCTGAGCCGATCGAAGATACCGCACGTGTTGTATCGCGCATGGTGGACATCGTGATGATCCGGACCTTCGAGCAAACCCGCATCGAACGTTTTGCCTCGCACTCACGGGTACCCGTCATTAACGGTCTGACCAATGAGTTCCATCCATGTCAGATTCTGGCTGATATTTTTACGTTCATCGAACACCGCCAGAATATCGCTGGCAAAATCGTGACCTGGGTGGGGGATGCGAACAATATGGCTTACACCTGGATTCAGGCAGCCGAGTTGCTTGGCTTTACTTTGCACGTATCTGCACCATCTGGTTACCGCCTGGATCCTGCACGTATCGCCTCGGTCAAACCCGGTGTACTCAAAGAGTTTGACGATCCTCGCCAGGCATGCCGGGGCGCGCATCTGGTGACGACAGACGTTTGGACCAGCATGGGTTACGAGGCAGAAAATGAGGTGCGTCGTACCGCATTTGCTGATTGGTCCGTGGATGCTGACATGATGTCTCAGGCAGCACCAGAGGCTTTGTTCATGCATTGCCTGCCGGCACACCGGGGCGAGGAAGTGACGGGCGAAGTCATAGACGGACCACAAAGCGTTGTCTGGGATGAAGCCGAAAATCGACTGCATGTCCAGAAAGCCTTGATGGAATTCCTTTTGCTGGGACGCCTGAACTAAAAGCACCAATCAGTCCAAGCAGTTAAAATCGATCATTGTTATTTAATTCTTTCAGAGCAACATATGAGTGATATCAAAAAAGTCGTACTGGCCTATTCAGGCGGTCTGGATACATCCGTCATTCTTAAATGGCTGCAAGACACTTATGCCTGCGAAGTTGTCACCTTTACCGCCGATATTGGCCAGGGTGAAGAACTCGAGCCTGCACGCGCCAAAGCCATTAAATTTGGCATCAAGCCAGAGCAGATCTTTATTGACGACCTGCGCGAAGAATTCGTACGGGACTTTGTATTCCCGATGTTTCGCTGCAATACCGTCTACGAAGGCGAGTACCTGCTCGGCACATCCATTGCACGCCCATTGATCGCTAAACGCCAGATTGAAATCGCCCGCCAGGTCGGTGCAGACGCCGTCTCGCATGGCGCAACCGGAAAAGGCAATGACCAGGTACGTTTCGAACTCGGCTACTACGCGCTCGAACCCGGCATCAAGGTCATCGCTCCCTGGCGTGAGTGGGATCTGAATTCACGTCAGAAGCTCCTCGCTTACGCTGAGGCTGCCGGCATTTCGATTGACATGAAACACAAACAGGGTGGCGCGCCCTACTCCATGGATGCCAACCTGCTGCATATCAGCTTTGAAGGCCGTCACCTTGAGGACCCCAAAGCAGAAGCTGAGGAATCCATGTGGCGCTGGACGGTTTCGCCCGAAGCAGCGCCCGATCAGGCTGAATATCTTGATGTCGAATTCGAACATGGCGATGCGGTGGCCCTCAATGGTGTGCGTTTATCACCTGCTCTGGTGCTGACCAAGCTCAACGAAATCGGTGGTAAACACGGCATCGGTCGTCTGGACCTGGTTGAAAACCGTTATGTTGGCATGAAATCGCGTGGTTGCTATGAAACACCTGGCGGCACAATTCTTCTCAAAGCACACCGCGCCATTGAATCCATCACTTTGGACCGTGAAGTTGCTCACCTGAAAGATGATCTGATGCCACGTTACGCATCCCTGATTTATAACGGCTACTGGTGGTCACCAGAGCGTCGTGCAATTCAAGCCCTGATCGACAGCACACAGGCTGAAGTCAACGGCTGGGTTCGCCTCAAGCTCTACAAAGGTGGTGTCTACACGGTCGCTCGCGACTCTAAGGACACACTGTTTGATCAGACGATTGCGACGTTTGATGATGACGGTGGCGCTTACAACCAGGCTGATGCAGCAGGCTTTATCAAGCTCAATGCATTGCGCATGCGTATCGAATCGCGCGCGGGTCGCAAATAAGTTTTTAGCAATGCAGTCCTGTTGTAACAAAAAAGCGCCTCGGCGCTTTTTTGTATTTAAGCGTATTTTTTATACTGAAGCGTATTTCTTGTTTTTAAGCGTGCTAACGCAGTTGGGAAAAGCGATCCAGGCGCGTGAGTTGCGCGCCTTTTCGTGTCCCTGGAAACACCACAGTCATGCGTGCTCCCTCAAAATGAGGACGACTTAACAAATTCCACCATGCGCCGTGCGCCCGGGCGATCTCCCGGACAATCGCCAAACCAAGACCCGAGCCACCCTCAATCGCCTGAGGAGACCGATAGAACGCCTCAAACACCTTGCCCTGCTCTTCGGGACTGACGCCGCAGCCGTTGTCCTCTACTGCGAGCGTGGGAGGCGTAGACGTCACTTGCAGACGAATCCTCGTAGCGTGCTCTGCATAGCGAAGCGCATTATCGATCAGGTTACCCAATAGTTCATCGAGCAACACTGGATCTCCTTCGATCCAGACGGCCTCATCGGGTGCATCAAGCTGTAACGCAATATTGACAGCACGTGTACGCGCTAACCACTCGGCACCGCTGGTGCGGACCCATTCACACAGATCAATCCTGACAAAGTTATCCTGTGGTCTCGCATCAGGATCCACACGGGCGAGCAATAATAATTGCTGACCGACCCGGATCATTCTATCAGTCACATTTTTAATCCTTTGCGCACGATTGCGAATATCATCCGGCAGATCTTTTGCCAGCATCAGCTCAGACTCAAGCTTAAGTCCTGCAAGAGGTGTACGTAACTGATGCGCTGCATGACCGACAAACCGCCGTTGCGCTGCAAAGGTTTCATTCATGCGGGCTAGCAACTCATTGGTATGACGTACCAGTAAATCAAGCTCTCGGGGAAGATAGTCAACGGATAAAGGCGCCAAATCGTCGCCTGAGCGCATGGCAATTTCCTCAGACAGCTGATTCACTGCACGCATGCCAGAACGAACGCCTTGCACTACAACCCAGGCAAACAAAGCGATCAGTACAAACTGTCCCGCTAAAATGATCCAGAAAATATCTTCGAGTTGCCAGTCAGATATTTCGATTTTGTGCGTAATGATCCAAGTTGCCGCCAGGTCCAGCATCGCAAGTAACAAGATGGGTGGCAGCAATCGCAGCACCAGATGCCTGGCAAGCGAACCCGCAGGCAACAACGAAACAGTTGAATCAGTCTGCTTGGCAGGAGATGGCATAAAGATAATCTATCTCAGCCGTGCGATTCGAGCTCAAGCAAATAGCCGAATCCACGTACGGTCTGAATGGAAGTCCCGCGGCCTTCGAGTCTTTTGCGTAGCCGGTAAATATAAACTTCGACTGCATTCTCGCTAAAGTCTGCGTCCAGAGCGGATAGCCCCTGGACGATCTGCTGCTTGGTGACGACCTTTCCGGCACGGTAAATCAGCATCTCAAGAACAGAAAGCTCTCTGACTGACAGCGCCAGTCTTTCACCGCCCGCTCTCAATTCCCGATGTGCGGTATCAAACGACAGGCAGCCAAATTCAATAATCGAGCTGCTAATACCGTTATGCCGGCGCGCAAGTGCACGCACGCGGGCAGCGAATTCGATCAACTCGAAAGGTTTGGTCAGATAATCATCGGCCCCTGCGTCCAGACCTGCAACGCGATCCTGAAGTCCATCACGGGCAGTAAGAATTAAAACCGGCAAAGTCTGACCATGTACGCGCAAGGTTTTGAGTACCTCGAGTCCATCCATGGATGGCAAGTTCAGGTCAAGCACAACAAGATCGTAGGCGTGATTCGATAGCGCAGACAAACCACGCTCGCCATCGGCAAGCCAATCGGTCACGTGACCTTGATCGGTCAAAAACTCCTGCAGCGCCCGACCGAGGGTTGCATCATCTTCTATGAGTAGTACTCGCATAACGTGTATTTTAACTCCTCAGCTTCAATCCCGTGCACAGCAAGTCGGTATGGCTAGCTGAGGCTGGCCTTTAGCCTTTAGCCATTAATTAATTTAATTACGCAACATGAATTCGATTGGAATATCTGCCAGCCGATCATATGGAGTGCCATTTTCAGAATAAGGCTTGAACCGGACATCAGTGAATGCGCGAATCGCTGCCTCATCCAGTGCATCAAAACCTGAAGACTGTTGCATCTGTATCGTACGGATCAATCCCTCAGGGCTAATCAGTACGCGCACAATGACTTTGCCTTGTTGCTTGCGACTTTTGGAGTAGGCAGGATAAACAGGGCGCGGTGGTTCACTCAGGTACTGTACGCGGGTGACGAGCCTGGGGCCTGGATCAGCCAATTGGGTGAGTTGCGAAGATGTCACAGGAGAAGGCGCTGAGAGGCTGCTGGCGCGTTTTTCTTTTGGTTTTTGATCGGGTGTGCTTTGGGGAGGTACAGCGGGCGCAGCGGGCTGTTTAACAACCTTATCGAGTACCAAGTCTACTGGCACTTCCGGAGGCTGGCTCGGCTCAGGCTGGGACGGGTCCTCTTCATTTGTTGTATCGTCGGGCAAAGGTGCCGCTGGTTCTGGCTCCCCCACCTCAAGCGTCACAAATATAGGCTGAGCTGAATCTTCAGGGACTGGTCCGAAATACGCGCCCATCAACCACCACAGCACGCAAAGATGGACTAGCAGCACGATTCCAAAAGCACCCCAGGGTAATTTTTTTATTGAAAATCTTGATGCAGTGGGTGAGGAAGTCGATTGATTCAGCATAGATGATTGTCTGATAGCAGTCTCGACAAGGCAAGACAATTGGCTTTAAGACATCCAGGCTAAATAAGTGATGGTGGGTGGTACAGGGCTCGAACCTGTGACATCTTCGGTGTAAGCGAAGTGCTCTACCAACTGAGCTAACCACCCTCATACAAAAAAACAGTGCGGCTCGCATTATAGCGAACCGCACGATTTTAGCAAATTGCGCTAACGCGGCTGATTAATTCAGTGCGTCTTTCAGTGCTTTACCTGGACGGAACTTAGGCACTTTAGCTTTCTTGATTTTGATGGCTTCGTTGGTACGTGGATTACGGCCCATACGTGCCGCACGTGTTGTCACGGCAAACGTACCGAAACCGACCAGAGTGACAGTGCCACCTTTTTTAAGGGTTGCTTTCACAGCGGCAATCATCGCATCAAGTGAGCGGCCTGCAGCGGCTTTTGAGATGTCTGCCTTAGTGGCAATGTGTTCGATCAGTTCGGTTTTGTTCATATCAGGTCTACCCCTATTGATAGTTAAAAAATCACAGACGATTCAGGCATCTGTGACCGTAAGCTTGACGAGAATTCAAAGCATCCCGCATTCCTCAATTAAGCCTCGACTGAGGGCGGCTGTCAAGAAAAAAACCTCGTACAAGCCGCATATTAATTGACTGTGGGTATTTTGTCTCTATATTTATTAGAAGTTTTTTAAAAGTTTCGTTTTTTTTAAAAAGATTTATTTTGTCATGCACGCATCAAGTGCATGCGCAAAATCTGCGATTAAATCCTGTTCTTCCTCTATACCGACAGAGACCCGGATCAGGCCATCTGCAATTCCCATCTGCGCGCGCAACTGAGGTCCCATCTCATAATAAATGGTGTGCGCTGCGGGCAACGCGAGCGTACGGGTATCCCCTACGTGCGTCGCCAGAATAACCACTTCAAGTTTATTGAGGAAATCAAATGGGTCAATGCCTTGGGCAAGCTCAACACCCATGAGCATACTGTAGCGATCATTGAATAAATTTTTAGCACGCGCGTGCTGAGGATGACTTGTCAGCCCGGGATAGGACACGCGAGCAACTGCAGGGTGAGCAGATAAAAAAGTTGCCAGAGCCATCGCATTGCTACAGATTTTATTCAGACGCAACGCCAGTGTTTCAGCACCCACCGAAATACGATGCGCAGCATCCGCCGCAAGCGTTGCACCCATATCGCGCAAACCCTTTTTCTTGATCTGCAGCATTCCCCAACCTGAAGGAGCGCTCTTTTTATACACATCCAGAATATTTGGATAGGTCGTCCAGTCAAACAGTCCGGTATCAGTCAGTGAACCACCCAGCGCATGGGCGTGACCTCCGATGTGCTTGGACAACGAATTCATGACAAAGCTCGCACCAATTTTGCGGGGCTGAATTAGCCAGGGAGATGTCAGTGTGTTGTCCACCACATAAACAAGATTGTGCGCGGCACACACTTTTCCGATTCCCTCGAGGTCGGCGACTTGTGTACCTGGATTAGCAATGGTCTCAGTAAAAACCATCCGCGTGTTGGGCTTGATTGCAGCAGCGACGGCGCTTGCATCCGTCGGATCCACTAACGAGATTTCAATGCCCAACAACTGCAGAGTACCGAACAGACTATTGGTATTACCAAAAATATACTGACTCGAAATCAGGTGATCACCAGCCCGCAAAAGCGTTGTGAACAAAGCCGTGAGCGCTGCCATTCCCGTTGAAAAAGTCAACGAAGAAAGACCGTCCTCCATCAGATTGATTTTCTTCTCAAGCGCATCAGTCGTGGGCGTACCCTGACGCGCATAGGTGTAGCCGGACTTACCCTGAAACACTGCAGCGAGCTCACGCGAATCCGCATAAGCATATTGCGAAGAGGTGTGAATCGGCTTGTGTACTGCACCATGCTCGACAGAACCACGACGATCACAATGCAGAATATTGGTGGTAAATCCGGTCTTGGCCATAAAAATCTCAGCTGAAAAAGAATTCCGCCAGTTTAACTCTGGCGCTGGCGTACTGTTTCGAACAAACAAACTGCCGTCGCTACGCTGACGTTCAAACTTTCGACACTACCGAGCATAGGAATATGAACCAGCTCGTCGCAGGTCTCGCGCGTCAGACGTCGCATCCCCTCGCCTTCAGCCCCCATCACCCACGCCATGGAACGACGCGTATCAGTCTGATGGATCGACTCGGTCGCCCGGTCATCCGTCCCGATTAACCATATGTCGCGATCCTTGAGCTCACGCATGGTACGTGCCAGATTAGTCACCATCAGATAGGGTACTGACTCCGCTGCGCCGCAGGCTACGCGCTGCACGGTCGTGTTCAATCCGGCCGACCGGTCGCGCGGCGCAATCACTGCATGCACACCCGCGGCATCCGCTGTCCGTAGACAAGCCCCTAGGTTGTGCGGATCTGTCACGCCATCAAGAATCAACAGCAAGGCGGGGCCTTGAATACTATCGAGCACTTCGTCGAGATCATCGGCAAGCCTGCGGGCATCCGCCACAGCGACAACCCCCTGGTGACGAGAGCCTCCTGCCAGGCCATCCAGGCGATCGGCACCAACCGGATGCACGGAGCGCCCCGCCGCTGTCGCCTGCTCAATCAGCGACTGCATGCGTTTATCACGCCGCTGAGCCTCTACATATATTTCCCTGATTGAATCAGGGGCCTGACGTAATCGTGCGATCACCGCGTGAAAACCTGCGAGTGTCTGTGTAGCTGCCATAAGAATTTATTACCTTGTTATCGACCTTTACGAGCGGATTTTTTCAAACCTGCACTTTTTGCTGGTCCTTGCTGTTTTTTGGGTGGTTTGGCAGTCTCGTGCTTAGCTGCTTTTTTAGCTTCTAAGCGGCGATCCCGCGCATTTGAACCCTTGAGTTCAGGAGGTTTAGGCGCCGCCGCTTTTTTTACACGTCTCGCACCGGGCTCTTCAGTCCGGGCAGCCTGCTTGCGCAAAGCACCAAATGTCGTACCCGCTACGAGCCGGAACTCAATCCTGCGCGCCTCGAGATCCACGCGTGCGACCTGAACCTGCACTGCATCAGTCAGACGATAACGCATTCCTGTGCGTTCGCCCCGCAATTCATGCAGTGCCTCATTAAACTGGAAATATTCCGTGCCCAGTTCAGAGACATGCACCATCCCCTCGACGTGCAGCGTATCGAGGGTCACAAATATGCCAAAGCTTGCAACGCCAGTCACCCGCCCGCTGAAGGTTTCGCCGACGCGTTCTTTAACAAACCAGCACTTCAGCCAGGCCTCGACATCTCGGGAAGCTTCATCAGCACGGCGTTCAGAAGCTGAGAGCAGCAAACCAGTCTTTTCCCAGACATCGTGTTCGTACTCTTTAGCAGACGTGCCGGGTGCGGCAACAAAACCTCTGACGGCGGGCTGATAGCGATCGCTTCTGAGCAATGCCTTGATGACGCGGTGCGTGAGTAAGTCCGGATAACGCCGGATAGGCGAAGTAAAGTGCGTGTAGGCCGGATAGGACAAACCAAAGTGACCTGCATTATCCGGACCGTAAATTGCCTGCTGCATCGAGCGCAGACACATTGTCTGGAGCAAAGCGTAATCAGGACGGGCACGCGCCTTATCCAGCAACTCGCCGTAGTCCTTGGCCTGCGGATCATCACCACCGCCAAGACTGAGTCCCAATGTGCGTAAAAATTCACGCAGAGATTTCAGCTTTTCGGGCGTGGGACCCTCATGGACCCGATACAAACCGTGATGTTTGCTTCGAAGCATAAAGTCGGCGGCACAAGTATTTGCCGCGAGCATGCACTCTTCAATGAGTCGATGCGCATCATTGCGCACCAGACCAATGATCTTCTCTATGCGCCCCAGTTCATTGCAGACGATCTTGGTTTCGACCGTATCAAAATCGATGGCACCGCGATCCTTACGCGACTGCTGCAGCACTTGAAAGAGTGCGTATAAATCATTGATCTGAGGTAAAACTTTTGACAAGCTGCGCGCCATCGGTCCCAAAGGCTGCTGCAAGGACTCCCAAACCTGGTTGTAGGTCGTACGCGCATGCGAATGAATCACTGCGTTATAGAACTGATATGCAGCAATGCTTCCTGCTTTAGCACCTGACAAAGGAATGACCATGTCACAGACAAGTACAAGTCTGTCGACATGCGGATTGAGCGAACATAACCCGTTAGAGAGCTTCTCTGGCAGCATCGGAATGACCCGACGCGGAAAATACACGCTTGTGCCGCGCTCTAAAGCATCTGTATCGAGAGCATCCTCGGGCAATACATAATTGCTCACATCAGCAATCGCGACGAGCAAACGCCAGGCGGGTTTCTTGCGTCCCGAAGTTCCCAGGTCAACTTGTTCGCAGTAGACCGCATCGTCAAAGTCACGGGCATCTTCACCGTCAATTGTAATGAAGGCAACATCGCGCAGATCGACACGATCTTTCAGATCGGTTTTACGTACTGCATCAGGCAATTTATCTGCCTGTTTAAGCGCTGCCTCGGAGAAGTCCACAGGCACATCGAACTTGCGCACGGCAATTTCAATTTCCATGCCGGGATCGTCAATCTCGCCGAGAATTTCTGCAACCCGTCCCAGTGGCTGGGAATGACGTGTCGGTTGCTCGATGATGTCAATCGATACCACTTGACCATGTTGCGCCCCGCCCGTGTCCCCTGGTGGGATCAGCACATCGTGCTTGATCCGCTGATCCTCTGGGACAACAATTGCTAACCCGCGCTCGTTAAGAAAGCGCCCGACCAAACGATTGGTCCTTCTTTCAATGACCTCAACAATCATTGCCTCAGGTTTGCCGCGATACTCACCTGTCGGCTTGACCAGGACACGATCACCGTGGAGCACTTTGAGCATTTCGCGCGGAGACAAAAATAAATCCTGCCCACCGTCGTCGCGCAGGAGAAAACCAAAGCCATCGCGGTGCCCCTGAACGCGGCCCGCGACAAAATCTAATTTATTTGCAAGGAGTAATACACCTTTGCGATTAGGCAGGAGCTGGCCATCGCGCTCCATTGCATTTAATCGACGATCAAACCCCTTGAGTGTTTCCTCTCGGACCAGTCCCATGCGGGTGGCGAGATCTTCTGGTGAAAGCGGAGCGGCGGCTGATCGTAAGGACTCAAGAATCTGCTCACGGGTTGGCACATCAGGATCAAAGTCCGGAGGCAACTCTGGTGTCATAGCAGGTGAAGCGGCGCGCGAAGTCTTCGGTGAAGAAGCGCGATTATTTTTAATATTGTAGGGCGGGCGATTTGCCAAGGTTTGAATCTCGTTATATAATGCGTGGCTTAGTTTAATTGAAAATGACTGGTTGAAAAACTACTTGTTGAAAATGAAAACTACTTAAAGGTAGTGCTGTAGTTCATAGCGCAGTACATATTGAAAGTGCAAAGTGGAAGTACATAGTGCCCAGGTGGCGGAATTGG
>JAUSCY010000126.1 GCA_030650995.1 Sheuella sp. | reverse complement strand
TTAAATGCTCAGACAGAGTTACTGCGCAACTACACGGGCTTCAGTTCCTGCACCTTCAATATAGACATGCTGACCAACGCGCAGATTGCCTGTTGGCTGAGTCACGGTGACCAGCACACCGTTGCTGGTACGGACAAAAATCTGCTGACCTTCGACAGGTTTGTCATAGTGCTTCTGAATTTCGTTACCTGCTACTGCACCGCCAATAGCGCCCAGAACCATTGCAACGGCTTTGCCTGTTCCGGAACCAATCAGGGCACCAACACCCAGACCGCCCAGACCACCAATCACAGCGCCTACGCCTGTGTCGTGATTACTCTTGATCGTTGTCGCAGTGATCTGCTCAACCACGCCTTTACGGATTTCGATTGGACCAGTCGGTGCTGGTGTACAAGCGCTCAAACCAAGCACCATCATCAATGCAACGACTGCGGTAGAAATTTGCTTAAACATCATCTTCCTCAATTAAAGAATATTTGACAATTACAGACGTAAAGTTAACATATAGCGTGTCTTATTGCGCTTTAACAGGGCATTACTGATTATGTTTGAAAACTTTACAGAGATAAAATCATGAAAAAAATACTTGTGGCTACATGTATTGTGCTTGCGGGAACAACATCTGCAATTGCGCAAACATCAAAAAATTCAAATGCGGTTCCTAGAGCGCACACATCTACGCAGGCATATGTAGAAATGTGTGAAAAAAAATCAGATGGTGCTGCGCAGAATTTTTGTAATGGTTTCGGACAAGGCGTCTATGAGACCTATCTGATCACTCGTAATCCTAAAAATGCGCGCCCATTCATTTGTCTGGAAAATAACCAGTTTACGCGCCAGGAGCATATCGATGCATTTATCAAATGGACGAAAACAAGCCCCCAGTACAACCAGATGTCAGCAGCAGACACCATCTTGCGTTACATGGGTGAAACATACCCTTGCAAGAAATAACCTAGTTGCTTTACTTAGCATTTGATTGAATTCAAGGAGTTTCATCATGAAAAAATTACTTTTAATATTGCCAGTCTGTGCAGCACTCACCATGACGGGCTGCTCCAACATGAACACGACTCAACAACGTGAGTTATCAGGCGGGGCAATCGGTGCCGCGGCCGGCGCAGGCATCACAGCGATTGCTGGTGGCAATCCGATCTGGGGCGCAATCGGTGGCGCAGCTGCTGGTGTGCTCGGTGGCTACCTTTACGATAAAAACCAAAAAGGTAATTGATACCTGGTCGGGTGTGTTTATTTCTTGCGCTTTATGTCTTTCCAGCGACGATGCACCCACCACCATTGCTCGGGATGACGCACGATAGACAGCTCTAGCGCTGCGTTATAAGCCCGGGTGTTACGGGTAATCTCTGCACCCACATCTTCATCCAGAATAGGCGTGAGTGCGGGCATGAAGCTCAGAACATGCGTGCCATCTGGCTCACGCCACGAGGCGGCAGGAATAACCGGTGCACCTGTCGCCAGCGCGATGACAGCCATGCTTTTAAATGTACCGGCAGCATGACCAAAAAACTCAACCGGGATGCCTTCAGGCTTACGAGCGAACTGATCAAAGGGAAAGACAATCGCATCCCCCTTTTCGATCGTCGAGACGATTTCTTCCAGAGAGCCGCGTCTGCCCACCACGCCGAAACCCGCCTGATTAAACCGGCGCGTCAGCATATCGCTTAACCATTTAGGCTTGATCGGGCGACGCAAGAAGTGAATACGACCTTTTACCTGGGGGAAATGTTCGATACCAGCGACGGTGGAGACCTCAAAATTACCAAAGTGCCCTGTCAGGATCAACATCCCGCGCCCTGCCTCGAACGCCTCGATCATCCCGGGCACGCCTTCGACGCGCACGAGATTTTTCTTACTCGCCTCAGATAGAAACCTGAAGGCAATCAACTCTTTGAATAGAGTCAGCAAGTGGCCATAGTGAGCCTGGGCTAAAGCTTTGATCTGACCCTGGCTGACATTCGCACCATACACACGGTTCAGGTTTTCAAGAATAACCGCCCGGCGATAAGGTAAAAACCTGTAGAGAAAACGTCCGCCAAATGAAGGGGTGATAGTTTTGGGGACGCGTAAAGCTACAGCGGTCGCCGTAGTAGCAGTATGGGTGAGAGAAATTTTTATCTCCCCCACTAGATGGCGCCCCATCACAATTTCAGCGGCTGCTGTCACAGCAATGTGTGGCGCACCATATGCGTCACGCACTACGGAAAAATCCATCGCAACGATGGTATTGAGTGCGGTTTCGCGTGAAAATAATTTAAGGCAGGCCTCTTTAGCTGCGAAACGGGCGGCCAGACTTGCTGCCTGACCTGCGCCCGTTCCTGCGTCTGCGATTTCCTGTGCCGAAAAAAGTTTGAGCAAATCATCAGGCATTGCCTGAATCAGTCGTTCAATACGCGCGATGTCTACCGTGTCGACCGCGCATCCATCTGGCAACTGCTGCGTTGAAGTCACGTTGCTCAAAACTTATTTCACAGCACGCAACAACAGCGCTGCATTGGTTCCTGCGAAGCCACGACACAATATCAATACGATATTGCTGCGTGGCGCACGCGTTTGTGCAGATACATTCAGACCCGTGCATCCTGTGGCAAGCTCTTTCAATGAAGCGATACCAGGCACGACGTTTTGACGGCAAGCTTCAAGACCAACTACGGCATCGAGTAAACCTGAAGTTGCAAACGAATGGCCATAAGACCATTTGAATGCCGTGACAGGAGGCATATCGTCACCAAAGGCACGCACTAACGCCGCAGCCTCCGAACGGTCCGACTCCTCAGTACCATTGCCATGTGTGACCACCATGCCAACATCGGCTGCGGACAAACCAGCGTCAAGCAACGCAGCCTCAATCGCACGGAAAAGACCATCGCCGTCACTGCGAATTGAAAAAATACCTTCACCCTCGGAGGCATCACCACCACCGAGATACTCAGCCAGCACCGTTGCACCACGTGCTGCAGCAGAGGCTTCAGTTTCAAGTACAAACGAAGCGGCTCCTTCACCCAGCAAGCAACCATCATGCGCTGCATCAAAAGGACTGATGGCGTGATGACTAATCAAGCCAACACGATCAAGGTATTGCAATGTCTGGGGCTCGATTGGTGCATCATGACTGATCGCAACCACTCGCTGGGCATCACCCTCACGTAGCGCCCAGGCGCTCTCAATCACAGACAACATGCCACTGGTCGTGTGATTTGTGATGCAGCCGTTGGGACCCTTGAGCTGATGTCGGATACTGACATGGCAAAGTACATTGTTTGGCAGCGAACGCAGCAACCACATAGGATTAACCATGTTGGGCAGCTCTTGACCAAATTTATGCAGGCTATCGCCTGTCTCGGCCATCAGTGGAAAATAATCGTAGTTCACTTCAAAAGCACCACCGCCTGAACCGACATAGCACCCGGTCTGATCAGCAAAATCAGCCGCAGCAGTCTCGTCCAGCGCAGCGAGTGCAGCAGGCAAGCCTGCCTGCTCAATCGCTTTGCCGCCAGCATAAATGCCAAACACATCGGAACGGCGAACCAGCTTGAGTAATTTACGATCGCCTAGTAATTTTCCACCGTTGTAATCAGGTACCTCTGAGGCGACTTTGCAAGGCCAGGCCTCGGCATCCCAGGCGGTAATCGGCGCGATAGTTGTTCGGCCTTCGAGCAGTGTCTGAACAATGCTGGCAGGATCAGTACCTGCCCCACAAATAGCACCACTTCCAGTAATGACGATACGTTTCATATTGATTACCGTCCTGCGGCGATAAGCGCCGCGGTTTCATCAGGATGACGGAAAGCCAGGCAACTGTTGCTGCCACCAAAGCCGAGAGAGTTTGAGAGCGCCATGCCGATACGCTGCTCACGCGGCACATCACGAATGATATTCACATCGCAATCCGGATCAAGCTGTTGCAAATTAGCATTAGGCGGCATCAAACCGTCACGAATTGCCAAGGCGCAGATACCGGCCTCGACCGCACCAGCTGCCGCAATCAGATGGCCCATTACGCTCTTGGTCGAACTAACACCCACTTCTTTAGCACGATCACCGAATACAGCATTGACGGCAGCGCATTCACTACGATCATTCATCGGTGTCGAGGTGCCATGCGCATTCAGATAATCGATATCGGCAATTCCTGCACCCGCATCGGAGATGGCACGACGCATCGCCTGGATCGGCCCGTCACCAGACGGATGTGAATCGGTAATGCGATAGGAAGATAGTGAGTTACCGTCCCCTGCGAGTTCGGCATAAATTGTGGCGCCACGTTTAACGGCGCTATCCCATTCTTCGAGCACCAGAAATCCCGCGCCCTCTCCCAGCACAAAACCATTGCGCGTGAGATCGAAAGGACGGCTTGCGCGCTCAGGATGGTCGTTATCTGAGGACACGGCGGAAAGCAAACAAAAGCCTGACAAACCGACAGGAGAAATCATCGAATCAAAGCCGCCGGTCAGCACACGATCTGCCAGACCTCGTCGAATCAGACGCATTGCGGTGCCAACGGCCTGGCCACCTGATGCACATGCTGTGTGGACAGTCGAGGCGTAGCCACGAATACCGAAGCGGCGCAACAGCAAGGACACGCCAGCAGTGGACAAGCTACGGCTAAACGCCATCACATCATTGGCGACTGGCTCATCCATAATATTATTGGGAATGAGCTCGCCTTCTGGTGCCGCAGCACGCTGCACAGCGGCAATCTCTGGATGCGCGACAGTCATCATCCCTGCCCCAACTACACACCCCCAGCGGGTTGCGTCTTGCAGCGTCGGACGAATCCCCGCATCAGCAATCGCCTGATCCGCAGCAGCCAGCGCAAAACGATGGGCACGGCTTGCGTATTTCAACAGTTTGCGATCATCAATCGGAGGCAGACTGTCAAAGCCTTTCACCTCTGCGGCAATGCGTGTTGAAAATCCTGATGCATCGAAAATCGTGATCGGACCCGCGCAGCTTTTTGCGGCTTTGATGCGGGCCCAGGTCGATGCGGCATCCAGACCTGCTGGTGTCACCAGGCCAATACCTGTAATTGCGACGCGACGTCTTGCGGTCATGCGTGTTCTCCGGAATCTGGGGCAAAAAACATCTTGGCTCCAGCAATCGTTCGGCCATCGGCTTGAGCGCCAACCTTGATTAGGATGGGTTCAGGGTCATCCTCACCCGGGGCAGCCGACTCGGCAAATAAATGAAGTGTTGCGCCTGGCGATGTAAAAGCGCGAACTTTGACATTGGTAATGCGCGTGACGTGCACGGGCTGACCAGCCAGCTCAGTGGCGATACGCTCAGCCAGTTGCAACTGGGAATCGAGCATCAGCGTTGCCGGGAAAACCGGTCGCCTGGGAAAATGGTCATTAAAAAACGGTGCTCGCTCAGGAACTGAGAGCTGAGCATGGAGTTTTGCTCCTGGCTCATGCAACACATCAGTGAGTCCTGGTCGAGGGACACCCTTAAAAGCACCAGGATCTCTTCCGCCTGAAGTTAGGCGCAAAAAATCTGCAGCCAGTGCGGCAGGATCATCAAACTCGGCGATATCGAGCATGGAGCCAAGCGTATCAAGCAGTTCGAGCACCATGGTCGCACCGACCATCGCGTGACCGCGATAGGTGATCGACTCCTCGTCGCAGGACTCGATATCAACAATCAGCTCAAGCGTATCGCCGGGCTTGGGACAGGCAAAGATACGTGTATCGCCTGCCAGCGCTGCAACGGGCCGGAAGCGAAAATCAACTGTCGACATGGCAACCCACGCGGCAAGCTGTCCGATCGCCTCGGCGACCAGGCTCACGGGAAAATAAGTCGCATCCGCAGGGATGGTGTAGCGACCCGTCACACGCCTGACGCCGTCAATCTGCGTGATGCAGTCAACAAACGAAAAAGCGGCAAACCGATCGGGCAGTTGATCTGGCAGTTGATCTGACAACAAAGCTGGCGAGGACTGAGGCGCCCCCGCCGATTGCACGGCCATCAGCCAGCAGCTGGGGTTGCGCGTTGGGCACGAACCACGAGCTTGCAGAAAGTTTCTGGTGTGTAGAGACGCGCAATGTGATCGACACGCATCGGAGTCTTGAAGCGTGACTCATCAATCTCGGACAGGTAGACACGCAGACGAGCCAGACCCTTTTCGGTCAGCATGCCACCCTGCTCGAATTCCTCTACAGGCATATCGCCACGGACGTCTTCGATAATCTTGCCACGTGGTACTTTGATCTTAAACGCGCGCTCAAGACGGAACACCATATCGAGAAAGTCGATGGATTCAGCGTCAAGGCCTTCAATCAGGGAAACGTCTAGCTTGATGTCATCAACATCGCAGCCGAGCGCATCGGCCATCGTTTTCTGGACGGTTGGAAAAACCGCCATGATTTCTTCTTTAGTGATGACTGTTTCAGCCATGATGAACTCCGGAACGTGGTGCACGCTAGATAGATGTTGCATGCACAAAGTGCTGCATACTCAATTTGACATGCTAAATGGATAAAAAAGCGCCTCATTTTAACCTAAATGTGAGGAAAACCCCTGCATTTAGTCCATTTTGAAGCCGCCGTCTACATACAGTACCTGTCCGGTAATGTAGTCCGCCATATCTGACACTAAAAAACCAACGGCGTTGGCAACTTCTTGAGCTTTGCCATAACGTTTAAGCAAAATACGCGATTTGACCTGATCGTCGGCCAAATCCCTGACCTGCTGCGACATTTCAGTTTCAATTACGCCCGGGGCGACGGCATTGACCTGGATTTTTCGGGGTGCCAGCTCTACCGCCAAGGCGCGGGTCATGGCATCAACTGCGCCTTTACTGGCCGCGTAATTAGTCTGACCCCGTCCAGCCTTGTTGCCGGCAACCGAAGACAAATTCACAATCCGGCCTGAACGCTGTGACATCATGAATGGAATGACAGGGCGTGTCACATTAAAAATACCACCCACGTTAGTGTTGAGGACATCGCTGATTTCGTCGTCTTCCATGGCGGCCATCAGGTTGTCACGCACAATTCCTGCGTTATTAACCAGGATATCAATTCGCTCGCAACGGTCACCGATCGCTTCAACCGCAGCAGCGCAGGCAGCCGAATCAGCAACGTCAACTTGTATAGCGGTGACCTGACCACCTGCAGCCTGCACGCTAGCAACGACTTCCTTGGCTGCCGCCTCGTTGCCACGATAAAAGAAATTCACCACTGCGCCCTGACTGGCGAGCAGCTCCACGATCGCGCGACCAATCCCGCGAGAGCCACCTGTCACGATAGCTACCTTGCCTGAAAGTCCTGATTCAAATGACATATTCATCAACCCGATATACAAAAACCGCCGTCAACCACCAGCGTATGACCATTCACCCAGGCTGCCTCAGGCAAGCACAGGAGATAAACTGCGTCCGCGACATTGGCCGGCAACAAACTGGGGCCGACGGGTGTACGCGCCGCAAACTCTGACAAAACCTGATCCCGGTTAGGGAAATGGCTTAAGGCGTCGGTATCGACCACGCCAGCCGAGACGGTATTGACACGGATACCTCTGGGACCGAGTTCCTGAGCCAATGTCCGCACCAATGACTCGAGTGCAGCCTTTGAGGCACCGATAAACCCGTAATGTGGCATCGCGCGCTGAGCCCCCAGGCTGGACATGGCAATAATTCGGCCACCGTTTTTCATGAGTGGCGCAGCATGCTGGGCAAGCAAATTCACTGCAAAAGCATTGGTTTCCATACACCAGCGAAAATGCTTGAGTGTCATATCCATCGCGGGCTTAAGTACGCCTGAGGCAGCATTACTGATGACAATATCAAGGTGACCGAACTCCTTGGTAATGATTTCAAACATCTCGGTCACACTGTCGGGCACCCCCACACTGGCCTGCACAGCAATGGCGCGACGCCCCATTAAGCGGATTTCAGCACAGACAGCTTCAGCTTCGTCATAGCTATTGTAATAATTGGCGACGATATCGCAGCCAGCTGAAGCGAGCTTAAGCGCGCAGGCACGGCCAATTCCACGTGCGGCGCCGGTGACGAGCGCTACTTTGCCAGACAAGGGCTGAGTCATGATGAGGGAGTTGCTCCAATTGGATTCAAAAAAGACTGCATTGAGTAAAATTTTACCCAAGTTCGCGAGTATTCACCCATCCATCTTACAATTGCGCATCTATGATAAGGAAAGAGCATGTCTAAACATCCACCAATGCCCGTATTGTCCAATACCGTTTCCCACTGGATTAACGGCCAGGTTGTGTCTGACGCCAGTGCGCGCGCACAAGATGTCTTCAATCCAGCAACCGGTCAGCCAACACGCAAAGTCGAATTAGCAACGCTCGCGACCGTCGATGCAGCAGTAGCCAGTGCACGCGCCGCTTTCCCCGCCTGGTCAGACATGCCTCCCATCCGCCGTGCGCGGATCATGAATAATTTTCTGGCACTGCTCAATGAGCGTAAAGACGAACTGGCTTCTATCATTACCCAGGAACATGGCAAAGTCTTTACCGATGCGCAGGGTGAAGTCATGCGCGGCATTGATATTGTTGAGTTCGCTTGTGGCGCACCGCAATTACTGAAGGGTGATTTCACCGACCAGGTATCAACCGGCATCGATAACTGGACATTACGCCAGTCTTTGGGCGTGGTTGCCGGAATTACGCCGTTTAACTTCCCGTGCATGGTGCCTTGCTGGATGTTCCCTGTCGCCATTGCGTGCGGCAACACCTTCATTCTCAAGCCCAGCGAACGCGATCCTTCCGCATCAATATTCATGGCTGAACTTTTCAAAGAAGCAGGCCTGCCAGACGGCGTATTTAACGTTGTCCAGGGTGATAAAGTCGCCGTTGACGGACTGCTCGAGCATCCTGATGTCAAAGCGATCAGCTTTGTAGGGTCGACGCCGATTGCGCAATACATCTATTCACGCGGTGCCGAACTTGGCAAGCGCGTACAGGCTCTTGGCGGAGCCAAGAACCACATGGTTGTCATGCCTGATGCCGATATCGACCAGGCGGTCGACGGTCTGATCGGGGCTGCTTACGGCTCGGCTGGCGAGCGTTGCATGGCAATTTCCGTTGCCGTGCTGGTTGGGGATGTTGCTGACAAAATCATTCCAAAGCTTGCCGAACGTGCCCGCACACTCAAAATCAAAAACGGTATGGAGCTCGACGCGGAGATGGGTCCTATCGTGACCCGTCAGGCACTTGAGCGTATCGAGGGCTATATAGAAATCGGTGTCAAAGAAGGAGCCACACTCGTTGTCGATGGCCGCGGGCTGAAAGTACCGGGTCATGAACAAGGCTTTTTTACTGGCGGCACCTTGTTTGACAACGTTACGTCTGAAATGCGCATCTACAAGGAAGAAATTTTCGGCCCTGTGCTTGTATGTGTCCGGGCCAAAGATTTTGCCCAGGCTGTTGAGCTGATCAATGCACACGAGTTCGGTAACGGCGTGTCCTGCTACACGCGTGATGGCAACGTTGCACGCGAATTTGGTCGCCGCATCCAGGTCGGCATGGTGGGCATCAATGTGCCTATTCCTGTCCCCATGGCCTGGCACGGTTTTGGTGGCTGGAAGAAGAGCCTGTTTGGCGATATGCATGCCTACGGCGAGGAAGGTGTACGCTTCTACACCAAACAAAAATCCATCATGCAGCGCTGGCCTGAGACCATTGGCAAAGGTGCTGAGTTCGTGATGCCAACGGCGAAGTAAATTGAAGAAAGCTGTTTGTCTATTAAGTGGTGGACTCGACTCCACCACATCCCTTGCGATGGCTCAGGAAGAAGGCTATGAGGTCTATGCCTTGAGCTTTCGTTACGGTCAGCGCCATTCGATTGAACTCGAAAAAGCCAAAGCCTTTGCAACGACTCGCAAGGTCGCTCAGCACATCATTATTGATATGGATATGCGCAGCTTTGGCGGTTCTGCCCTGACAGCGGACATCGATGTTCCCAAAGGACATCGTGTAGAAGACATCGCTGGCGGCATCCCTGTCACGTATGTGCCTGCTCGCAATACGATATTTTTAAGCTTTGCGCTCGGCTGGGCGGAAGTCCTTGGTGCGCAGGATATCTTTGTCGGCGTCAACGCGATGGACTACAGCGGCTATCCGGACTGCCGTCCTGAATACATCGCCTCTTTCGAAACGATGGCGAATCTGGCCACCAAAGCGGGGGTCGAAGGTCGTCAACACCTCAAAATTCGCGCCCCGTTGATGCATATGACCAAGGCCGATATTGTCCGCAAAGGACTCTCGCTCGGAGTGGATTTTTCCGAGACAACCAGTTGCTATGACCCGCAGCCAAATGGCGCGCCTTGCGCACAGTGCGACTCCTGCCTGCTCAGAGCGAAAGGTTTTGCAGAGGTCGGCATCGCTGACCCACTTTATCAAAAGTTCGGACTGACGTCGTGAATGATCATTTGTTGTATGTAGCGGCTGTGGGCTTCGAAGCTTCCTGCCAGGTGGACTGTCTGCCTGCCGATCACCGCGCCGCACGCCTGCACGGACACAGTTTCGTGGGTGAGGTGCGGGCATCGCTACCAGGCAGTTGGGCTCCTTTTGCCGGCGCTGAGGTCGACACCCTGACAGAGCATTTGCAGCAATGCATTGCGCCACTTGATTACAGCCATCTCAATCAATCGATCCCGCTTCCTACAGATGAAAATATCGCCCGCTGGATTCGCCAGCATCTGAGTGTTCCAGGTATCGAGGCGGTTGGCGTGCAGAGCACCACTCACTCAGGTGTCGATCTGGACGCAAATGATCATGCACACGTATGGCGCCGTTACGTATTTCAAGCGGCACATCAGTTACCCAATGTCCCTGCCGGACATAAATGCGGCAGGATGCACGGGCATGGTTTTGAGGTCATCCTGCATGCCGACCAGGACATGGGGACACGCGACCTTTCGATCGACTATGACCATCTGGATGCGCTCTGGGCTCCGCTCCATGCAGAGCTCGACCATGCCTGCCTGAATGATATTGCCGGGCTTGAGAATCCAACCAGTGAAACAATCTCGGCATGGATCTGGTCTCGTCTCAAATCTCAGCTCCCTGAGCTTTCCTGGGTCACGGTATACGAAACAGGCAGTTGTGGGGCGCACTTCGACGGCCATCACTACAGAATCTGGAAAGAATTCACACTCGACAGTGCCGTGCAACTCAAGCACGCGCCTGCGGGTGATCGCAGGCGTCGGATCCACGGCCACACATTTACGCTCAGGCTGCATTTGCATGCGCCGCTTGATCAGGTAAAAGGCTGGACCGTCGACTTTGGTGATGTAAAAACGGTGTTCGATCCGATCTTCAAGCAACTTGATCATCAGCCTTTGCACCAACTCATGGGCGATTCTGATAGCGATGTCGCAAGCATCGCGCGCTACATCAAAGTGCTGGCTGCGCCGCTGGTACCTGAAATCGATCGGATCGATCTGAATTCAACAAGAGGATGCGGCGTCATTCTGCACTGGGGCGAACTCGGTCCCGCACTTCCGGTGTAATGAATAATGACTTATAGCGTCAAAGAAATTTTCTACACTCTCCAGGGTGAAGGCTGTCAGGCAGGCTGCGCAGCCGTCTTTTTGCGTTTTACGGGTTGTAACCTCTGGTCAGGTATTGAACGCGACCGAAGCTCGGCAATCTGTCAGTTCTGCGATACGGATTTTGTGGGAACAGACGGCACGCTTGGCGGTAAATTCAAGACGGCTCTGTCTCTGGCAACACTTGTTGCAGAACAATGGCCAAATCCTGACCATGCCTCGCGCCTGGTGGTATGCACCGGTGGTGAGCCGCTGCTGCAACTTGATACGGAATTGATTGAGGCTCTGCACGCTGAGGGCTTCAGGATCGCGGTCGAAACAAATGGAACGATTACCGCCCCAGAAGGAATCGACTGGATTTGCGTGAGTCCAAAATCAGGGGCGCCGCTTAATCAGACGCATGGTGACGAACTCAAGCTTGTTTTTCCCCAACCAGATGCAATGCCAGCGTTATTCGAAGAACTGGAATTCTCCCATTTCTTTTTACAAGCCATGGATGGTCCTGATCAAACGCACAACCTTGCTCTGGCAACCCAGTATTGCATGGATCATCCGTTGTGGCGGTTGAGTTTGCAGACACATAAACTGATCGGCATCCGCTAATCATCGTTACACAGTCAAACCGGTTGAGAAACCAGTTTGACTACGTACTGACTGACATAACTGCAATGATCTGAAAAAAATCGCCCTACTTTGGCTGCAATGCCAGCGCAAACTCCGGCACATAGGTCACAAGCATCAGCACCACTAACATGATCGCAATGAACGGCATAATGACGCGCGCGATCTGACTGAGTTTCAATCCACTAATCGCCATACCCACAAACAGGCAATAACCAATCGGAGGCGCTGCCATACCGATCGCAACGTTAGTCACGATAATCGCACCAAAGTGAATCGGATTAATCGAAAAGCTATTGGCAATCGCGATCAGCAACGGACCCAGCACAACCATAATCGCGATTTCATCCATCACCGCAGCGAGCAGGAAGAACACCACGTTGAGCACGAGCAGCATGATCCATTTTTCATGGATATTCTGTGACAGCCAGGTAGCAAGTTTCGGTGCAATCTGCTCTTGTGCAACCAGCACACCGAATCCGGTTGAGAAGACGATGATCGACATCACGATGGCGGTCACTTTCAGCGAACGCCAGACAATATCGTTGATCATCGGAATTTTCAGACGTTTCTCAACGAACATCCCGATAATTAAAGCGTAGACGCAACTGACTACTGCCGCCTCTGTTGGCGTAAAAACACCGCCATAAATTCCACCCAGCACGATGACGGGAGCAAGCAACGCCCAGATGCCGTCTTTTAATGCGTGCCCGATTTCACGCAGACTCGCGCGCGTTTGGTTTGGAATTTTATTTTTCTTCGCATGCCAGTAGCACACCACCACCATACCTGCATCCATGATCAAACAAGGCAAAATTCCTGCACTATATAGCCGGGCAATCGA
>JAUSCY010000122.1 GCA_030650995.1 Sheuella sp. | reverse complement strand
TGGAATCGCTCAGCGCCACGCTGTACCAGGTACTGACATATATCAAATGCTGATGGCTATTTACGAGGCAAATCCCAAAGCATTTATTGCCGGCAACATGAATTTGCTTCGCGCCGGTGCTGTTCTAGATATTCCTGATGCATACGCTGTACGGGCCGTTGATGCGCTGCAAGCGCGCACTATTTATCAAAAGCACCTTTCTGCTTTCAATCAACGCCGCGGTCTGAATGCGGTAAAAACTGCGCCGTTGAGCGCGGGTAGTTCTGCACAATCAGGCTCAGTCACGCCTGCCGCACCGCAGCCTCCTGCAGTTGAAAATACAGATCAGTTACGGTTAAGTGCCGCTAACTCGGCTGATCAACGTGCTGATGCAAAGGTTTCAGCTGCAAAGGAAATTGAGGAGCTACAGTCACGTATCAAGACTTTGCAGCAAAACGTTAATCAGTTAAAAGAATCAATTGGTGAGATCACACCAACTGTCGGTGAGCAGGGTGTGAACGCTACAGCCAAAGCTGCCGAATCTGCAGCGTTAACTACCGGTACGACAGCATTGCAGGGCGCTTCAGTTACTGCAGTGAATCAAACACCTAAAGACTCCGCTCCAACAGATCCTGTCGCTGCCTCCAGTGTTGTTGATTCTCTGACGCAATTTTTGAGTAAAAATATTCTCGCGACACTTACTGCATTGATCGCCTTATCGGCACTGGCGATTGCCTGGATGTTACGCAGGGCAGGTGCTCGTCGCGATGATGACTCCGATGATCTGGATGCAGTTTCGCAAGTCAGTCCAGCAATCAAATCAGCCTTTGATCAAAAGCTTCAATCGATCAGTCTGGATCTGGATGATGATTTACCTCCAGCAAAAAAAATCGAACCCGTTGTTCACAAACCGAACTGATGGCACGAATTGCTCTTGGTATTTCTTATGATGGTCGTCCCTGGCAAGGCTGGCAAACTCAGCCTCATGGACAAACAGTTCAAGATACCCTTGAGCAAGCGATCTGTAATTTTTTAACCATACCTGTTCAAACAGTATGCGCTGGTCGTACCGATACAGGGGTACATGGTTTAGGCCAGGTCGTTCACCTTGATTGCGAAATTCAACGAAGTGAACAGTCCTGGGTTCGTGGGCTCAACGCACTCATGCCAGCCTCTGTATCCGTTCAGTGGGCGCAGGTGGTCAGTGAAGATTTTCACGCACGGTTTAGCGCGACTGAGCGCACCTACACCTACGTCATTTTGAATACGCCTGTCCGACAGCCCTTATTGGCTGGACGTGCGGGGTGGGTTTTTCAACCACTTGATTTCGAGACGATGCGACAAGCAGCGCAATATTTGCTCGGCGAACATGATTTCAGTAGTTTCCGATCATCTCAGTGCCAGGCTAAATCACCCGTTCGTACGATGTATGCTTTAAATCTTGAGCAAAAAGGTAATCTGATTTATGTCACCTTGCGTGCAAATGCATTTTTGCATCATATGGTTAGAAATATATTGGGCGCGTTAATCCAGATTGGTCAAGGGCGTGAACCTGTTTCCTATATGGAATATCTGATTTCTGTACGTGATCGCACGCAAGGGGCTCCGACCTTTGCTCCGGACGGTTTGTATCTGACTTCAGTTAAATATCCTGGCTTTTTATTTCCAGAGGTTTCAAAAATACATCTTCACATGTGTTAAAAAACCTGAATGGACTCATCAATAAATTCTTACGCCCCTGACATATCGCCACGTGTTCGCACGCGCATAAAAATATGCGGTTTTACACGTGCGCAAGATATTCGCACTGCAGTGGATCTGGGGGTGGATGCACTTGGTTTCGTTTTTTATCCGCCAAGTAAGCGCTATGTCACCCCGGCACAAGCTGGTGCGTTGTGCAGCAATATTCCCGCATTTGTCAGTACAGTTGCCTTGTTTGTAAATGCGGCACGCCCAGGTATTGAGGCTGTGATTGATGCGATGCGCCCGACGGTCCTTCAGTTCCATGGGGATGAGTCGCCCGAGGAGTGTGCGTCATACGGATTGCCTTTCCTGAGAGCTTTCAGGGTAGGCGCTCCGGATCAGGATACACCCAAGAAACTCGCTGATTTATGTGCACAGTTTGATCGTGCGGCTGGCTGGATTTTCGATAGCTACTCTCCAGCCTATGGTGGTAGTGGCCTGGCTTTTGACTACGCGTTACTGTCTGAGCTTGCTCACCTGGGCGAGCGTGCACGACCGCTTATTCTGTCAGGGGGGTTAAAACAAGATACCGTTGTTCAGTCCATCAACTTGCTGCGTCCGTGGGCGGTAGATGTCAGCAGTGGTGTTGAAGAGGCCCCGGGAATCAAGTCCGCACTTAAAATGCGTGAATTCGTCCGCACAGTGAATTCCTGTTAACGAAGGCCCTTTTGACAGCAAGGTATAAAACCCTATATACTTTCGTTCTTTGCAGGCGGTTAGCTCAGCTGGTTAGAGCGCCACGTTGACATCGTGGAGGTCGTTGGTTCGATTCCAATACCGCCTACCAGTATTTAGAAATCAAGCCCCATCGGTTTACCGAGTTGGGGTTTTTTTTCGTCTGAAGATAAGTTCTTCCGGAAAGGACGATATTTGCGATAGGACACGAATAAGGTCGAAAGTTTTCATACTAACTAAATGCTAAGCTAGGATTAAGGTTGTTATCTTTTGAGGATACGAAATGAAATCTAAATTAATCAAGAAATTTCTTGCCACAACACTAGCCGCATCCTTTGCATTTTCTCCCTTAGCCAGTCAGGCGTGCACGAGCTTTTTATTGAAAGGCAGTGATGGAGGATTTGTATATGGCCGGACAATGGAATTTGGTCTTCCTCTTAAGTCACAACTGATCGTCCTTCCCCGTAATCTGGCGGTGCCGGGTGTAGGGGTGGATGGCAAACCTGGTTCAGGACATAACTGGACTTCTAAATATGCCGTGGCTGGTATGAATGGATTAGGTCTGCCTGTCCTCATAGATGGCATGAATGAAAAGGGGTTGGTGGGTGGTTTGTTGAATGCGCCCAATACAGCGGTATATCAAGATGTAACGCCTGCTGATTCAGCAAATAGCATCGCTTCTATTCAAATGCTGATGTATGCCCTGACAAATTATGCAACCATTGATGAGGTCAAAGCGGGTTTTCCAAAGATCAAAGTTAATCGTTCAACGATCCCAGCCTATGGTAATAAATCAGCCCCGGTTCGCATGACACTGCACGATGCCCAAGGTAAAAGTCTAGTCATCGAATACCTTAAAGGTGAGCTGGTCATGACCGATAATCCCGTGGGCGTGATGACGAATGATCCGGCATTTCGTGAGCAACTCAATAACATTGGTCAGTACGCAAACCTAACAAATGTTGAAAAAGATGCATTAGTGATTAACGGCGCCACCTTTGCACCTCCTAGTTCAGGTAGTGGCCTGCACGGCTTGCCAGGTGATTATCTGAGTCCGAGTCGTTTTATTCGCGCGTTGTTCCTGTCCAAGTCTGCGCCGACTTCACTTACGACAGTCCAGCAAACCAATACGGCATGGCATATCCTGGGTAATTTTGATATTCCGCCTGGCGCAATCAGTCTGCCGGCGACCAATGCGTATGGTGGTGGAGCAGGCGGGGTGGAGATCACAGAATGGTCTGTGGTGAGTGATAATAAAAATCTTGTGTATTACGTCAAAATGTTTGACAACACTAACGTCCAGGCTTTTGATCTCAAAAAAATTGACTTCGATGCAAAAGAGGTGAAGTACTACAGCCTAGATAAGCCGCAGTCCTATATTGCGATCAATTAATTGCTGGTTATAAATTTAGTAGCGTTAATAGACTCCAAAAACGATGCAACCGCCACGCGCTGAGGATTTTGGTCTACCCATGCCGCAGACAAATCGTCGCGGCTTCAGGCGTTGGCTCCCTGGTTTAGCACTCATCCAAACCTATAAATTATCGTGGTTTTATCACGATTTTTTCGCAGGTTTGGTGCTGTCAACCATGTTGGTGCCTGTTGGTATTGCATATGCTGTTGCATCTGGATTGCCGGGTATTTATGGCCTATATGCAACCATCGTGCCTTTGCTCGTATACGCACTCTTAGGCCCTAGTCGTATTCTGGTCCTAGGGCCGGACTCATCTTTAACCGCAATTGTTTTAGCTGTCGTTTTAGTTTCTTCAGAAGGCGATCCACTCAAAGCGGTTACGCTTGCCAGCATGATGGCGATTGTTGCCGGTCTATTGTGCTTGCTTGCGGGAATCGCCCGTCTGGGTTTTATCACAGAGTTACTCTCTAAACCCATTCGTTATGGTTATATGAACGGGATTGCGATCACCGTCATGATCAGCCAGCTGCCTAAATTTTTCGGACTGCCTGCGTCTACAGATAGCCCTATTAATAGTTTATTTACCACTGTATTGGGTATTTTTAAATTACAAGCTAACTGGATGACACTGACTATCGGTATCACAACCATTGTCATCATTTTGCTTTTAAAACCATTTAAAAGAGTGCCAGGATTGCTAATTGCAGTCCTGATCGTGTCCGGAATCGTTGGCTATTTTGATTTGTCTTCTACGCATCATGTCTTAACTCTCGGTGCTGTTCCTCAGGGATTGCCACATTTTTCGATCCCCTGGATAGAAGCACGCGATGTCATACCGGTTTTAATGGGCGGTTTTGCCATTGCGCTTGTATCGTTTGCTGACACGAGTATTCTTTCTCGCAGTTATGCCGCACGTCATGGCGGATATGCCGACCAGAATCAGGAGATGATCGCGCTTGGAGCCGCGAATTTAGTGACTGGTTTTTTTCAGGGCTTTGCCGTCAGCAGTAGTTCCTCTCGTACACCAATCGCGCAAGTTGCTGGTGCAATGACTCAAGTCACCGGTTTAATCGGTGCAATTGTCGTTTCACTTTTTCTGATTATCGCGCCTGATTCACTCAAATACTTGCCAGACAGCGCTTTAGCTGCAGTTGTTCTAACGGCTGCCTGGAGTCTGTTTGAAATCTCGGATCTCAAAAGAATTTACCGCATTCAAAGATGGGAATTCTGGCTGTCTATGTTTTGCTTTGCCTCAGTCGTAACACTTGGAGTAATTGCTGGCATCACTCTGGCGATCGTTGTTGCGATTATTGAGTTCTTGTGGGAAAGCTGGCGTCCTCATTCTGCAATTCTGGGACGTGTAGATGGTTTAAAGGGGTATCACGACATCACGCGCCATGCTGGCGCAAAACAAATTCCAGGACTACTGTTATTTCGCTGGGATGCACCATTATTTTTTGCAAATGCTGAATTATTTCAGCAGCGATTACTGGCTGCAGTTGCCAAGTCACAAGCTCCCATCAAATGGGTGGTTGTTGCAGCTGAACCAGTCACAAATCTGGATATCACGGCTTCAGATGCAGTAGCTGAATTAATCAAGATTTTGAAGCAGTCCAATATCAAACTGAATTTCTCAGAAATGAAAGATCCCGTTAAAGACAAACTAAAACGATTTGAGCTGTTTGATGAGATCGGTAACGATGCTTTTTTTCCGACCGTAGGTGCCGCAGTCAAGAAGTTCATAGAGATGCACTCTGTCCAATGGAAAGACTGGGAAGACCGTTAGTCATTTATGAGCAGATGAGCTCATCCCGGGGCTGAGGATTAACTACGCGACACACTTACACTTTGTAACTCTAAGTTGCGGTTGTAAAAGTCGGCATTAAATCCTAATTTTCTAAATGCAAATGCGTACAATTCGCATTTGAGAAAATTACCAAGGATTAGATTGTGTCGCGTTTGTATCCAGTTCGTTCAGGCCAGAGCACCCAGCCTGGTGTAGGTTTCATACAGTCAGCTAAATTATTGTCAGCAGTTGCTTGCCTTGGCATGCAACTGCCAGTATTCGCTCAAACACCCATTAGTCTTGAATCAGTCACAATTGAAGGCGAGGCCATTCAGGATGCCACGCCGTGGCAATCGCAGACAACTCGCAAAGATCTCGATGCGCTACAAATTCTGAATTGGAGTGATCTCGGACGACGCGCCGAGCCAGGTATAAGTTTTAACCAATCAAATCAAAGTATCAATTTACGGGGGCTTGATAAAAACCGGGTTCTTACCAAGATCGACGGTATCAGACAGACTTGGCTTAACGATGCTGCCCGTGGCGTTCGTGGGGGATTAAGTACGGTTGATTTCAATGCACTCTCGACGATTGATATTGTGCGGGGTGCGGATTCTAGTCGCGTGGGCTCCGGGGCGTTAGGCGGTGTTGTTGACGTAAAAACCTTGAGCCCTTCGGATTTGCTGACAGAGGGTCGAGGTTTCGGAGCTTTACTGAAAGGTGGTTACAACTCTGTTGACCGTAGTTGGCTCACAAGTGCTGCAATTGCCAGTCAGATTGCTCCCAACACTCAGGTATTACTACAAGCGGGTGTGCAGACCGGTCACGAGCAATCCAACATGGGAAAGCTTGATGGCTACGGACTGAGTCGTACGCAGCCTGATCCTGATAATTATGTGCAACAAAATTATCAGTTAAAACTTCTGCAGAAATTTGAGGGTGGGCATACGTTAGGTCTGTCGGGTGCATTTTTTAACCGCCAGGACAATATCCAGAATCTATCAGCACTGCCTCAGACCTACGTAAAAGACTCCACAGAATTTGGAAACGCGTCGAGACGTGAAAGTTTAGCGTTGGATTATGGCTGGAAAGCAGCCCATTCAAACTCTTTGATCGATACGTTCGACGCACAAATTTATTGGCAAAAAGTAAAACTTTCTAATAACTTTGAGGGAATGCGTCGGGTCACACCGATTGGAAACTTTACACGTAACAATGTTTTAAGTGACTCGGCTACAGGGATTAATTTTTCAGTTTCCAAAGCAATTGCAGGTGATGTGTCACAACGCTGGAAAGCAGGCGTCGATGCCTATGCCAACCTCACAGAGCAATCATCGACAGGCCAGGATAATTGCCCTGCGAACTTCAGCCGCTATTCACCTTGCCGTTTTTTGCGTACCAATCAAGCTGATATGCCGCAAGTACGCGGTACTGAGTTTGGATTCTGGGCTCAAAACACATTAGGTTTTGCTAATAATAAATTTAGCCTCACTCCGGGAATACGTTTTGATACATTTAAACAGCGTCCGCAGGAGTCCGATAACTTTAAAACAAATAAGGCAATGGGTAGAGGGCAACCGGTCCTCCCCGCAGTTTCGTCGGGTTCAGCAATTTCGCCCAAACTACTCGCTGAATGGGCACCTGATAAACAATTAAGATTCTTTGCGCAATACGCTTTTGGTTTTAATGCACCAACTCCTACTCAGTTATACAGCCGTTATGGTGCACCCGGGACATATCTGATTGCTGGAAATCCAGATTTAAAACCTGAGACAAGTCGCGGTTGGGAGATTGGTACAAAACTCGGCGATGACAAGCTGAACGGATCGCTGACTTATTTTGATAACAACTATAAAAACTTTATTGAGTCTGTTAACGGTCGTGGTACGGCGATGTATCCGTATTACGTACAGACTTTTGAAAATCTTGATCAAGTTCGCATATACGGTATTGAGGCTAAGGCCTCTTGGGTCTTTACTAAAGGATGGCGAACCTTCGGCTCTCTGGCCTGGTCAGTTGGCCAAAACCAGCAGACTAAACAGTCTCTGAATTCGATCGCACCGCTCACTGCAATTGCTGGAGTGGCATATAGCCAGGAACAGTGGGGTATCCAGGCGCAAGTGACTGCTACTGCAGCAAAAAATAATGTTGCATATCCCGAAACGAATGCACAGGTGAAATATGCCGACTTCAAGGCACCAGGTTTTGGCATAGCTGATTTAAGTTTGTACTGGACGCCACAGCAAGTTAAAGGTCTGAAACTTCAGGCAGGCGTCTATAACATTTTTAACCAGACTTACTGGAACTCCTCAAGCGTACCAACAGCCGGAGCCGTAGCTATTCCGCGTGGCCTTGACTTATATACGTCGCCCGGTCGCAACGTGCAGTTAACGATGTCATATCAGTATTAATCCAATGCCTGGAGCTGTTAAATATGTTTGAATCAAATCAAGTGTGCGATGAACTTGAATCACTCGACACATTCAATCAACAGATTGCTATCGTGCATAGAATGTTTAACCAACATGAATCAGGAATTGGACATAAACGTTCGCGTGAGATTGCTGCAATATTAGGATTAACAGAAGCGCAGTGGGTCGCCTCACAATGCGGCGGTTTGCGATCCATCAGATTATCGGGAAAACCGATAGAGATTTTTAATGAAATGTCCAGGCTTGGTGAAGTGATGGCACTCACCAGAAATGATCATTGCGTTCACGAAAGACACGGCAGATATCTCAATATACAGTGCACTGAACCAGTAGGTCTGGTGTTAGGCCCAGATATTGATTTACGCATGTTTCATCTCAACTGGGCGCATGTCTGGGCTGTTGAGGATAAGGGACGGAGTAGTTTTCAATTTTTCGATCAATTCGGCCAGGCAGTACACAAAGTCTATTGCACTGAGCAATCAAACGTCGCGGAATATGTCTCAATTGTTGGAGAGTTTGCGACCGATCCATTATGGCCCATCGCCGTTGAGGAGTCTGAATCTCAAGTCGCTACCGATTATCCGCAGCATGCATTCGATATCTCAACCGAAGACAAGCTGCGGTTTCGCCAGGCCTGGCTCGAGATGACAGATACACATGATTTTTATCCGATTCTGAGACGATTTAATCTCTCAAGATTAGCAGCGCTTCAAATTGCAGGGGAGGATCTCGCAAAACGCGTCACACCTGAAGTTGTGGAAGAAATGTTGGAGTCCGTTTCGAAAAGCGGACTACCCATCATGTGTTTTGTCGGCAATCCAGGGATGATTCAAATTCATACCGGTACAGTCAAAAATATCCTGCGTAAGGGACCCTGGCTGAATATTCTGGATGAAAAATTTAATTTACATCTGGATACAACCAGGATTGATTCAGTTTGGGTTGTTAGTAAACCTACAGTTGATGGCTGGGTGACATCACTAGAAATATTCACAGAGTCTGGAGAACTCATCGTCCAATTCTTTGGAGCACGTAAACCAGGTTCTGCTGAATTAACCATCTGGCGGGAGTTGATGCTTGGTTTGTCTGTGGAGAATCTTTCATGATGAAGGATTTAATGGGTGCTTTAGCCTCCTCGACAGTGACCATCGTAATGCTTTTACTTCCTTTGAACGTCATTGCAGATGAAAAGTTCCGCAATAACGCTGACTTTCATCAAACTGATGCTAAACGGATCGTGGCTCTGGGTGGGAGCGTGACTGAAATTATTTATGCGCTTGGTCAGCATGATCGTTTGGTCGGGATTGATCAGTCAAGCATCTATCCCCCAGAGGTGCGATCACTTCCTTCTGTTGGCTATTACCGTAATGTGCCTGCAGAGGGAGTCCTCAGACTTAAACCTGATCTGGTGATTGCTTCTGAACAGGCAGGGCCCAGTCAGTCTTTAGCGCAGTTGACCGCCCTCGGGATCAGGATTGAACGTGTATCTGATCAGCCGGAACTGGATTCGCTCTATACGCGTATTTATCAAATCGCAAAACTCCTGGGGGTGTCTGAACAAGGGCAGAACATGCGGGATGAATTGGAACACAAGCTTGCTTCTTCCTATCGTTTTCAAACGGATCAGCCCTCAGCAATGATGATTGTGATGCGTTCCGGAAAGTTATTGGGCGCTGGACGCAACACTGCAGCTGCAAAAATTATTGAGCTGTCATCACTTAATAACTTATTGAATGATTACAGTGGATATCGACCAATATCTGCTGAAATCGTTCATGCAAGGATGCCAGCAGCACTAATCGTAACAACACACACTGTTCAGTCTTTTGGTGGAATCGATGCGCTGAGGCAGCACGTAGCGCTGAGCAAAACACCTGCTGCAATTAATGGGCAAATGATTGAACTAGATGATCTTTTGGCGCAGGGTTTAGGACCCAGATTACCACTCGCCATAGATAAGATTCGTCAGGGTATTGCTGTTCAATAATGTTTTTATTATCACGCACATCTGGATTAATCGTTCTTTTATCGTTGCTGATATTTGCTTCAGTTGGGGCGACACTGAACGGTGCATTCCAGATCGACTTTCGCGCAATATTCGACTTTTTTACAGGCAAGCCCCAGGCACTGGATGACATCTCACGTAACGTTTTGTTTGGTATCAGAATCCCGCGTGTGTTGCTGGGTATTATTGCCGGCGCAGCACTGGGTCTGACTGGTGCTGTGATGCAGGCACTTTTTCGTAATCCGTTAGCAGAACCCGGACTCGTGGGCCTCTCGGCTGGTGCTAGCCTGGGAGCTGTTGCCGCCATTGTTTTAAGTACTGGTGGATTTTTACTGATTTCAATGTCTGCGTTTATTTGTAGTGTACTGACTACTTATATAACCTATCTGCTTGGGCGTCTTTCAAATTCCGCTTCGGGTTTGCTCCTTGCTGGCATTGCGATCAACGCGATAATTTTCAGTATTGTTGGTCTGATTATTATCAATGCTAATGACGCTCAACTACGTGATCTGACATTCTGGAATATGGGGAGTCTTGCCAGTGCTAACTGGCAAGTGCTGGGATTTCTTTCTCCAATTATGTTTTTTGGAATGATTCTGCTTTTGCGGAACTGGAGGATGTTGAATGCTTTGCTTTTAGGCGAACGCGAAGCCCATCATCTGGGATTCGCTCTTAAACCCTTGCGCAGGCAACTCATTATTCTTGTTGCTATGGTGGTTGGTCCCATGGTGGCCGTGACCGGTGGAATTGGCTTCGTTGGTTTAGTCATGCCGCACTTAGTGAGAATGTTGTTAGGTGCTGACCATCGATGGGTTTTACCCGCTTCGGCGATCTCGGGTGCATTTGCACTGACCTTGGCGGACTGGCTGGCACGTACTCTGATTTCACCTGCTGAGTTACCTATTGGCCTTATTACAAGTCTCGTAGGTGCACCATTTTTTGTATGGCTTTTATACAGAGGTCGAACTAGATGAACGCTGCTAAGTTAAAACCTTCTAAGTTACAACCTGCTATTTCTGCTCGTGCACTGAGCGTATTCAGAGGACATCGGTCTGTAGTTAAAGATATATCTTTCGAGCTCAATCTTGGCCAAATACTTGGTGTGATCGGCGCGAACGGTGCAGGTAAAACATCCCTACTTGGTGCGATTTCGGGTGAGAATTCCGATATGCGTGGCGAGTTGTTTATGAACGGCCATTCGCTTGGACGCATGCGGCCGTCTGATCTTGCCAGAGCCAGAGCCGTATTGCCTCAACAAGCCAGCCTTACTTTTGATCTGAACGTAAGGGAAGTGATCCAGATGGGCGCTTACCCATTTCCTGAAGCGCTTCCTGTGCAAGTCTTAGATTGGGTAAATGAAGCAATTCAGGATGCGGATTTGAGTAGTTTTGCTAATTCCAGATATGACAATTTGTCTGGAGGTGAGCAGCAAAGAGTGCAGTTTGCCAGAGTATTAGTCCAGGCAAGAGCCATTGCTCATTTCAACGGTCATGCATGGATCATGCTTGATGAGCCAACAGCCAGCTTGGATCCAAAGCATCAACACCAGTTGATGAAAAGGATTTATCAGCTATCCAGACAAGAAAAATTTGGCGTGATGGTCATTATTCACGACTTGAACCTTGCTTCAAGATGGTGCGATAAATTGTTATTGATGAAAGACGGCATATCAATCGCGAATGCAAGTCCAACATTGGCGTTTACTCCTGAAACGCTTCAGAAATGTTTTGATATTTCTATGCACGTAGTCCCGCACCCGAAGAATCTCTCTGAGATTATCGTTCTGGTCGGCGACTGAAATCCGAGTCATTAGCGACTATGCATACTATGCAGATTTTTAGATTTTCTCTTGTAATGATTGGTGTGATTTCATTACATGGCTTTGTTTTAATGCGCGCATTTGATACCAGTGCATCATTGCACCGTAATCCTTCATTACCTAGCGTGATTTCTGTTTCGATGCTATCTGGCTCTCAAGTGCATAGGCCTGCGTCACACAGAAATATTAAATTTCAATCTGAGTCGAATGTAGATCCTTCACCTGAGGTAGAGACTTCTCCGGTCAAGCCTCAGGAACAGGTTAGGGCTGATAATATAAAACAAGAGATTCGCCATACTCCCTCAGTGCGCGCGGCAAGATCAAAATCAACACCTGATCCAAAATCCAATCTGATCTCTAATTCGATCACCAATTCTCCACCCAATTCAACTCAATATGCATCACAAGAGCATGTCATGCCAATCGAGCAGGAATCGAATGGATCGATGAATGATTCTGTTCATCTTGTTGTGCCGAGTTTCAAGGGACACAGACCTGTTCCGACTTATCCAAGTCAGGCATTGTCTATGCAGCATCAGGGAAATGTGATTGTTCGCGTCTTAATCGGTGTGCAGGGCGAAGTGATTGATGCGCAAATCCATCAGTCTTCTGGATCTGAATGGCTGGATCACGCAGCTAAAAAGGCTTCGCTGCGTGCAAAGTTTTATCCCTACGTACGTAACGGGGTTGCTCTCAACTCTACCGTTGACTTGCCGTTTAATTTTGTAATTAAACGTTGAGATTATTTTATTTCTCGCGGTTATTTATTATTCAGTCACCGATACCGTGCATTACAAAGCCAATCCTGTTTAGACCATTGCTTTGCGCAAGCGCCATCACCATTGCGATTCTGGCGTACTTGACGTTCTTGTCACCACGGATTTGTATGGAAGGATTGTCTGAATGCAGGTGACTTTTTTGCTCACTCAACATCTTAAATTTGAATGATAAATCCTCATCACTCACAAGGATTCCATCATAGAAAAAATCACCATTTTCGCTTACTGAAATTTCAATTGTTTCGGTATTATCCTGCAAGACAGTTCCGGTTTCGTTTGGCAAATCAAGTTCAATAGCCTGTTTAACGACAGGTATAGTGACAATGAATATGACCAGCAGGACCAGCATGACATCCACAAATGGCGTCATGTTGATTTCATTGATCCCATCATCTGTGTCTGTGCTCATTTCAAAGGACATTAGAGACTCCTTGGATCGATGCGTGTGCCGGTTACAAAAAACGCATGCAGGTCATGAGCGAATCTGTTGAGTCGTGACACGATTGTTTTGTTGCCACGCATCAGTGTGTTGTAGCCTAGTACAGCGGGGATCGCCACAGCCAATCCAAGTGCTGTCATGACTAATGCTTCCCCAATAGGACCCGCTACTAACTCGATAGATGCTTTTCCTGCTGAGCCCGACTGGTTACTCAATCCAATTAAGGCGTGATAAATACCCCAGACCGTTCCAAACAAACCAATAAATGGTGCGGTGGATCCGATCGATCCCAGGAGCGCTAAGCCTGTTTGTAGTCCTGTTGCGCTGTGATCAATCGATTGCTGCAAGCCTCTTGTGACCCAGTCACTGATATTCAGGTTGTCATGCAGCTGGGGAGGGGAGTAGTCCGAATCGTCGAATCTGCTTTGTTTAATGTGGTGGAGTGCCTCGTTACCATTTCGGGCGAGAATATAAAAATGGTTACGTGGGGAGGGCACTAAAGCAATCATGCCCTGATCAAAGTCGGCACAATGCCAGAAATCATCGACTTTTTTGGAACGCCTGCGCTGGTAATACTGATCCAGTGCTTTGATAAGAATAACGACCCAGGTGGAGATGGACATACTGATCAGAATTGCTGCCACACAATGACTGACGCTGTCACCCTGATTCCAGAATTGAATCAATGAAAACTGTGATGCTGATTGCACGTAATGATTACCTGTCTTGACCGCTGCAAATTTGATTCGCAACGTTGTTGCTCAAGACAATAATGTTAAATGATAATCATTCTTGTTAATAAAAGAGTGGCAGATTATTTTGAAACTAAATGTTTCTATTTTTTTTACTGATGATGTTGGATGCCCAGACCAAGCAAGAGGTCTCGTGCCTCAGCACAAACCGTGTCAAGTTTTTGTTTACTGACTTGCTCTGAAAGTTGCGTGTTTTTGACAATTTTCATGACATCACTGCCTAGCTGGTTAAACAATGCTGTGACGGCATTATTGTTATGCGTGGCAGTGGGGACATGCTCGACCAGATAGTGGCCCAGGTTGTCAGGTGTATTCCAGACCCCGCGCTGATAAACACTTGCTTCCATGGTGAACTCGCCCAGAAAGAGTCTGCTCAAGGACTGAACCCGTTCAGTGATCCATGTGACAAACTGTTCGCGCGACATGTCACCAGCAAAGGTGTTTTTGATCACATCCGAAGCAAACTTTCGAACAATTTTGTTGACTTCATGTGCTGAGTTCAGAGCAGGAAGACTTGCAGCACCTCGCATTTCACTGAGATCTTTTTGTGAGGCGTATGGACGTGGGAGTGGTTTTTTGATCATTTTATGAAAGTCGGACCCTTCGGTTGGTGTCTGATGATTGAATTCACTAGAATGATGGCATAGTTATCAAAATTTCATTAAAAGTAGAACTGTTATGGCTAAAAAAGAAGAGATTGATCCTGAAACACTTGAATTAATTCAATGGTGTACAGAGGTAGAGGGCTTTCTGGTGGCTGCAGGTGCCAGCCTGAAAGAGGCTCAGGATCACATTGACGAACAGGCAGAATGGTTTACGGATCAGTTCTACGATGGCCTGACGCCCCAAGAGGCTGCTAAAGCAGCTTTAAACGATTAATCTGCTTTTTAGTCTGGTTTAGAAGGCGCAATTGAATGCTCTAACTGAGCACAGCGGATAGAGCAGCGTTTCCTAATGTTAAAATCACGCGTGTTAACCCTATGACTCTGCGAGGCATTGCCGCGCTTTTTGTGACCGAAACCCCAAGAATGATTGCTATTACTTTGCCAGACGGCTCGCAACGCCAGTATCCCGCTCCAATTACGGTTGCTGAGGTCGCGCAGTCTATCGGTACGGGCCTGGCCCGTGCAACGCTTGGCGGTCGCGTGACTGAGAATGGTGAGTCACGCCTGGTCGATGCCACACACCTGATTAAACATGACACCCAGTTGTCGATCATTACAGCGAAAGATCCAGATGGCCTGGACCTGATTCGTCACTCGACAGCGCATTTACTCGCCTACGCAGTGAAATCACTATTTCCTGATGCGCAGGTCACGATTGGACCAGTCATTGAAAACGGATTCTTTTACGACTTTTCCTATAAGCGTCCTTTTACGCCTGAGGATCTCACTGCCATCGAAAAGAAAATGGCGGAGCTGGTCAAAAAGGATGAGGTCGTTACCCGTGAGGAATGGCTTCGGGACGATGCCGTCAAATATTTCAAGAGCATTGGCGAGAACTACAAAGCCGAGATTATTGCGTCAATCCCAGGTAATGCAACGATCAGCCTGTACCGCGAGGGTGACTTTATCGACCTTTGCCGCGGTCCACACGTGCCGACTACAGGCAAGCTAAAAGTATTTAAATTAATGAAGCTTGCGGGCGCGTATTGGCGAGGCGACAGCAACAACGAAATGTTGCAGCGTATCTACGGTACCGCCTGGGCGACCAAAGAAGATCAGGATGCCTATCTGCATATGCTTGAGGAGGCCGAGCGTCGCGATCATCGCAAGATTGGCCGTGACCTTGATCTTTTCCATTTTCAGGAAGAAGGCCCAGGCCTCATTTTCTGGCATCCAAAGGGTTGGGCGATCTGGCAGCAAGTAGAACAATATATGCGTGCGGTATACCGAGATAACGGTTATCAGGAAGTAAAGGCTCCGCAGATTCTGGATCTTTCACTCTGGAAAAAAACCGGTCACTGGGATAACTATCGTGAAAATATGTTTACGACAGAATCTGAGAACCGTACCTACGGTTTAAAGCCCATGAATTGCCCGGGGCATGTCCAGATCTTCAATCACGGACTGCATTCTTATCGCGATCTGCCATTGCGTTATGGTGAGTTCGGTCAGTGCCATCGTAATGAGCCATCTGGTTCTTTGCATGGCATGATGCGCGTGCGTGGTTTTACGCAGGACGATGGTCATATTTTCTGCACCGAAGACCAGTTGCAAGACGAGTGTGCGCAGTACACCTCCTTGTTACAAAAGGTTTATGCCGACTTTGGATTCACAGAGATTCTTTATAAAGTTGCAACCCGGCCAGAAAAGCGTATTGGTAGCGACGAGGTCTGGGACAAGGCTGAAACGGCCTTGATGGAAAGTTTGCGTCGTACCGGTTGTGACTTTGAAGTCTCGCCAGGTGAGGGGGCTTTTTATGGTCCTAAAGTTGAGTACACGCTTAAGGACGCTATCGGGCGGCATTGGCAATGTGGCACTATTCAGGTTGACTTCTCAATGCCTGAGCGCCTGGGTGCCGAATTCGTGGATGCGAACGATCAGCGCCGTGCGCCAGTGATGTTGCACCGTGCGATTCTGGGTTCGCTTGAGCGGTTCATCGGCATGTTGATTGAAAATCATGCAGGTGCTTTGCCTGCCTGGCTCGCTCCGGTTCAGGCTGTGGTGTGCTGTATTTCCGAACCTACTGCCGATTACGCAACAGAAATTACACAATCCCTGAAAAAACAAGGCTTTAGAGTAGAATCAGATTTACGTGCTGAGAAAATCACCTATAAAATTCGTGAGCACAGCATGCAGAAAGTGCCCTATATATTGGTGGTCGGTGATAAAGAGCGCCAATCAGGATCAGTAGCAGTGCGTAGTCGTGGCGGACTTGATCTGGGTGTAATGCCCATTGCCGAGTTTGCTGCATTATTATCAGAAGACGTATCATTACGTCGCAATTCCAGTTTGCCTGCTATTCAGGCCGCTTAATCTCCAGGAGTCGTCAACATCGCAACAGAAAAACCCCATCGCATTAACGGTGAAATCCGAGTTCCCGAAGTGCGTTTGCTTGGTATTGAAGGTGAGCAGCTCGGTATCGTAAAAACTTTCGACGCTATTCGTATGGCCGAAGAAAGTGAAATTGATCTGGTTGAGATCGCACCAAACGCTGAGCCCCCAGTTTGTCGTTTGATGGATTACGGCAAATTCAAATATCAAGAACAAAAACGTCTGGCCGAAGCCCGCTCAAAGCAAAAGATTATTCAGGTCAAGGAAGTTAAGTTCCGTCCTGCCACGGATGAAGGCGACTACCAGGTCAAACTGCGTAACCTCAAACGTTTTCTTGAGGAAGGCGATAAGGCTAAAGTCACATTGCGTTTCCGTGGTCGAGAAATGGCCCACCAGGAACTTGGTATGCGTGTTCTTGAGCGTGTGCGCGATGACTTGCTCGATATGGCTGTTGTCGAAGCCATGCCCAAGCTTGAAGGTCGTCAGATGGTGATGGTCTTGTCACCTCGTAAAAAAGCACCTGCCGGTAAAGCAGAAGCCGCATGATGTTGCGTGTTTTGTTTGTACTCGATCCCCTGCCTGCGCTCAATGCGTATAAGGACAGCTCAGTCGCAATGATGCGTGCCTTAGAGGCACGCGGTCACGCGGTGAGTGTTGCCTTGCAGGGTGATTTGTTTATTCAGGATGGTCAGGTGTTTGCCTCGGCAACACCGATCGCCTTAGTGCCGGGTGCTGATCTGCATGAGAAGTCTTGGTGGACCGTAACAGGTGCGGCCACTGACACACTTTTGCAGAATTTTGGCGCTGTTATTATGCGTAAAGACCCGCCGTTTGACATGGAATATGTCTACACCACGCATATGCTTGAGTACGCACAATCACTTGGCGCGCGTGTGATGAATAGCGGCGATGCCATTCGTAATCATCCCGAAAAACTCGCGATCACAGAGTTCCCTGAGTTCACAGCGGCTACGCTTGTGACGCGTGACATGGAACGTATCAAGGCTTTTCATTCCGTACACAAAGACGTCATTGTCAAGCCGCTCGATGGCATGGGTGGGACTGGTATTTTTCGATTATCGGTCAATGAGCCAAACCTCAATGCAATTCTTGAGACGCTAACTGATAATGGCAACCGGACAATTATGGCGCAACGCTACATTCCTGAAATTAAGGATGGCGATAAGCGGATTTTGTTGATTGGTGGTGAACCTGTTCCTTTCTGCCTGGCCCGTATCCCGCTTGCTGGTGAAACACGTGGCAATCTTGCAGCCGGAGGTCGTGGTGTGGCTCAGCCGCTTTCTGAGCGGGACTGGCATATTGCTAAAGCAATTGCTCCAAAGCTGGCCTCGCGCGGTTTGCTTCTGGTCGGTCTGGATGTGATTGGCGAGTATGTGACTGAAATCAATGTCACGAGTCCAACGTGTTTTGTCGAGATTACGGACCAAACAGGTTTTGATGTTGCGGCCAGATTTGTTGAGGCGCTTGAGGCTGCCGTTGCTCGGGTAGTGTAAATCATGATTTCCATCATGGTTGTGGCACATGTACCGCTTGCTTCGGCATTGGTCGATTGTGCCAGACACGTTCTCGGCCACGATCCCTACGTCACTGCGGTAGACATTCTTCCTAATGAGTCAGCAATAGATTGTTCTAAAACGCTAGCCGAACAAGTCATGGCGCTTGACCGCGGAGATGGTGTTTTATTACTGACAGATCTGCCAGGCGCAACACCTTCTAACATTGCGATAAAGTCTTGTCACCTGGCGCAAGAGTCGGGTGTTCCGTGTTGTGTTTTGGCGGGTGTAAATGCCTCGATGTTGCTGCGCGCCATAAATTATCAGCAGGGAAGTCTGGAGGATGTGGCAACCTATGCGCTTGCGGGCGCCACACAAGCCTTGTTGCGTGTAGACTAAGTCAATTCTTAATTATTATTATATTTTTGACTATGCCTCAGCTTGATATCGTTGTTTCTAATAAGCTCGGTTTGCATGCACGTGCTGCAGCCAAGCTTACTCAGCTCGCTGCACAATACAGTAGCGACATATTCATTTCGAAAGGCGCAAAACGCGTGAATGCAAAAAGTATCATGGGTGTCATGATGCTTGCCGCAGGTATGGGTACGACAGTTACGATCGATGCAACCGGTGGTGATGCTGAAAAGGCCATCTCCGAAATCCAGGCCCTGTTTGATGACAAGTTTGGCGAAGGTCAATAACTCCCGGATTGAGAAGTCTTCCAATCCAATGATGTGCCTGTACGGGCAGGGTGTGGCGCGTGGGTATGCGATAGGTCGGGTTGTGGTGATGGGTGCAACGGCACTCGAGGTTGTTCACTACCGCATATCGGATCATGCGGTTGAGGCTGAAAAAAACCGACTCTCCCATGCGCTTAAATCTACACAGCTGGAGATGCAGGAGATGGCGGCATCTCTTCCTGATGATGCGCCTCGCGAACTCGCCGCACTGTTGAGTGTCCATGGGATGCTTCTGTCTGATCCTTTGCTTGCTGATCAGGCTTTGTCACTGATTGAGGAAAAGCACTACAACGCTGAGTGGGCGCTGACCACGCAAGGGCAGATACTGGGTGAACAGTTTGCCGCCATGGAAGATGAATACCTGCGAGAGCGGGGCTCAGATGTCCGGCAGGTCATTGAACGGGTACTGACTTTACTTTCAGGTTCAGGCTCCTCACTTAAGCTTGATCACGAAGGCGGTCATGACGATCCATTGATTGTTGTGGCACATGACATTTCTCCAGCAGAAATGATTCGCTTGCGCGGCGCACGGTTCGCCGGGTTTGCGACAGACCTGGGCGGGGCGACTTCGCATACGGCCATCGTTGCGCGCAGTATGGGTGTTCCCGCCGTGGTAGCGCTTGGTCATGTTCGCACGTTAGTGCGTGATGGTGACATGGTGATTCTGGATGGTGCCAATGGCACAATCCTGGTCAATCCTCCCGAGGCTGCGCTGCAGGAATACAGAAGGCTGCAACAATCCTATCTTGATGAGCGCGCAGAACTTGCCCTGCTCAAGGATGTACCATCCGAAACGCTAGACGGTATCCCTATCGAGTTATACGCGAATATTGAGTTGCCAGATGAAGCGGAACTCGCTCTGGCCAATGGCGCTGCTGGCATTGGTTTGTTCAGAAGCGAGTTTCTTTTTATGGGGCGACCAGACTTACCCTCAGAAGAAGAGCAATACCTTGCTTACTCAACCGTAGTCAAAGCGATGCAAGGTCGACCCGTCACCATTCGTACTCTGGACATCGGCGCGGATAAAACACTCGATGGCGAAGCAACCGTTGCAACAAATCCTGCCCTTGGCTTACGCGCCATACGCTATTGCCTGGCTCACCCCGATTTATTTGCGACACAGCTACGCGCTATTTTGCGTGCCTCGGCGCACGGTCCCGTTCGTATTCTCATCCCCATGATTGCTCACATGCATGAAATCGTCGCGACGCGTGCTGCGATTGCCTCTGCGCGACATGAGCTTGATGCGCGTGGTCAAAAATATGCGGAGCGCATCGAACTGGGTGCAATGGTTGAGGTCCCTGCAATCGCAATCGCGATTGAGCCTTTTGCCGCAGCGCTTGATTTTCTCTCTATCGGTACAAACGATCTGATTCAGTACACCCTCGCGATTGACCGGACGGATAACGAAGTTTCCAGTCTCTATGACCCGCTGCATCCTGCTGTCTTGCGTTTAATCGCAAACACCATTAATGCCGGGGTTCGTGTTGGAATCCCCGTCTCGGTATGTGGCGAGATGGCGGGTGACTCGAATCTGACAAGACTATTGCTTGGGTTGGGACTGACGGTTTTTTCCATGCATCCCCAACAGTTACTGGACGTTAAACGCGAAATCCGGGACGCGCACACCAATGCACTTCGCAATAAGGTTGCGAATGCTTTGAATCGCGCGCACCCGATTGATCCTGCAGCGCTTTATCACTAGAGAGCCATGTCACCCGTCTCTCCGGTACGAATCCGTACAGCTTGTTCAAGGTGGGCGACAAATATTTTGCCGTCGCCAATTTTGCCTGTCCTAGCTGCTTGTTCAATCGTATCGATGCATTGATCAACCAGGTCATCTGTGACAGCCGCCTCGACGCGTAATTTTGGTAAAAAATCCACCGCATACTCTGCACCGCGATAGAGCTCTGTATGACCTTTCTGCCGCCCAAAACCTTTAACTTCGGTCACGGTCAGGCCCTGAATCCCCAGTGTTGATAATGCGATGCGAACTTCATCGAGTTTGAATGGTTTGATAATGGCAATGATGAGTTTCATGAGCCTGTCCTCTAAAGATTGTGAATGCGTTATCGAGAACAAAGCAATTTATATGCCAGAGACGGTGTTTCTGAACCATAACGTGCCACGATCTGACGGGATTAAGATCAATTTATTATTCCTCTTGGCACTGGTCTGGTGCGTGATTTAACTGCGATGCTTTACAAATAAGCATTTTGGTCTATATGCCTGTTGAAGCATCAGGTTTAAAATAAATGCATTATCTATAAAGGAGCGCAAGATGATGAATCAGCCCAAAGCGTGGTTTGAAGAGTTCCAGAAAAATGTTTCAGAGCTGATCGCGCGCAGTCCTGCAGCGGATATCGAGCGTAATGTCAAAGCCTTTATGGGTCAGGCTTTTAATCGCATGGATCTTGTCACGCGAGAAGAGTTTGATATTCAGGCTGATTTACTTTCCCGCGCAGTCGCACGTATTGAGGTGCTTGAGAATCAGGCTCATGCTCTTGAACATCGACTCAGCGCGCTTGAGTCGGATGATAAATAGTCTTTAATCTTCTGGTGGACTGAATAGTCCAACAGCATTTTTTATACGGATTATCCCTTCATACTTTCTCTTTTGTCCCGGAGAAAGTATGTCGCTTGCGGTCATCATGAGTCGTTCCCTGGTTGGTTTGGATGCACCGATTGTTCGTGTGGAGACTCACCTTGCAAGTGGATTGCCATCCTTTGTGATTGTTGGTCTCGCTGACGCAGAGGTCAGGGAAAGCCGAGAACGGGTCAGGGCAGCGATACAAAGTAGTGGCTTTACGTTCCCCTCCGGTCGTTTGACGGTTAATTTATCTCCTGCTGACTTACCTAAAGAATCTGGCCGTTTCGATCTGCCCATCGCTCTGGGTGTATTGCTGGTTTCAGGTCAAATCATCCCAGGGCTCACTGATTCGAGCCAGGACGATAAGAGTTATCTGCTCAAACTTAGTCGCTGGGTCGTCGCTGGCGAGCTTTCACTTTCCGGCGTGCTGGTTCCTATTGCGGGCGCTATTTCTATCGCGTTATCTGTCGCGCGTAGTCAACCTGATGCAAGTTTAGTGCTACCTGCACAGAGTGCGGGTTTAGCGGCACGCGTGCCGGGCCTGTCCGTGCTGGCTGCGGACTCATTGCAGGCGGTCGTGATGGATCTCTCTGGGATCGCCCCATTGCGCGCTCCCGAGGCGCTGGCAGACGAATGTATTCAGACAGAAATTGAGTGTTTGTCTGATGTGCGAGGACAGTCCATTGCAAGGCGGGCGCTGGAGGTTGCTGCGGCGGGTAAACATAGCCTATTGCTAACAGGTACTCCAGGCGTGGGGAAAAGTATGCTGGCAAAGCGCTTGCCAGGGATTTTGCCCCCGATGACTCAGTCAGAATGTCTGGAGGTGGCTTCTATTTCAGCCTATAGCGGACAACGCGGTCTCGCCTGGGGTGTCAGGCCTTTTCGCACGCCTCATCACACTGCATCTCTTGCCGCACTCATTGGTGGAGGAGCTAAACCGAGGCCGGGCGAGGTCACTCTTGCACACCGAGGCGTACTTTTTATGGATGAAATGCCTGAATTTGACAGAAAAGTGCTCGAGGCTCTGCGTGAACCCCTGGAGTCAAAAGATGTATGTGTTGCCCGCGCAAGGATGAAAATCAATTTTCCTGCTGATTTTCAGTTAATTACTGCAATGAATCCTTGCCCATGTGGATGGAACGGTCACTCCGTAAAAAAATGTAGTTGCCGCATTGATCAGATCGAACGCTATCAGGGACGTTTGTCGGGGCCATTACTAGACCGGATAGATTTAGGCATCAGGATTGCAGAGTCTGATCGTAACTGGCTGAATCTTCCTGCGGGCGAAACCTCAGAAATAGTAAGGAATCGCGTGGTGCAAGCCAGACAGATACAGATGCACAGACAAAACTGTCCGAACGGACAATTGCCAGCAGGACAGATCGAGCAGGTTTGCCAAATGGATGCGCAAGCTGCCACCTTACTGTCAAAAGTTGTTAACAGAGAGAGGCTGTCTGCACGCTCGATACAGAAAGTCAGACGTGTTTCCAGGACCTGTGCAGATCTTGCTGGTCAGAAAACCATACTTGGTGAGCATATCGCCGAGGCTTTGCAGTACCGCCTGCGCATGAGTGGTGTCTAATCAGGGTGATTTGCTAAAAACCCGAAAATCATCATATAATCAAAGGCTTTCCTGGATAACTTACGGGAAAAGTAAAAGAAGTGAGTTCGAAGAAGTTGGTACGAAGAAGTGCCCTGGGGTTATCAAGAAACGCGCTGATTCATCTGAGTAATCATGATGATGTCGGCACGGAGCACCTACAGGACATAATTTAATCTGGATTTATTATGCCAAAGATGAAAACCAAGAAAAGCGCCTCAAAGCGCTTTCAGGTTCGCGGCAGCGGATCGATCAAGCGGGGTCAGGCTTTCAAACGCCACATCCTCACCAAGAAAACCACCAAGACCAAGCGCCAGTTGCGTGGGTCAGCAGCGGTCGACAAATCAAACGTGGCTTCAGTAAAAGCCATGATGCCTTTCGCTTGATAGGAGCTAAAACATGCCTCGCGTAAAACGTGGTGTAACGGCACGCGCCCGTCACAAAAAAGTCATAACCGCCGCTAAAGGCTACCGTGGTCGCCGCGGTAATGTATTCCGTATTGCCAAGCAAGCAGTCATGCGCGCTGGTCAATATGCATACCGCGACCGTCGTAACAAAAAGCGTACATTTCGTGCATTGTGGATCGCGCGTATCAACGCTGCAGTCCGTCTGCATGATGTCACCTACAGCGTGTTCATCGCTGGCCTGAAAAAAGCCGCGATTGAGCTTGACCGTAAAGTGCTGGCCGATATGGCTGTGCGTGACAAGGCAGGCTTTACTGCTGTGGTCAATCAGGTCAAAGCTGCTCTGGCGGCCTAAGCACTGATTGTTGTATCTGCAAAACGGGGCCATCGGGCTCCGTTTGCATTTTGAAGCGTGATTTTCCTCAAGGCTAGATGTGATTACTGAAATAGTCGATGATCTGATTGAACAAGCCCGTACGCAGTTTGCCGAGGCGCTGGATGCCGCTTCGCTCGAAAACGCGAAGGCGAAATTTCTGGGAAAGCAAGGATCGCTTACCGAGCTGCTTAAAGGTCTGGCTAAACTCGATGCTGATACAAAACGTGCCGAAGGCGCACGTATCAATCTGATCAAACAACAGATCGAGGCGCTGCTGAATGCACGCCGTGCGGCGCTTGCCCAAGCCGAACTTGACGCGCGGCTGGCATCAGAGACTATTGATGTGACCTTGCCTGGTCGTGGGGCCACGCCTGGTACGATCCATCCAGTGATTCAGACCTGGCAGAGAGTTGAAGCCATCTTCAAGTCAATTGGTTTTGATGTGGCAGACGGCCCCGAAATCGAAAATGACTGGACTAATTTCACTGCGTTGAATAATCCTGAAAATCATCCTGCACGTTCGATGCAGGATACGTTTTATGTTGATATGAAAGACAGCAAGGGACTGCCCTTGTTGTTACGCACCCATACGAGTCCCATGCAGGTGCGTTATGCCCGTATGAACAAGCCACCCATCAAGGTCATCGCACCGGGGCGCACATACCGGGTAGACAGCGATGCGACGCACTCGCCGATGTTTCATCAGGTAGAGGGATTGTGGATTGACGAAAATATATCTTTCGCAGATCTCAAGGGCGTCTATACCAATTTTCTGCGCTGCTTCTTTGAAACAGAAGACCTTGAGTTGCGATTCAGACCTTCTTTTTTCCCGTTCACTGAACCGTCTGCTGAGATCGACATGATGTTCACATCCGGTCCTAATAAAGGACGCTGGCTTGAAATATCTGGATCCGGACAGGTTCATCCGGACGTGATTCGTAATTTTGGACTTGATCCAGAACGCTATATCGGTTTCGCATTTGGTTCGGGACTTGAGCGCCTGACTATGCTGCGTTACGGCGTGAATGATTTGCGTCAATTCTTCGAAGGCGATCTGCGCTTTTTGCGTCAGTTCAACCATTAATCCAGTTCAGACTGACACGGTTCATCATGCAATTTTCTGAGTCCTGGCTGCGCACGCTAGTCAATCCTTCCCTCTCGACAGATGAGCTCGCTCATCGCCTAACAATGGCCGGCCTTGAAGTCGAAGAGGCTGATCCTGTCGCCCCCGATTTTTCTGGCGTGGTTGTAGCGCGAATTGAAACCGCTGAACCACATCCCAATGCTGACAAACTTCGTGTCTGTACAGTTGATGCAGGGACAGGGAGCTTGTTGCAAATTGTTTGTGGTGCACCTAACGCTGCTGCCGGCATCAAAGTTCCACTTGCAATGGTGGGCGCAAAGTTACCGGGAGGCATGAACATCGGCGTCGCAAAAATGCGCGGTGTTGAATCCTCCGGCATGCTGTGTTCTGCCCGTGAACTTGGTTTGTCCCAAGATCATGCCGGACTGATGATCTTGCCCGATGATGCCCGAGTCGGTATGAACATTAGGGAAGCGCTTGATCTGGATGACACGCTTTTCACCTTGAAGCTGACACCAAACCGGGCGGATTGTCTGTCTATTCTTGGTGTTGCGCGTGAAGTTGCTGCTTTAACTGGCTGCACTCTCAATACACCCTCTGTTGCTCCCATTCAACCCACCCTGACTGAAATTGTTCCTGTCAAGGTTGTGGCTCCAGATCTGTGTGGCCGCTTTGCAGGTCGTGTTGTGCGCGGAGTAAATGCACGTGCCCAGACACCAGCCTGGATGATCAAATGCCTTGAGCGTGCAGGACAGCGTTCGGTTACTGCATTGGTTGATATATCAAATTACGTGATGTTGCTGCTGGGTCGTCCCACGCACGTGTTCGACATTGATCGTATGCCAGAGAAAGCCATGGAAGTGCGCTGGGCGCGTCAAGGCGAATCGCTGAAACTGCTCAACGAGCAAGTCATTGAGCTAGACGAGACGATGGGCGTCATTTGCAGCGCAGGGATTCCCGAAAGTCTTGCTGGCATTATGGGCGGCGCGAGCGCGGCGGTATCACTCGATACAACAAGCATCTATGTAGAGGGTGCATTCTGGTGGCCTGAGGCAATCGCCGGTCGCGCACGTCGTTTAAAACTCAATTCTGAAGCTAGTCACAGATTTGAGCGTGGTGTGGATTTTGAAAATATACCGGAGCACCTGGACTTAATTACTCAGTTGATTCTCGATATCTGCGGCGGTCAGGCGGGTCCAATTGATGACCAGCTGATTAACTTGCCAGCTCGTCAGCCCGTGACAATGCGTTTGTCACGTTGCTGCCGGATTCTAGGTGTGCAGATTACGAGCGATGAGGCTGCCCGGATATTTACGCTTTTAGGCCTTGAATATACGATCCAGGGCGACAATTTCGTTGTGATACCACCTACATATCGTTTTGATATCCGGATAGAAGAAGACCTGATCGAGGAAATCGCTCGCATTGTTGGTTTTGAAAATATCCCCGCGGTGCCGCCCATTGCGCCAGCGACCATGAGGCTGGATCCGGAGACTACCCGCTCAGCGCATACGCTCAGAAGTGAAATGTCTTTGCTGGGATATCAGGAAGTCATTAATTTCTCATTCGTCGAAGAGCCCTGGGAACATGAAATGGCAGGTAATCCGGATCCAATCCGCTTACTTAACCCCATCGCCAGCCAATTGGCTGTGATGCGTTCGACTCTTATGCCAGGACTGGTTGCCAACATTCGTTACAACGCAAATCGCAAACAGAATCGTGTGCGTGTATTTGAGTTAGGGCGTGTATTCAGTCGGGATGCAGCCGTTGCAGATGGCCCATTGACCGTTGCGGGTGTGAATCAGCCTCAGTATCTGGCAGGCGCTGCGTGGGGGCCTGTCGCTGATGATCAGTGGGGTATTGCGAGTCGAAATGTTGATTTTTATGATGTCAAACATGACGTTGAAACCTTGTTTGCCAGCAGCGCAGCTGATTTGAAATTTGTAAAAGATACCCATCCCGCACTCCATCCGGGTCAGAGTGCCCGAATTTTGCTTGATAGCAAACCGATTGGCTGGATTGGTACCTTGCACCCGAAGTGGGTACAAGCACAGGAGTTTTCCAGCGCACCTGTTATGTTTGAGGTGACTGTTGAGGCGCTGCAGTCAGTTCCTATGCCTCTGGTCCAGGAGCTGTCGCGTCAACCCGTTGTGCAGCGCGACATGGCTGTCTGGGTGGCTGCTGACATGCCTGTCGGAGTGCTGCTCGATACTATTCATGCGACGATCGCCAGACATCCTGAGCTTTCCGTTGTGCGCGATGTACGCCTGTTTGATGTCTGGCGTGACAAGTCTGCTGACGCGAACCCCGATGCAGTGAAAGAAAAGAGTCTTGCATTCCGTTTCTGGTTGCAGGACACTGAGGTAACGCTTGATGATGCAAGGGTGGATGCTTGTCTTTTACAGGTCCGCACGGCGTTAGAGACCACTCACCAAGCGCGTCAGCGTTAATCTTTTGATCGATCACAGGTTCCACTTATGACACCCGATATTTCGACCAGCGAACCACGTACGTTGACCAAGGCTGAACTGGCCGAGATGTTATTTGATCGCGTTGGTTTGAATAAACGTGAAGCAAAAGACATCGTCGATACTTTTTTTGAAGAAATACGCGATGCCCTGGCGCGTGGCGAACCAGTAAAATTATCAGGTTTTGGTAATTTTCAAGTACGTAATAAACCTCCTCGTCCGGGACGTAATCCAAAGACGGGTGAAACCATACCCATTGCAGCGCGTAGGGTAGTGACCTTTCATGCGAGCCAAAAACTGAAAAGTGCGGTGGAAGTCCAATCAGTAACGCCTTAATATCGCTCAGCGCTTTGAGTTTTCATATACTGAGTGATGCTGAGCGCTTGAATGTTTTGGTTAAGCTGTGTAACCTGAGTAGACCGATTGATTAACAGTCAGCCTGTTTCGTATTTATCGCAAACCGCTGTGTTGATCCATTTCAGTCGACCCAGAATAAAATTTATATCGTTCTGATATCAGGCCATGACTATTTCTGATAAAACCGTAGTACTTCCTCCTATTCCCGCAAAACGGTATTTCACTATCGGTGAAGTCAGCGATTTGTGCGCGGTTAAACCACACGTGTTGCGTTACTGGGAGCAGGAATTTACACAACTCAAGCCAGTCAAACGTCGTGGTAATCGTCGTTACTACCAACATCACGAGGTGCTGTTGATCCGCAAGATCCGTGAGCTGCTATACGAGCAAGGATTTACGATCAGTGGAGCGCGAAACCGTCTGGGCGATGGCAGAGAGACACCGCAGGACCCAGATGCAGCAGTACGTCTGACAGCGCAGGAGCTTCTTAATCTTCGTGGTGAGTTGCTCAGCATCCGTGATTTACTTGCTTCTGTTTCAGAGTCTGGTGCCAGCACGGGTCAGCTAGACTTGCACAGTTGATTGCTAGGTAATGCTGCAGGCAAATATTTCCTGCCTCTGCTATACTTTCGATCTTTCGGGGCGTAGCGCAGCCTGGTAGCGCACTTGCATGGGGTGCAAGGGGTCGAAGGTTCGAATCCTTCCGTTCCGACCAGATATATCAAGGGGTTAGCTTTCAAAAGAAGCTAACCCTTTTTGTTTGGTTGCGTAAATACTCTTTCTGGTTACCGTTCGGTTACCGTTTGTTG
>JAUSCY010000120.1 GCA_030650995.1 Sheuella sp. | reverse complement strand
ACAATCGAGTTTGCCAGGCCCGGGGAGCGAAGCAGATGATTCAAGAAATAAGTTTTACCGCTCCCTGGCATTCCCAGCACTGCAATGACGGGAATCCTGCCGGTATCACGCGAGGAAGCGAACATCACTTAATCAAGACTCAGAGGCCACTGGAATGCCGATGGCTGTTTATTCAGAAAACGCTGGACTGCATCTGTGTGCCATTGCGTCGTTCGAGAAACAGCCTGTCCAGTTGCCTCGATATCCATCATCGCGTCCAGAGAACTATTCAAGGAAACATTCATTGCACGCTTGGTCAATGCAAGAGCTGTCGGGGCCGCATCGGCAAAACAGGCAGCCATTTGCTGCGCACGTTCCAGCACCCTGCCCTGCGGTGCAATCTCCAGCACGATACCTAACTGTTGCGCCTGATCGGCATTGAGTTCGCGTGCGGAAAAGGCCAGCTCTTTTGCACGCTGTACCCCAACGATTCGAGGCAACGTATAGAACGCCGCACAATCCGGTATCAACCCCAGGCGCATAAACGATAAACAAAAGCGACTATTTGGAGCAGCAAGCACAATATCAGCGGTCAAAGCCAAACTAAATCCAGCGCCAAAAGCAGCGCCCTCCACCGCAGCAATCACGGGGACCTCCAGGCGCAGCAAGGTCTCGATCCAGGACAAATAGTCATGCCGCATCCGTTCGCGCCCCTCCTCGGGTGACAGGGTGCCCGCGCCCATCACACTGATATCGCCGCCTGCGCAAAACGTCCCACCAGCCCCCGTAATGATCAGGGCGCGTAAGTCACGTCGTTTGGGCAAAGAAAAGATGACCTCTTTGAGCTCTTCACGCATGACACCGTCAATCGCATTTTTACGCGTTGGGCGATTGAGCGTGAGTGTTGCTACGCCGTTCACTATTTCAAAATTAATGGCTTCCAAAACAACCACTCCTGTTAATGATGATATTCAATAAAGTAGCAAGGCATCTGCTCGATTAGTCAGGCAGCCTCAGGACGTTCTTTGAAATAATTTCTTTTTGAATCTCTGTGCTCCCACCGTAAATGGTCGAGGGAATCGCATTAAAAAGAATCGCGGGAATATTAAAGCCTTCATTACCCAGATCATTCGTCTGACCGGTGCCGCCATGCTCTTGCGCAGAATCGACAAGCAGCATACAAATTCTCTGGTAGGTATCAGTTCCCCAGATCTTAAGCAAGGAAACGCTAGGCGGCAAAGGCTCGCTACGTTTAACTATATCTGCAAAATGCGTATAGGCCGCGACCTGATCCGCGACGTCGAGCATCAGCTCTGCGTATTTAGAGGCAAACACGGGCTCAGACATCAAGTCCAGATGTTCAGCCACGGCATTAAGCTGGCTCAGGGCATAACGCGATTGTTTTGGACTGCCTAAAAAGATTCGCTCAAAACCCAGCAAAGCTTTAGCGATTGTCCAGCCTTGATTGATTTCGCCAACCAGATTTTCTGCCGGTACGCGAACATTATCGAGGAACACCTCGCAAAACTCCTCGTGACCACCGATATCCTTAATTTTTCTGATAGTGATTCCAGGCGCTTTAAGATCAATCAGTAAAAAGCTGATCCCAGACTGTTTTTTAGCATCTTTATCTGTGCGTACCAGTGCAAACATGTGTGTGGCATCCTGTGCCAGCGTAGTCCAGATTTTCTGGCCATTGACTACATACTCATTGCCATCAATGACCGCTTCGGTTCGCAAGGCGGCGAGGTCTGAACCTGCACCAGGCTCAGAGTATCCCTGACACCACACATGTTCACCACTAATGATTTTTGGCAAGAATTTTTGTTGTTGCTCAGAACTGCCACGCTGAATCAACAATGGGCCGATCATGACCACACCCATGTCAGGCGCGCGAGCGACGCCATATTGCTCCTGCTCTTCCACGTAGGCAATCATTTTTTCTGGTGGCAAGCCCATGCCTCCGAATTGTTTAGGCCAGGCGGGCGCAACCCATCCTTGTCTGGACAGGGTCATGTACCAGTCTTTGATTTCGTGCCAGTACAGACGTCGTGGCACGTTGCGCATGTGTTCAGGGTAGTTTTTACTGTAGAAACCCCTCAGCATGTTACGGAAATCAGCCTCAGGCATATTTTCCCAATCAGCATCCTTCGGAAACTCGGTTGACAGCGCTGAGGCATCGAGCGCAACCTCGGGCGGGCATTCACGAAAATAACGTTTGCGATGCTGCTCAACATTACCCAGCCACGAAGAAAGATACAGTGCGCGTTTGAAATACAGCCCGACATCACATTCGTCCGTATAACCCATTGCGCCATGAAACTGGATCGCCATTCGCGTCACCAGCAATGCTGCACTCACGCAGCGCGCCTTGACCCGGCTCGAAAGCAGTGATCCTGAGCCGCCCTGCTCCATCTGACCCAATACCTCATTCAGACACGCCGCTGACAACTCAACCTGAATATACGCATCGACTGCACGATGCTTGAGGGCCTGAAAACTACCAATTTGTCGACCAAACTGTTTACGCGTATTCAAATACTCTATCGTCACGGCCAAGGTATGACGCATCACCCCGAGCAACTCTGCGGACTGGATAATGCGAGCATAGTCATTGGCCTCATTAACAGCCAGCGTTACCATCGGTCCGGCGGCCAGGACATGCGAAGCAGGAACGAAAACATTCTTCATTGATAATTCACGCATGATGGAGCCGTCAACACAGCGCACATCAGAAGCTGAAATACCATCAGTATCCGCGGGTAACCAAACCAGCATGGGCCGGGTGCCTTCAATAGCAAGTGTGAGCCAGCCATCCGCGCCAGGCCCCGGTACGACAAAGCGCTTGAGACCATTTAAGGTAAAACCGTCCTGACTTGCCTGTGCGAGGGTGGTGATTTGATCGCACGAGAGTTGTCCTAGCTGCTCCTGCCACGCCAAACCGGCAATCAACTCCCCCGCGCAAAGTTGCTCAAGGAGAATGGAGCGCAATGCGCCCTGCGGCATGCGGGACAAGGCGACAGTTGCCTGAACGGCTGAAGCGATATAGGGCTCAGGTAAAAGATGCTTTCCAACTTCTTCAGCTATTGCGGACATTTCACGCAAATGCAGACCCAGACCACCATCCTGCTCTGAAACAAAAACTGCCGGCCAGCCAGCATTTGCGAGAGACTGCCAGCTCGCGCGGTCAAAGCCCTCTTTACTCTCTCGCAAAGTACGCAAACGGGAAATTGTCTGAGCCCGGCTCAAAAAGTCACGTGCACTATCCCTGAATGCTTCTACTGTGTCGTTGGACATTTAACTATCTCCATAACAATTTATTATTTATAAAATCCGGAATTCGGGTACTAACCACCCAAAGCGTTAATTTCTGCTTCGCTCAAGCCTAGCTTGCCAAGTACTTCAATTGTATGTGTACCAGTCTGCACCGGTGGATGCAAAATTTCAGATGCGGTATGACTGAATCTGGGCGCAGGCGATGGCTGCAATACCCCATCTACTTCACAAAAAGTTTGGCGCGCGATATTGTGAGGATGATCCGCCGCTTCTTTCATGCCAAGCACCGGAGCAAAACAGATATCAGTACCTTCCATCAGCAGACACCATTGCGACTGGGTACGCGTCGCAAAAACCTCGGCGAGCCTGGATTTCATTTCGGGCCACGTGGCAGGATTGCGCTGCGCGGTCATATCGACCCCTTTCAATCCCGATTTCTCAATCAGCAGAGCATAAAACTGCGGTTCGATTGAACCAATTGCAACCCACTTACCGTCCGAACATTGATAGGTACCGTAAAAATGTGCTCCGCCGTCCAGCATATTGCTTGCGCGTTGATCTTTCCACTGACCAGAGGCCATAAATCCGTACATCATGCTCATTAACAACGCCGATCCATCCGTCATGGCCGCATCCACCACCTGACCACGGCCTGTTGAGCGCGCATGAATCAATGCAGACAGCACCCCCGCAACCAGCAACATGGCACCACCACCAAAATCCCCAACCAGATTCAAGGGCACGATCGGCTGCTCAGCAGTCCCTACTGCATGCAGCGCTCCAGACAAAGCGATGTAATTAATATCGTGTCCCGCTGCTTGTGAAAGCGGTCCGTTTTGCCCCCAGCCAGTCATTCTGCCAAAGACTAACGCCGGGTTCTGCGCCATACAAATCTCAGGTCCCAGCCCCAAACGCTCCATCACACCGGGTCGAAACCCCTCTATCAGCACATCTGCCCCTGCAATCAGGCTTAAAACCGTCTGAACAGCCGCTGGGCGTTTCATGTCTATAACAATTGATTTCTTTCCGCGCCGCAATATGTTTGTATGATTTTCCTCAGGACTAGCCTTTTTCGACATGGGCCGATCGATACAGATCACCTCAGCCCCTAGATCAGCCAACAACATACAGGCAAAGGGAGCAGGCCCCAATCCGGCCATCTCAATAATTTTTACCCCTTGCAGTGGTCCAGCCATGTGAGTCTCCGTTGCAGATGCCGGCACATGGCGTTGTTCAGGAAAAAAGCCATCTGCCGTTTTGTCTATATTTCCCATTAGTGTATACATCCCGTCAAATGGCTGCTCCGGACAGCGTTATTATCTTGGAAGAAGAATTCAACTAATAATGACCGAGACCTTGATGAACCCCATTAAATTTGAAAAAGCAGCAGATGGCATTGTCACGCTGACCTTTGATGCGCCCGACCAATCAGCCAACACCATGACCGTGGCTTTCAAACAAGCCTTCAGCGATGTCATTGGCCGACTGGTGGCTGAACGAGACCAGATTGCCGGAGTCATTCTGACTTCAGCTAAAAAAACTTTTTTTGCAGGGGGTAATCTTAAAGATCTGATGGCAGTCACCCCGGAGCAATCAGAAGACTTTTTCAAACGTTCCGTCACCACAAAACTGGAACATCGATTGCTGGAAAAACTGGGTAAGCCTGTTGTCGCAGCGATTAATGGTACGGCACTCGGTGGGGGCTGGGAGCTATGCCTGATGAGCCATGCGCGCTTTTGCCTGAACGACGACAAAATCATGCTGGGCTTGCCTGAGGTGACCCTGGGCCTGCTACCAGGAGCTGGCGGTGTAGTGCGCATGAGCCGTTTACTTGGCTTGAAAGCCGCGCTGCCTTACGTGATGGAAGGTAAGATCGTCAACCCTTCAGAGGCATTGAGCAGCGGTTTACTCAATGGTCTTGCGAAGGATCAAGAAGAGCTTCTCACCCTGGCTCGTAACTGGATTAAAAATAATCCTCATCCAGTCCAGCCGTGGGATAGAGAGGGGTTCAAAGTCCCAGGGGGAACGCCTGACACGCCAGAACTTGTGGAGTTCATCAAACTTACCTCCGAAGCGCTTGAGAAAAAATATCACGGCTGCATGCCTGCGCCTGTGGCAATTCTCGCCGCAGCACGAGAAGGGTTGATGGTAGACATTGACACTGCGCTGCATATTGAAGCCAAATATATGACGCAGCTGGTCACCCACCCTGTTTCGAAAAACATGATCAATACCTTCTTTTTTCAGATGGGTGAGATCAGGTCGGGGAAAAGTCGTCCGGCCCAATTGCCAAAAGTTACTTTTAAAAAGGTAGGCGTGCTTGGCGCAGGTCTGATGGGCGCTGGCATCACCTATGCAAACGTAATGCGGGGAATACCGACAGTACTTAAAGATGTATCGATGGCTGCCGCTGATAAAGGCAAGTCCTACACTGAAAAACTTTTGAATAAAAGAATTGAAAAAGGATTGCTCACTGAAGCCAAGCGCGATGCGATTCTGTCACTCATTACGCCTACCGATCAGGCAACGGCTTTGGAAGGCTGTGACCTGATCATCGAGGCCGTCTTTGAAAAACGTGAACTCAAAGCCCTTGTCACAAAAGAAGCTGAGCCTATGCTCATTATAAATGGCATCATGGCCTCAAACACCTCGACGCTACCTATTACAGGATTGGCGCTCGCCTCGAACCACCCTTCCAACTTCATCGGACTGCATTTCTTTTCGCCAGTAGACAAAATGCCACTGGTTGAAATCATCAAAGGGGCTAAAACATCCCCCGAAACACTGGCACGTGCTTACGACTATGTCATGCAAATAGGCAAGACGCCTATTGTTGTCAATGATAGTCGCGGGTTCTTTACCTCAAGAGTATTCAGAACCTTCAGAAATGAGGGAATCAGCATGCTTGCTGACGGTGCGGATCCAGCGCTGATCGAACAAGCCAGTGTAGAGGTCGGTATGCCAGTCGGCCCTCTTGCCGTAGCAGATGAAGTATCGATGGCGCTGTCTATTTCAGTCACACAACAAACCAAAATCGACTTGGAGTCTGAAGGTAAAACCTATCAGCCCCATGCGGCCGATGCTGTTGTTGAAAAAATGGTCAATCTCCTCAAACGACCAGGACGCGCGGGTGGAGGAGGATTTTATGAATACCCTACAGCAGGTAAAAAATTCCTCTGGCCTGAGCTTTCGTCACACTTTGGTGGCGGCACACTAGAAATTCCTTATCAGGATATGAAAGACCGGATCCTGTTTATTCAGGCGATCGAAACAATCCGCTGCATGGAAGAAGGCGTCTTAGAGTCTGTGCGCGATGCAAACATAGGATCCATTATGGGGATTGGTTTCCCGAAGTGGACAGGGGGTGCGATCCAATTCGTCAACCAGTATGGGCTTGAAAAATTTACTTTGCGCGCGCGTGAGCTTGCTGCAAAATACGGCACGCGTTTTAATCCACCTGCATTACTAATAAAGAAGGCCGAAGCAGGCCTTCGTTTTGAATGAGAAAAAAAGAATGATTCAGACAAAAGAACAGCAAATCGTTGACGAAGCGATTACATCACGACACTCCATGCGCGCGTTCCTGCCAACGCCCATTGCTCGCGAGGATATCGAAAGAATGCTCGAGGTGGCAGCGCGTGCCCCCTCAGGCTCCAACACACAGCCTTGGAAAGCCTATGTATTAACGGGGGGGATCAAAACCCGACTATCCGATGAAATCATGAAGATTTATCACGACAAATCCAAATTCGAAACGTTAACCGAAGATTATCGCTACTACCCGGACATCTGGGATTCCCCATACATTGAGCGTCGTCGCAAAGTTGGTCTGGATTTATACAAGCTACTTGGACTTGGACGTGAAGACAAGGCCGGCATGCATGCCCAGCACGGTCGAAACTATCTTTTTTTTGATGCGCCTGTCGGGATCATATTCACTATGGATCGAACAATGAACACGGGTTCGTGGCTCGATTTTGGTTGTTTCCTGCAAAATTTCATGGTGGCTGCGCGCGGCAGACAGATGGACACTTGCGCGCAAGCAGCCTTTAATCGCTTTCACCCGGTCATTCGTGAAGTAACAGGCATACCAGAAAGCGAAATTGTGATTTGTGGCTTGGCACTTGGTTTTGCAGATCACTCGCGTATTGAAAATAGCCTGATCAGCGAACGTGAGCCGGTTTCTGGCTTTGCGAAATTTCTGGAATAGCGCACGCTATCTTACCGGGCGGGGGGATCAAACACAGGAAAGCGCGCCATCCCCGCTCAAAAATGCTGTCTTGCAACATGAATTAAATTCAACTGCTATTGATAATTAATCATTTGCACTGAATGCTTCAACCGATAAGAATCACGAGTGGTCTGGCATCACGCAATCAATTCAATTGCGATGATCTCGGCCACTACAAAAATAAAAAGGTTGATTCATGCAAGCATTCAATGAGATCTCACGTAAATACAGTACCGACAGGATTATTTCTGTTTCAGGTGCACCCTACGATGGTCATGCCTTCCCAACGATGCTTGAGAGCCTGGCAAAGCTCGGGGCCACGCATGTGGAGCCAGCTTTCATTGTTGGCTATACAGAACCTTTTGATGAAACAAGCTTCACGCATGCACAGTCAATTCAGCATGCACGCTG
>JAUSCY010000103.1 GCA_030650995.1 Sheuella sp. | reverse complement strand
GCAGCGTATAGGACGCGCCGTATGCCTCGAGAGCCCACACTTCCATCTCACCGAAACGCTGACCACCGAACTGCGCCTTACCACCCAGCGGCTGCTGAGTCACAAGCGAGTAAGGGCCGGTCGAACGCGCATGCATCTTGTCATCGACCAGATGGTGCAGTTTGAGGTAGTGCATGTAACCCATCGTGACTGGGCGTTCGAACTGTTCACCAGTACGACCGTCATACAGCCAGGCTTGCGTGCGGCTTTCTGTCAGGCCCATTTGGCGGGCGACTTCTTCCGGATACGCGAGCTCGAGCATCTTTGTGATTTCTTGTTCGGTCGCACCGTCAAAGACGGGGGTCGCGAATGGAACACCACTCTTTAAGTTTTGAGCCAATTCAACGATGTCGTCATCGGTCAATTCTTCAAGACGTGCGCTCGTGCCTGTGCCGTTATAGACGCGGTCAAGATATGTACGGATTTTCTTGACTTCAATCTTTTGCTGGTCACGCAACATATCACCAATACGCTGGCCCAGACCTTTAGCGTCCCAGCCCAGCTGGACTTCCAGCACCTGACCAACGTTCATCCGCGAAGGCACGCCCAGCGGATTCAGTACGATGTCGGCAGGGGTACCGTCAGCCATGTGTGGCATGTCTTCGACAGGAGTAATACGCGAAACCACACCTTTGTTACCGTGACGACCAGCCATCTTGTCGCCAGGTTGCAGACGGCGTTTGACGGCAAGGTAAACCTTGATCATCTTGAGCACGCCTGGTGGCAGCTCATCGCCCTGGGTGAGTTTCTTGCGCTTTTCTTCGAAGGCCAGGTCAAACTGGTGACGCTTCTGCTCAAGTGACTCTTTGGCTTGCTCGAGAACAACCGCATGCGCCTCATCGGACAAACGGATGTCAAACCACTGCCAGCGATCCAGATCAACCAGATATTCCTTGGTGATCACGGTGCCTTTGGCAAGCTTGCGTGGACCGCCATTGACAGTCTTGCTGATCAGCAGTTTTTCGATACGGTCAAACGTGTCGTTTTCAACGATACGCAGCTGATCGTTCAAGTCCTGGCGATAACGGCGCAACTCATCATCAATGATGGCCTGCGCACGCTTGTCGCGCACGATGCCTTCACGGGTGAAGACTTGCACGTCAATGACCGTGCCGACCATACCCGAAGGTACACGCAGCGACGTATCTTTCACGTCAGAGGCTTTTTCACCAAAAATAGCACGCAGCAGTTTTTCTTCTGGTGTCAGCTGGGTCTCGCCTTTTGGCGTGACCTTGCCGACGAGCACATCGTCAGCGCGCACTTCAGCACCGATGTGAACAATACCCGAGTCATCCAGACGGTTGAGTTGGGTTTCAGCCAGGTTGCTAATGTCGCGTGTGATTTCTTCAGGACCAAGCTTGGTGTCGCGTGCCACAACCGTCAGCTCTTCGATGTGAATCGAAGTGTAACGATCATCAGCCACAACTTTTTCAGAGATCAAAATTGAATCTTCGAAGTTGTAGCCGTTCCATGGCATAAATGCGATCAGCATGTTCTGACCCAGAGCCAATTCGCCCAGGTCTGTTGATGCGCCATCAGCCAGTACGTCGCCTCGAGCAACACGATCACCACGTCGCACGATAGGGCGCTGGTTAATGTTCGTGTTCTGGTTCGAGCGTGTGTACTTGATCAGGTTGTAGATATCAACGCCAACTTCACCTGCGACGTTTTCTTCGTCGTTCACGCGAATCACTATGCGGTCTGCATCAACGTGATCCACAATACCGCCACGCAAAGCCTGAACAGTAGTACCCGAGTCAACGGCCACGGTGCGCTCAACGCCCGTACCGACAACTGGTTTTTCAGGACGCAGGCAAGGTACTGCCTGACGTTGCATGTTTGCGCCCATCAGTGCACGGTTTGCGTCGTCATGCTCAAGGAACGGAATCAGTGATGCTGCAACTGAAACGATCTGTGAAGGTGCGACGTCCATGTAGTGAACGTTTACAGGTGCGGTCAACAGTGTCTCACCAGCCTGACGGCAAGCGACCAGCTCATCGGTAAATTTACCGGTTTCGCTGAGCTCGGCGTTAGCCTGAGCAATCACGTAATTACTTTCTTCGATGGCCGAGAGATATTCGATCTGATCAGTCACGGACGAGTCGACGACTTTACGATATGGCGTTTCGAGAAAGCCATATTCGTTCAGACGTGCATACAGCGCCATGGAGTTGATCAGGCCGATGTTCGGGCCTTCTGGTGTTTCGATCGGGCAGACGCGGCCGTAGTGCGTTGGATGCACGTCACGGACTTCAAAGCCTGCACGCTCTCGGGTCAAACCGCCGGGTCCGAGTGCTGAAACACGACGCTTGTGCGTAATTTCAGAAAGCGGGTTGGTTTGATCCATAAACTGCGAGAGCTGGCTCGAACCGAAGAACTCTTTAATTGCAGCCGAGATCGGCTTGGAGTTAATCAGATCATGCGGCATCAGGTTTTCTGTCTCAGCCTGACCCAGACGCTCTTTGACTGCACGCTCAACACGTACAAGCCCAGCGCGGAACTGGTTTTCAGCTAATTCGCCAACACAACGTACACGACGGTTACCGAGGTGATCGATATCATCAATCTGGCCATGGCCGTTTCGTAACTCAACCAGAATGCCGATAGTCTTGAGAATATCGTCATCAGTCAGTGTCATGGGACCAGTGATGTCATCACCACGGCCCAGACGGCTGTTGACTTTCATGCGGCCTACGCGTGACAAATCGTATGTTTCTTCGCTGTAGAACAAGCGTTGGAACAATGCTTCGACAGCGTCTTCCGTTGGCGGCTCGCCAGGGCGCATCATGCGATAGATCGCCACGCGCGCAGCCATCTGATCGGCTGTTTCATCGGCTCGCAATGTTTGCGAAATATAAGGACCGCAATCCAGATCATTGGTGTATAGCGTCTGGATTGTTTTTACATCAGCAGCACGCAGTGCTACCAATGTCGATTCTGTAATTTCGTCATTCGCTGCAGCGATTAACTCACCGGTTTCTGCATCGACGATATTAGTCGCGAACATACGGCCGATCAGGAAATCTTCAGGCACCGAAATACGGTCGATTTTCGCTGTTGCGATATCACGCAGATGCTTAGCATTTACGCGCTTATCTTTTTCAACAAGGACTTTACCGGTACGATCTTTAATATCAAATCGTGCCATCTCGCCTTTCCAGCGATCGCCGACGAACTCCATCATTGCGCCTTCAGGTTTGATTTCGAACTGATCGAATTCAAAGAAGTGTGCAAGGATAGACTCAGGAGTCATTCCGATTGCTTTGAGCAAGATGGTGACAGGCATCTTACGACGACGGTCGACACGGAAGAACAGTACGTCTTTCGGATCGAACTCGAAGTCAAGCCATGAGCCACGGTAAGGGATCACGCGTGCTGAAAACAGCAGCTTGCCTGAACTGTGCGTTTTGCCGCGATCATGTTCAAAGAACACGCCGGGCGAACGATGCAACTGCGACACAATTACGCGTTCTGTACCGTTGATGACAAAGGAACCGGTGTTCGTCATGAGCGGAATTTCGCCCATGTAAACTTCCTGCTCTTTGACTTCTTTAACGGTTGGCTTGCTGACCTCACGGTCGAGCAGGACCAGACGCACTTTTGCACGCAAAGGTGATGCGTAAGTCAGACCGCGCAGCTGACACTCTTTGACATCGAACACGGGTTCGCCCAAGCCGTAGCTGACGAACTCGAGTCGGGCCATATTGTTGTGGCTGACGATCGGAAAGATTGAACTGAAGGCAGCCTGCAACCCCTGCTCTTTTCGGGCAGAAGGTGAGGTGTCGGCTTGCAAGAAGGTTAGGTATGATTGAAGCTGTGTCGCAAGCAGGTAAGGAACGTCTTGCACGTCCTCACGCTTGGCGAAGCTTTTGCGGATGCGCTTTTTTTCGGTAAACGAGTAAGGCATGAGCACTCCGACTCGAGGTCATAGGCCGTCAACCACGGCCACAGGGTCTACTAAAATTTGGATACTACTTTTTACTGCTAGTACTTCTAACGACTTCAGAAAACCCGACTAACCGGTTGTCCTACTTCAGGCTTGCCTGAGCATTGACCCCGTTTTCGAGAGGGGTTTTCTGAAAGCGCAAAAGCCCGGGGAATGCTTGGAGCTTTCCCCGGGCGATTACCGGCAAGGTTTACTTCAATTCAACCTTAGCGCCAGCTTCTTCGAGCTTCTTCTTAGCTGCTTCAGCATCAGCTTTAGAAACTGCTTCTTTTACAGCTTTTGGTGCGCCGTCAACCAGATCTTTAGCTTCTTTCAGGCCAAGACCGGTGATTTCGCGAACAGCTTTAATAACGCTAACTTTGTTTGCGCCAGCTTCGAGCAACATGACGTTGAACTCTGTCTGCTCTTCAGCAACAGCAGCAGCACCAGCAGCAGGAGCAGCAACAGCGACTGCAGCAGCAGCTGCAGACACGCCAAACTTCTCTTCCATTTCTTTGATCAGTTCGGACAGTTCCAGAACAGTCATGTTTGCGACTGCGTCGAGGATTTCAGCTTTGTTAGCCATTTGTAGAACTCCAGATTTAATAATTAGCCAGGGGTTGGTATCGCTTGTCGTTCAATAAAATTCCTGAAGTCGCAATTAAGCGGCTTCTTTCTGGTCGCGTACGGCTGCGAGGCCACGCACGAACTTGGTTGGAATTTCGTTGAGGGTACGTACAAACGTCGCGATCGGGGCTTGCATAGTGCCCAACAGTTTCGAAAGCAACTCTTCGCGTGAAGGCATAGTGGCCAGAGCCGTTACACCATTCGCATCAAGAAGGCTATTTGGCAGTGAGCCAGCCTTAATGACGAGCTTGTCGTTGGTTTTCGCAAATGTTGAAAGTACTTTTGCAGCGTTGACCGGATCGGCACTAATGCCATAGATCAGTGGACCGGTGAGCTGCGATGACAGGGCCTCGAAAGGTGTGCCAACAATAGCTCGGCGAGCCAGCGAGTTTTTAAGAACTCGAAGGTAAACGCCCGATTCACGCGCCGTTTTGCGCAGTACGGTAACAGAGGCGACGTCCAGACCACGGTACTCTGCAACCACAATCGATTGAGCGGTCGCGACTTGCGTCGTGACTTCTTCGATTACGATCGCTTTCTCTTGACGATTGAGACTCACGGTTTGAACACTCCATCAAAAGATGCTTGGGAAAATTCCCTTGCATCAACCGAATGCGGCGATCCTGGTCGAAATCTTTACTAGAAATCTTCCAAGGGCGCCGTCTGCGCTGGATCCAGTAACATCCTGGGATTAAGCATTGAAAGTTAAATGGAAGGATTCCACATCACTATTCGCTGCTCCAGCGGTCTTTGACAGCAACATCCAGTTACATCCGGATGCAGCCCAAAGTCTTGTAAAACAAACAACAGTTATTAAGCTGCTGTCAGTGAAGCTATTTCTACGCGCGCACCGCCACCCATCGTGGATGAAACAGCAAGCTTACGCAGGTAAATGCCTTTTGATGCAGAGGGGCGTGCTTTTTGTAAAGCATCGACCAATGCAGCCAGGTTGCTCTGCAACTGCTCAACGCCGAATGATGCACGGCCGATTGTTGCGTGAACAATACCTGCTTTGTCAGTACGGTACTGAACCTGACCTGCTTTAGCGTTTCTGACAGCCTGGGCGACATCGGGTGTCACGGTACCCACTTTGGGGTTAGGCATCAAACCGCGTGGGCCGAGGATCTGACCAAGCGTACCAACAATACGCATGGTGTCTGGTGAAGCGATCACAACGTCAAAGTTGAACGTGCCGCCTTTGATTTGCTCAGCAAGATCTTCCATGCCGACAATGTCAGCACCAGCAGCTTTAGCTTGTTCAGCCTTGTCGCCTTGTGCAAACACCGCCACACGTACAGACTTGCCGGTGCCAGCTGGCAACACGACAGAGCCACGAACGAGCTGGTCAGATTTCTTTGGGTCAATACCGAGCTGAACTGCGATATCGATTGATTCGTCAAATTTAGCAGTTGCACACTCTTTAACAAGGGTGATTGCTTCAGTGACGGGATACATTTTTTCGCGGTCGATTTTTGCTGCTATCGCGGCGAGTCGTTTTGAAAGTTTTGCCATGATCAGAGACCCTCTACCGTGATGCCCATGCTACGTGCGCTACCAGCGATGGTGCGCACAGCGGCGTCCAAATCAGCTGCCGTCAGGTCAGGTGCTTTGGCTTTTGCAATTTCTTCAGCTTGTGCGCGTGTCAACTTACCAACTTTGTCGGTATGCGGACGTGGCGAACCTTTTTGCAGACCTGCAGCTTTCTTGATCAGAATCGACGCTGGGGGCGTCTTCATGATGAAAGTAAAGCTCTTGTCTGCAAACGCTGTGATCACGACAGGAATTGGAAGGCCTGGCTCAAGACCCTGGGTCTTAGCGTTAAATGCCTTACAAAATTCCATAATATTCAAACCGCGCTGACCGAGGGCAGGGCCGATTGGTGGTGATGGGTTAGCTTTACCAGCTGGAACTTGCAGCTTGATGAAGCCGACGATTTTCTTCGCCATGCTTTTCTCCTTACGGGTTCAAACGCACAGACCTTTTGGGTCCAAGCTCCCCGGGGTTAATAAAAATTAGGTTTTTTCAACCTGACTGAAATCCAGCTCAACCGGTGTAGAGCGACCAAAAATTGCCACTGAAACGCGCACTTTGCTTTTTTCGTAATTGACTTCTTCGACGTTGCCGTTGAAATCTGCAAAAGGGCCTTCTTTGACACGTACCATTTCGCCCACTTCGAAGAGGACTTTTGGACGCGGCTTTTCCACACCTTCTTCCATTTGCGACATGATCTTTGCCACTTCTTTTTCAGAAATGGGGGTTGGACGGTTACCCGACCCACCCAGAAAACCTGTCACGCGTGGCGTGTTTTTAATTACGTGCCAGGTTTCATCTGTGAGGTCCATCTCTACCAGAACATAGCCTGGGAAAATACGACGCTCAGAAATTGACTTCTGGCCACCTTTCATTTCTACAACTTCTTCAGATGGCACGAGTACTTTGCCAAACGAAGTTTGCAAACCAGCGCGCTCAATTCTTTCAAGCATCGCCTTGTGAACACTTTTTTCCATGCCGGAATAGACATGAACGACATACCAACGTTTACTCATGGATCGTCCTTGTTATTTCCAGCCGAGCAGCACACTGAACAGCAACCACTCAACAGACTTGTCGAGGATCCACAGAAACAGGCCCATGATCGCAACAAAAGCAAACACGATGCCAGTCATCTGCATAGTTTCTTTGCGTGTTGGCCAGGTTACGCGCTTAACTTCGTTATATGACTCTTGTGCAAATGCAATGGTTCGACGTCCGGTCTCGCTTGACCAGGCAATCAATCCTGCAAGTACTAAGCTTGCAACAAAAATCGCTATGCGTGCGACCATCGGCAACTTGGATTCAAAATATGAATATCCAACTATGCCTGCAATGATGACAAGCACGGACAAACCGAGTTTAAGTCGGTCTGCAGTACTTGAAACGGTTACGATCGTGGTGTTCGACATATTTTTCAACGTGAGCACACTAAAAATGTGCAACTCACAAATTTTATTTCGGCGGTGGCAGGGGCGGAGGGCCTCGAACCCCCAACCTTCGGTTTTGGAGACCGACGCTCTGCCAATTGAGCTACGCCCCTATACCTGCACTGCTAAAAAAGGCAGGGACCCTCATGGGAACCTGCCCGCACTAAACTAAAATTACTTCAGAATTTTTGCAACGACGCCGGCGCCAACAGTACGGCCACCTTCGCGAAGTGCAAAACGCAGACCTTCTTCCATGGCGATAGGTGCCAGGAGTTTGATGACCATCTGC